>JAFLLC010000090.1 GCA_019162745.1 Deltaproteobacteria bacterium | reverse complement strand
ACGTTAGCAAGGGGCGAGTCCTTTTTTTATTCTACTGGCGGACATTATGTCTAAAAGACATGGGAATTACCCATTTGGAAGAAATGAAACGAGCAGGTATACCTATGGGGCTTCTCCGAATTGGAACTTTAGCAAAAAAATCAGGATATTATGTGAAAATTATTGATGTTGTATACGAGGGATGGGAAGAAGAGAGAGAATACTTTAAAAGCACAGAAGACAGCACAATACTATCATATGGCCTAACCTCAATATCTCTAGCAAACAAGGTGAAATTATACAAACCAGATGTGGTTGCGATTACATGCCCCTACTCTCATCAATGGGGTAATGCCTGTGAGGTTGCTGATCTTATCAAGCAGATGACTCCTGATGTTCCTGTAATCATGGGAGGCGTTCATTCAAATGGTCTCCCAGCAGAGGCACTTTTGACTTCTCCTATAGATTTTGTTGTTCTCGGTCAAGCAGATTATACATTTACCGAGCTGCTCGACGTACTGACTGGAAGAAACTCTCGTCATCTTTCTGAAATAAATGGTATCGCTTATCGGGCAAACGGGGAAATAGTGTATACAAAAAAAAGGAGCTTTATTTCTGATATAACAGAAATTGCCATACCCGATCTTTCTCTCATAGATTTAAAACTCTACAGTGGAAGGTATCACTCTGCGGGAGAACGACAGCTAGATCACGGACATCTTGTTTACGGATTTTCATCTTTTGGCTGTAATACACGATGCAATTTTTGCACTATCCCAGGTCTTCAGGGCGGGTGGATATCCATGAAGGAATCAGTTTTTGATAGTTATCTGAGCTATTTGAAATCTAATGGTGTAACAGAGTTTATGCTTGAAGATGATCATCTCCTCCATGATCCAATTTGGGCAATGACTGTATTTGATAAGCTTACAAAATACAATTTGCCATGGATGGAAGAAGGTGGTGTTAGTTTGTATAATCTCATTGCACTTCTTCCTGAAGTGTCTGAAGAAATCATATACTCAAGTGTTAATAACGATAGCGTGTTTAGAAATACTATATTGGCGCGAAGAAATGGGCTGACTGCTGAAAAGTTCATAAAAGCGATGGCTGACAGTGGATGTTACAGTATATATTTAGCCGTAGAGACTGCAAATCATGAATCACTTGATGCCTCAAATAAACCAAAGCTCAATGCCATTGAAGTGCACACTCACAAAATAGTACAGTTGTTCAAAAAGTACAACATTAAGACGACCTGTGGGTTAATGCTTGGTTTCATTAACCCGGATGAAAATTACTTGGAAACTCGGAAGCACGTGAAAAACAGTGTTGACTACGGTAAAATGCTGATGACCGCTGGGGCAACATATATAAATCCATTTGTTTTTACTCCACTTCCAGGTGCACCGCATTTTGCAGAATTGAGAAAATATACAATTAACAATACAGATGAGGGTTTTTCACATGAATTTGGTAGCCTTGATGCACCAGATGGCAGTTGGTGTAGGGATACGATGAGTCTTGCTAGGGTCGCTGCAATCATAACTACTGTTGGTGCCGATGGATATGAGTTGATTGCAAAGACCGGCACTTGGCCGATTAGTAGAGATTGATTACGGTGATTTTACAGGATGGTAAACTGTTGAATATAGACTTAGGCCAGTTTCAACTTGCCGGTTTTTTCAAATTATTTGGAGAACCTATGAAATCTACCATGATAGGTTTTAGTGCCATTCTCATGTGGGGATTGTTGGCATTGTTAACGTCTTTTACGAATAAAATACCTCCGCTGCAATTGACTGCTATGACCTTCACGATTGCTTTTGTGGTTGGACTACTTTTCTGGGGATTTAAAGGTGCCAACTCAAGATGCTTTAAGCAGCCCGTTATTGTGTGGCTAAACGGTGTTTTCGGACTTTTCGGGTACCATATATTATATTTTATTGCCCTTAAAAATGCCCCTGCTGTTGAAGCAAGTCTCATTGCTTATTTATGGCCATTGTTCATTGTGATTTTTTCCGCATTGTTACCAAAAGAAAAATTGCATTGGTTTCATCTTGTCGGCGCATTTATCGGGTTTGCAGGTGCTACTTTGATTATGCTCAAGGGAGGATCACTTAATTTAAAGCCAGAGTATATTGTCGGCTATGCTGCGGCGTTTTCCTGTTCATTAATTTGGGCCACATATTCGATAATATCAAGATTGCTCGGCGAATCACCGACTGAATTGGTAGGCGGTTTCTGCGGGGTAACAGCACTTCTATCAGCAACATGTCACCTGCTGCTAGAAAACAGTGTAAGCTTGGATCGTTCAGAATGGCTTGCTGTTATTGCATTGGGTGTCGGCCCGGTTGGGGCAGCATTTTTCTTCTGGGATTATGGCGTAAAGCATGGAAATATTAAGTTATTGGGGACTCTTTCATATACAGCACCGTTGATTTCTACTATTATGTTAATCTCCTTTGGACGTGCCGAGCCAAGCTGGAATACTGCTATAGCTTGCCTTATGATTGTTGTTGGTGCCGCACTTGTTGCTCTGGATACGATTAAGCGGTTTGTCAGGGTAAAAAGGAGTGAATAAAATCCATTATTTCAGGCCATTTGGTTTCAATGAAATTGAACTCCTATCATGCCTTGATGTTAGTTTTAATTTTCCGGCCCATTTCCATCATACATACTGCATCTGGTTCAACAGGAGCGGCGGCGAACAGTATACGCAACGTGGCAGCACAAACATTCTTCAGTCCGCAAGTTTTAGCATTGTAGCTCCGGGTGAAGTCCATGCTAACCGAACAATTGACTGTTTATCCCGTAGCCTGATGACCTTTTATGTGAAGCCTGCGCTATTTCAATCAGTAGCACGACAACTTAGTTCCGCTAATCCCGCCTCTGTTGAATTTAAAAGTGATTTTTATCGTGATCCTGAATGTCTCGACTTATTAGCCAAGCTATTTAGCATTCTTCATTATTCAACATCTCTATTAGAAAAAGAGTCCGCTTTACTGGAGACTTTCAGCTTGCTGACAGGAAGACATGCGACCACAAAAATTCAGGGGCCAGTAATTGGCAATGAAAAAATGCGTGTGCGCAAAATTATCGATCTTTTTCAGAGTCGGCTGTCAGTTAATATCTCCCTTAATGAATTATCCGCGAGGTTTGACTGTACTCCATTTCATCTTATTCGGTTTTTCAAGAAGGAGACAGGGATTACGCCTTATGCATACCTGTTACGTTTACGACTGGAAAGAGCTCGTGAGCTGATTTGCAAGGGTTACACGCTGGTTGATACTGCGCTGGAGATCGGTTTCGCTGACCAGAGCCATTTGACACGTCACTTTAAATCAATCTATGGCATCTCTCCCGGAAAGTTCAAACAACAGATTTTTTCTGGGTAGTAGCGAGGGAGGTGGCACGGCAGTTCAACATCTCCTACCAGCCTGGAAAACCCCCGCAAGACCAACCCTACCGTCAAAATCCTCGAAATCGCTCGGGTGTTCGGCAAACGGATTGAATTAGGTTTCGTGTAGTAAGGCCCGTCAATTGAGTCCATCTTGATAGGCAGGTTAGTCCCCATCCAATTTCTCCGGGTGGTCGCAAATTTTTTGCCGTTATTTTGACACTTAAGAGATTGTTACTCTGACTGTTTTTCCTTGACCCTTGCCCCATGACCCCTTACCCTGTTTTTATGACTTCCGATCTGACATCCGCGCCAATTCCACAGCTCGTAAGACGCCTGGCCATACCGGCCGGAACCGGTTTTTTCTTCAACACCATGTTCAATGTCGTAGACACCTGGTATGGCGGACAACTTTCGACCAGCGCCCTGGCCGCCATGTCACTATCCTTCCCGGTTTTTTTTCTGATCCTGGCGATCGGCAGCGGCGTATCAACCGGTGCAACCACGCTGATCGGGAACGCCCTCGGGCGCAAGGATCATGACGAAGCCCGGCGCTACCTGTTGCAGTCACTCTCTTTTGCCCTGTTCCATGCACTGCTGCTGACTGCGGCTGGATTGATACTGGCTCCGCACATTTTTATTCTGATGGGAGCCCGGGGGGCATACCTTTCCCTGGCGCTCAGTTACATGAATGTGATTTTTGCCGGCAGCACTTTTTTTCTGCTTAACTTCGTGATGAATGCCATTCTCAACTCACACGGCAACACCCTGGCGTATCGCAATTTCCTGATCGGCGGTTTTTTTCTCAATCTGGTTCTGGATCCGTGGTTTATGTACGGCGGTGCCGGTGTACCGGCGCTTGGACTGGCCGGGGTTGCCCTGGCTACAGTTTTTATCCAGTGCCTTGGTGGTATTTATCTGTTCAGGCAATTATCTAAAACCGGCAGTATGCCCTCTTTCTGTCTTGCTGATCTTCGGCCGCGCTGGAGCTATTTCCGCGAGCTTTTCAGGCAGGGGTATCCATCAGCCATGAATATGATGACCGTCTCGCTCGGGATCTTCATCATCACCTGGTTTGTAGGACGCTTTGGTGAGCAGGCTGTCGCTGCTTATGGCATTGGTACGCGGATCGAGCAAATCGCGCTGCTGCCGGTTATGGGGCTGAATATTTCCACGCTGGCCCTCACCGCCCAGAATTTCGGAGCCGGGAGAATCGATCGAATTCGCGAAACAGTCCGGGTCTCGCTCCGCTACGGAGTTATGTTTGCTCTCTGCGGGACTGCCGCCGCACTATTGTACCGCCACCAATTAATGGGGCTCTTCACCAAAGATTCCTCCGTTATTGAAGCCGGAGCAAGATTTCTGGCTATAGAAGCGTTTGTAATGCCGGCGTACGTTCTGCTCTACATCAATGTGTCCGCCATGCAGGGAATCAGAATGCCGATGTTCGGCCTCACTATCGGGCTCTACCGCCAGATAGCCGGACCGCTGTTTGTGTTTCACCTGTTTACGACGGTCATGGGGTTGGGACTGGTCGGCGTCTGGTGGGGGATTTTAGTGATAACCTGGTCAGCGGCACTGATCGTTGTGGTTTATATCGGCAGGACACTTGCCAAACTTGAAAAGGATCTTATTAAAATATGAAACGTGTAGCCATCAGCACTCTGGGATGCAAAACCAATCAATTCGAATCGGCCGCCATGATTGAACAGCTGAAAGCCGCCGGGTACCTCGTCGTCCCCTTCACCGAACCATCTGATATTTATATCGTCAACTCCTGCACAGTGACTGCCCGGACTGACGCGGAAACCCGCCGACTGATCCGCCGCGCCCACCGTCTTAACCCGGCTTCACGCATCATTGCAACCGGCTGCTACGCTCAGGTGGCGCCGGGTGAGCTGGAAAAGATGCCCGAGCTCGATTGTGTGCTCGGCAACCAGGAAAAACAGAACATCTCGGATTTTCTCGAATCTGCCACTAGCTCGGTTTCTGATATTGCTGCCGTCAGCCGGGCCGAACCGCTTAAACTGACCAGCTTTGCCGAACATATCCGCGCTTTTCTCCAGATCCAGAACGGCTGCAACTCGTTCTGCGCGTACTGTATCGTCCCCTACGCCCGTGGTCGCAGCCGCAGCGTCAGTCCAGCCGAGATCCTGCAAGGTGTGCGGGACCTTGCCGCTAACAGCTTCAAGGAGATCGTACTGACCGGCATCCATCTTGGTGCTTATGGTCTGGACCTCTCATCACCGACATCGCTGACAGCTCTCGTCAGAGAAATTACTGCCGAGTACATTGTCCCCCGCCTGCGTATCGGCTCGGTCGAACCCAATGAAGTCAGCGAGGAACTGCTGGGCCTGATGGCGCAATCAAAGAGCATCTGCCCGCACCTGCATCTGCCGTTGCAGAGCGGCAGCGATTCGGTATTGAAGCGCATGGGGAGACCGTACACTTCGGGGGAATTCCGGGATCTGGTGACGCGGATTTCTGTTGCCATGCCGGACGCTTTTATCGGTGCCGACGTGATCGCCGGATTTCCGGGGGAAACAGAGGAGGAGTTTCAGGATACCGTCAGATTACTTGAAGATCTGCCATTCTCCGATCTGCATGTCTTCCCCTATTCCAGCCGCCCGGGTACCAGGGCGGCGAGCATGTCGGGACACCTGTCACCCCAGACAGTTACCGTGCGGGCAGCGTCTTTACGAAACATTGCGAAACAGAAAAAAGAGATATTTCTGCAGCGGTTTGTGGACAAGGATCTAAAAATTCTGATTCAAAGATACGATGTTACATCCGGATTCTGCAGTGGATTGTCACGCAATTACATCTCTGTTTCGTTTCCCGGTGAAAAGGCGCTGGTAAACGAAGAAGTTTCCGTGCGGATAACACGCTGTAACGGGGCGGTTTGTTCGGGAAATACAACAGCAGTATCGGATAGGTGAGACAAAACCGGGGATCAGGGTGGACTTGCTCCGATCGGATGAAGAAACTCATAATCTGATCAAATCCTCATGTTCCTCGTCGTGAGGATTGATATGAATCATGACGTCTCCGACGCCGGGATAACGGTCAAAAATCAGTTTTTTTACGCGTGTAGCAACATCGTGTGATTGCTTGACCGTCATATTAGGATCCATTTCAAGCTTCAGATCTACGATCATATACTGTCCGGAACGCCGGGCACGCAATTCATGCACATGTTCAACCTGGTCGACACTTTCTGCCAGTATTTGCAGAGCGTCGATAAAATCAGCCGGAGCTGTCCCGTCCATAAGATCGTGGGACGCTTCACGAAACGTCTGGTAACCGACATGCAGAATAAATAATGAGGTAAGGCCGGCCGCCAGCGGATCCATGATCCCCAGCCCGAAAAAGGCACCAATGACACCGACCAGTGTTGCAACTGATGTAATAGCATCTTTACGGTGATCTTTGGCAATTGCCAGCAGTGCCGGACTTTCGAGTTTTTTACCCGTACGGGTCGAGAATCGGTAGAGCCATTCTTTGGTGGCTATCGTTACGGCAGCGGCAGCAACGGCAATCCAGCCTGGTGAGTTGAAATCTCCAGCGAAGATTGTAATTACCGATTGAAACATGATCCAGCCGCCGGTAGCAGCTATCACTAGTGAAATCAGAAGCGCGGCAAGGCTTTCTGCGCGGCCATGACCGTAGGGGTGGTTGGCATCAAAAGGCTGGCGGCCCAGCTTGAGCGCAATCATGGTGGCAAATATTGCGATAAAATCACACGCACTCTCGATACCATCGGCAAAAACGGCATCCGACTGTCCCCAGTGACCGGCTGACAATTTCATAACCATCAATACGGCATTTACCCAGAAACCGATCTTTATGATCCTGTCGGCTTTGTCGAAACGTTCGTTTCTTTGCATCAAGACGCCGCCTTCCGCATCGCTTTTATACGTAATTGCAACGTAGTTGCATTGTTCCAGAAGTTGCTCTCAGGGAAAAAGGCGATATCCAGCAGCCCGTCAGCAGGGCATTCTGCCTGCCTGAACGCGATGCCGCTAAAGACCAGTCCACCTGCAGACAATCGCAGTTTAAGGTGCCCCTCGCCGACAATCCGGCGATCAACCACCGTAACACGCCGCATCATCAGGGTCGGCTCCGGATTCCCGGCTCCAAACGGCTCCATACGTTTAAACTCGTTAGTCAGGGTGAGATTTACTTCAGCCGGGCAAACGTCACCATCAATATCAAGGGACGGCACAAGTTCACGGTCACCAAGGATTTGAAGAGAGGCAGCTTCAAAGGCTGCGGCAAAGGCATCAATATTTCCAGCTTCCAAACCGATGCCGGCGGCATAGCGGTGCCCTCCGAAACGATCAAGATAATCAGGACAGGCGGTCAGCGCCTCCAGCAGATGAAAACCAGGAATACTGCGCCCGGAACCTTTTGCTTTTCCTTCCTCATCAATGGCAATCAGAATAGTCGGGCGATGGTAGCGTTCAACCAGCCGGGACGCAACAATGCCGATAACCCCCTGATGCCAGTCCCGTGAAGCGAGGACAATACTTCTGCAGGCGGGATAGTTTCCGCCGCTATCAACCATTGCAACAGCCTGTTCAAGTATTCCCCGCTCCACAGCCTGGCGCTCTGCATTAGCCGTATCCAGCTCATCTGCAATGATAGCACATTCATCGGCACTATTGTTAAGCAGCAGGTCAACACCCGGCACTGCGCTTTCCATTCGACCGGCGGCATTCAGCCGTGGCGCCAGACGGAATCCAACCTGGCCGCAATTAACAGTATCCTTGATTCCGGCGACTTTTTTAAGCGCTGCAATGCCGGGCCTGCGGCTGCTTTCAAGCTTTTGCAAACCATAATACGCATAGGTACGATTTTGGCCGACGAGCGGCACGACATCGGCGATCGTCCCGAGTGCAACAAGATCAAGCCAATCCCGAAGATCAGGCTCATCACTAATACCAAACAGCCCAGCCAACCTCATGCGACTCCGCAGCGCAACCAGCAGATTAAAGGCGACGCCGACACCGGCCAGCATTTTAAATGGATAGGAACAGCCGGGCTGCAGAGGGTTTACCACCGCAGTCGCTTCCGGAATAATCTCCCTGGGCGCATGATGGTCTAGTATAACCAGATCAACACCGGCATGCCGACAGAAGATGGCCTCTTTTACCGCAGTAATACCGCAATCGACAGAAATAATCAGCGTGGCACCTGTATCAATGATACGTTGCAACGCCTCTTCATTAAGACCATAGCCATCATCAAAACGACTGGGTATGAAATAGTTGCAGATCAACCCCACTTGACGCAGAAATGAAACCAGCAAAGCCGTGCCGGTAATTCCGTCGACATCATAGTCACCGTAGACACAGACTGTTTCGCTGTTTTCGAGAGCCAGCAGTACCCGTTCTACCGCAGTCTGCATACCCTTCAACAAAAAAGGATCATGCATCGCTGACAGGGAGGGTAATAAGTACTGCCGGCCATCTTCAACCGCGTCTATTCCCCTGCCGATAAGAATCCGTGCGGTTATTGAGCCGACCCCGAGTAGCCGGGACAGATTTTCAACCCCAACATCGTCAACCGTTTTAACAGCCCATTTTTTCTCCATCCGGTACGTCCCTTTGTCAAAAAAAAACCCCCGACAAGCGGGGGATAGGTTGCATTTATTTCATCGCCGGAGACATGCTCCTGCCCGGTTGCTCCATCATCCCTTTTATCTGAATGGCGGTCGGACTGCTTGAGTCCAGCTTGAGATATCTGTTCCAGTACGGGGTCGCCTTTTCAGGCTGCTTCAAATCAACTGCATAAACCAGACCGGCATTGTACAGGCTCTGCAGATGGTTAGGATCAATCTTGTTAGCCCTTTCAAAATTAGCAAGCGCCTTATCATACCACCCAACTGCTCTGAACATAATCCCCTGGTCAGTCAGTACGTTCGGGTTATCCGGTCCAATCTCCAGCGCTTTACCATAGGCATTAATCGCTTTTTGGGATTGGGCCGTATCAAAATAGTCATTGCCAAGAGATATCCACGCGTTAAGGTTTTTGGGATCCTGAGCCACAATCTTCTCTGCCTGGACGATACGCTGCGTGTAGTCGGCAGGCGATCCTGCACCGGTCTGGATTGCGACATTTGACTGTTGGGCTTTACCGGAAGTGCTTATGCTAAAGACAAGATACCCACCCAGCAATCCGACAATCAGGGCAACAACAGCAATCAGGATGGAATCTTTATTCATAGAACGTCTCCCAAGGGAATATTAATGGCGGCTATGCGGCTTTAACATTTTTTGCCAAGGCGCGATTTTCAAGAATAACCACAATCGGACTGGCGACAAACACAGATGAATACGTGGCAATCCCGATTCCTATCAATAGCGCAAGAGAAAAATCATGTATAACTTCGCCGCCGAACAAAAACAGTGACAAAGCAGCTATAAAGGTTGTTAAAGAGGTAATAATGGTACGGGATAGAACCTCGTTGATGCTGCCGTTGAAGATGTTATGCATGGCACCTTTAAGGTTTTTGTGCAGGTTTTCGCGGATACGGTCAAATATAACCACCGTATCTGTCAGCGAATAGCCGGCGATAGTCAGAACGGCCGTGATAAAGAGCAGATTAATCTCTTTATTCAGCAGGTAAAAAACGGCAACCATGGCCAGGACATCATGCATGGTAGCTATGGTTGCCCCGATACCGAATTTCAAATCAAAACGCCAGGCGATATATATTATGATACCAAACAGCGAGATAACAACGGCAATCAGCGTGTCTTTGCGCAGCTTGTCACCGACTGAAGGCCCGATTTCAGTAGAACTTTCAACAGTAAAGGGGTTATCCGCAAACTCTTTTTTAAACGATATCTGCACCAGTTCCGATTGCTTGCCGACGGCAGCTCCGGCCATCTTGACCAAGAGCATGTTCCCCTCTTTGATTTCCTGCAGATCAGCCTTGGCAATGCCGTGCTTGTGCAGGGCGGCTCTGGCATCGGCAATCGAAAACGGCTTGCTGAATTTCAGCTGCATGGCGGTGCCGCCGGAAAAGTCTATCCCCATGTTGGCGGCGCCGCGGCTAATCTGGATGATGCCGATAATGCCGATAATCGCGATAATCGATGAAATGACAAACGCAATATTCCGCTTGCCGATAAAGTCTATGTTGGTCTTGCCAAGAATTTCCATGAACGATGCTCCCCCTATATGCTCATTTTTTTGACTGTTCCCTTGTGCAGAAAGATGTCAAATATCACCTTTGTACCGATCAATGAAGTGAACAGGTTAATGATGACCCCCAGACTCAAGGAAACGGCAAACCCCTTGACCGGGCCGGTACCGAACTGAAACAGAACCGCCGCCGTAATCAAGGTGGTAACATGGGAGTCCATGATCGTCAGGAAAGCCTTGTCGTAGCCTGCATCCAAAGCCGATTTGGGAGATTTACCCAGCTTGAGCTCTTCACGGATGCGCTCAAAAATAATGACATTGGCGTCAACCGACATGCCGATCAGCAGTACGATAGCGGCGATGCCGGGAAGAGTAAGCGTTGCGCCCAGTAAAGCCAATACACCCATCAGGAAGAGTATGTTCAAAACCATACCCAGGTCGGCAATCAGGCCCGACAGTTTATAATAAACCGCCATAAAGATAACGACCAGCAGCACCCCGATCAGGCCGGCATACAGACCTTTATTGATGGAGTCCTGTCCCAAAGAGGGGCCAACGGTCACATTCTGGATAATATTGACCGGGGCAGGCAGTGCTCCGGCCCTAAGTACAATCGCAAGATCGGCAGCGGTTTTCTCGGTAAAGTTGCCAGAGATCTGGGCGCTGCCGCCGGAAATCCGCTCACGTATAACCGGAGCTGAGTGAATATTGTTGTCAAGAACGATAGCAAAGCGTTTGCCGACATTTGCTGCGGTGACCTGGTCAAACAGCTTGGCGCCAAGTGAATTGAACTCAATGCCGACATATGGCTGGTTGAACTGTGAATCGATTCTTACCTGAGCGTCAGTCAACAGATCGCCGGTGATCATCGCTTTTTTCTGGACTACGATCGGAATTTCCGTAACCGCACCGGTTGTCGGGTCTACTGATTTTTCCTTGAGCAGCTCGGCGTCATCGGGAATCGTACCGGATGTAGGTGAGATATCCTCGCGCACCATTTTAAAATCGAGTCTGGCAGTACGTCCGATCAGCTCAATCGCCCGCTGCGGATCCTTGATGCCGGGCAGCTGGACAACAATATGATTGATCCCTTCGCGCTGGATAGTAGGTTCCGAAACGCCGAACTGGTCAATCCTGTTACGGATTGTTTCGAGCGCCTGCTGAACAGCCTTGTCCTTACGATCCTGCGCATCCTTCTCGCTTACCCGCAACGTCAGAGCAACAAAACCGCCTTCGTCAAAAGTCGGACTCTGTTCATAGGATGGATATTTATCCTTGATCAGCTTTTGTACCGTATCGGCAGTCCCCTTTTCGTACAGCACCACGGACACCTTATCAGAACCGTCCCTTGAAATACGTTTGAAATGAAGATTCTTGCTGTTCAGCGTATCTTCAAGATCTGTCGCGACAAGATCAAGAGACCCTTCAACCGCTTTCTGGGTATCAACCTCCATCACCAGGTGTGTTCCACCCTGCAGGTCAAGCCCGAGATGAATCTTGTCATCCGGCAAAAAGTTCCCCCACCATGACGGCAAGCTGCTCACCAGGGTTGGAGTCAGGTACAGAAACGAAAATACAACAAAAACTGCTATCAGGCTTATACGCCAGCCAGTTCCTTTCGGCATAAGGCTTGTTCTCCCTTCCGGATTTTGAACTAGTCCTTCTTGATTGCTGCGATGTAGCTCTTGGTAATTTTAATATTTACGTTGTTTGCAATCTCAAGAGTCACAAGATCGTTCTCCACTGAAGTAACTTTGCCATGGACGCCACCAGCCGTAACGACATTGTCACCCTTTTTCATCGCTTCCAGCAGAGCTTTATGCTCTTTGGCCTTTTTCTGCTGCGGACGAATGAGTAAAAAATAAAATATTGCAAACATGAACACCAGCGGAATTATCTGCTGAAACGCCGCCATACCCCCGCTAGCTCCACCTGCCGCTCCTCCTGGAGCACCTCCCATCGCAAAAGCTAATCCAAACATGTTGTTGTCCCCCTTTAAGTTTATTACTTCTGTAGCATCATCGATTTAAACTGTCTGCGAAATTCGTGAAAACCATTAGCCAGGATCGCTTCCCTGATTCTCCGCATAAGGTCGAGATAAAAGTGAAGATTATGATAGGTGTTCAACTGAGAAGACAGAATCTCACCTGACCGGTACAGATGCCTCAGATATGCACGCGAATAATTTTTACAGACCTTGCAGCTGCAGGCCGGATCAAGCGGGCCCGCATCATCTTCATATATTTTGGCCTTGATATTGACCCGTCCCTGACTGGTAAAAAGCATGCCGTTACGGGCATTTCTTGTCGGCATGACACAATCGAACATGTCATAGCCGTGCCAGACAGCCTCCACCAGATCTTCGGGTGAGCCGATGCCCATTATATATCGCGGGGCATCCTGCGGCAACAGATCGGAGCAGCACTCCATAACACCATACATCTGCTCTTTTTCTTCACCGACCGATAATCCGCCAAGGGCGTAGCCGTCAAACCCGATCGAGCAGAGGTCATTAACGCTGCGAGCCCTCAGGTCGTAATGCATTCCGCCCTGAATAATACCGAACAGCTGCTGCCCGGCACGGGTATGGGCAGTTTTACAGCGAGCCGCCCAGCGAGCCGTTAATTCCAGTGAGCGGCTGACATACTGGTAATCCGCAGTGGCCGGCGGACACTCGTCAAAACACATAATAACATCGGCACCCAGAGATTCCTGAATATGGGTCGCAAGTTCCGGCGTCAACATGTGGTAGGAACCGTCAATGTGAGACTGGAATTTGACCCCTTCTTCACTGATTTTGCGTAATTCCCCGAGACTGAAAACCTGGAAACCACCACTGTCGGTCAGAATCGGCTTGTCCCAGTTCATGAAGCGATGCAGCCCGCCAAGCTGCTCGACCAGCCGATGCCCCGGTCGCAGATAGAGATGGTATGTATTGGCGAGGATGATCTGCGCCTTGACAGCGTAAAGATCTTCCGGCGTCATCGCTTTAACGGTAGCGTTGGTGCCCACCGGCATAAAAATGGGTGTTTCAACCTCACCGTGCGGTGTCTTCAGAGAGCCGAGCCGCGCTTTGCTTGATGAATCACGATGGATTATAGAAAATGTTTCCGTAGAAGATGATTCTGACACACTACTCCTCAAGAGATGAACATAGCATCACCGTAACTGTAAAACCGGAACCCGCGTGAGACCGCTTCTCGATAGGCTTCAAGGACATATTCACGTCCGGCAAGAGCGGAAACCAGCATCAGGAGCGTCGATTCAGGCAGGTGAAAATTGGTGATCAGAGCGTCGACAACTTTAAAGCGATATCCGGGGTAGATATAAATGTCAGCCTCTCCACTTCCCGCCTCAACGTGCCCTGATTGCTGGGCTGAATACTCCAATGTTCTGGCAGATGTCGTCCCGACCGCAATGACCCGGCCGCCTGCTTCTTTTGTCCTTTTAACCGCCTCTGCCGTGCCGGGCGGAATGACAAACCGTTCCGTATGTATCTTATGCTCCTGAACACGCTGAACGCGTACCGGCTGAAAGGTGCCCAGGCCGGTATGAAGCGTAAGAAAGGCGGTTCCAATACCGTTTGATGCGAGCTGTGCCAGCAACTCGTGAGTAAAGTGAAGCCCGGCGGTCGGCGCAGCAATCGCACCAGGTTCCCGCGCAACAACAGTTTGATAACGCTCGCGATCAACAGGACAGTCATCACGCTGCAGATAGGGGGGCAAAGGAATGTGACCTTCACGCTCCAGCCAGAGGTCAAAAGGCTCGTCCCCGACAAATTCGACCAGCCAGTTTTCGGCGACGGAGCGAGACAGTACAACAGCAGTCATACCGGACTCAAGCAGAATGTTCTGCCCTTCCCGAATTTTTTTAGACGATTTAAGTAAACATTCCCACTGTTCCTGACTGCCTGGCATATGCCGCAGCAGAAATATTTCAACCTTGCCGCCGGTGAACCTGCGCCCGAACAACCGGGCCGGTATGACGCGGGTATCGTTCATAACCAGCAGATCACCCGGCCGCAGATAGGTCTGAAGGTTACAAAAGGTATCTTCAGCAATCGATCCCGACGTACGGTCGAGCAGCATTAAACGAGAGCCGTCCCGTTCTGCAGTCGGGTGGCGGGCAATCAAATCCTGCGGCAGATGGAAGGTAAAGTCCTTAACTAGCATTCAATCTCTGCTTTTGATCCATATTCAACGAATTTCAGAGAGCTTTTTCAACTCCGTGCCGGGGTAGTAGTAGGAAAGAATTTCTCCAGCGGTAAAGCCATCAAGTGCACGCTGTTTGGCACCCCATTGGCATAATCCGACGCCATGACCGTTGCCGCTTCCTGAAAAGCTGATTTCATTCTTAGAATTTTTCATGGTGAAGCGGGTGCTCTTAATGAAACCATACCCGACAGCCTTGCGAAACTGTTCGCCACTGATCGCGCCGCCACCTCTTGACGCCAGCAGGAGAACCTGCTTAAGGCGGCCTCGGGAATTATCCACTCCCGGCTTTATATCGTAAAGGCCTGACACTTTATGTCCAGTCCCCCGCAGCCGTTCTTCAATATCTTTCAGGGAAAGCTTGTACTCCCAGGTTGTACCCGTAGGTGAAGTCAGGCAATACTGACATTCAACACCTTTCAGGTAAGGCAGCGAAGCCCCCCAGACATTTTCGGACGATTCGGTCCGCCCACCGCAACTGGAGTGGTAAAAAGCCTGAATAATGGCGCCACCGAATGTCAGCACTTCCCCTTCAGTCTCAATAACCGCGCGACGGGAACGGCTGTCTTCGATCAGACACCCTTCATACACCTGATCAATTACAGATGATTCGAGATGATATGGGGAGGTCAAACGGGCCATCTTCCTGTTTAAAGCATATGTTCTGGCGATTATCGCCTGGGCTTTTACCGCTTCAATCGGCCATGCAGAAGATATTTCGCAGTTAATCAGTCCGACCAGATATTCCTCAAGCGGCAACTGGTTTATCACCAGAATCCCCTTGTCTGCCACGGACAGCTCCGCAAGTCCCCGGTACGGTTTGTTATTCACATACACGGCAGAGGGAGCAGAAAATAACAAGCGCCGGAACAGCTTCCCCTCCACCAGCAGACCATCCTTCACAGCCTTTACCTTGGCCGGAAACAACATGGCAAGGGGACTGCCTGTCTCATCAGTGACAAGGAGTCCGTCACCAGTCACCGTCACTTCGGGAGCTGATTTAACAATAGCAATCCGGATGGTTTCATCCAGAACTGCTGCATTTATCCTGTCCATCCCCGGCCACGACAAAACGGTCGTAGTCAGCGTCAGAACGATAAGTATGCACATGCGATACATTGGCTGCAAAACCTGAAGATAAAAACATAGAACACTCCATTGTGTCAATTTTTTTGATTGCCTGTTTTTTTTGAACGTTTTAGCATGAAGATCAATATTGTACAATTTTGCATCTTTACTGTATGTTTGACCAGCTCAATCAACAATTGGCAGCAACCACCAATGCGCTCGATTATCATGCGCTCCGCTTGCTGGTATTTATACAGGATTATCCGGGAATTTGCCGTGTCAGAACTGCTCTCAATACATAACCTGCAGATCTCCTTTCCGACCGAACAAGGCACCTTTCATGCCGTCCGGGGGATTTCTCTTTCCCTGGTAACGGGATCCGTACTGGCACTTGTAGGGGAATCCGGATCGGGAAAAAGCATGACGGCGCTGTCGATTATGCGGCTTGTTCCGCAACCCGGGTTTATCAGCTCAGGGGAAATCGTTTTTGAAGGGCATAATCTGTTGGAGTTGCCGGAAGAGGCGCTGCGAACAATCCGGGGGCGACGGGCTTCAATGGTCTTTCAGGAGCCGATGACTTCGCTGAATCCGGTTTTGCGCATTACAGACCAACTCTGCGAGCCGCTGATTCTGCACATGGGCCTCTCCCGGCGTGATGCTCAGGAGCGCGGAGTCGAACTCCTGACAAACGTCGGCATTCCGTCAGCCGGGGAGAGAATGCGGGACTATCCGCACCAGTTGAGCGGTGGCATGCGCCAACGGGTTATGATAGCCATGGCCCTGGCGTGCCACCCTTCGTTGCTGATTGCCGATGAACCCACGACCGCATTGGATGTCACCATCCAGGCGCAGATACTGGAACTTCTCGATAACCAGAGAAAAGCGAGTGGCCTGTCAATCCTGCTAATTACGCATGATCTGGGGATTGTGGCCGAACGTGCCGATCATACTGCCGTCATGTATGCCGGCCAGATAGTTGAGTCCGCCCATACCGGCACTCTGCTTTCTGACCCCCGCCATCCTTATACAAAGGCGCTCCTGGCTTCTCTGCCTCAATATGCAGAGCCGGGGAAACCCCTGCCTACCCTGCCCGGCCAAATGGACTTCCGGACAGCGTCTGCCGGCGGCTGCAGCTTTGCAGAGCGCTGTCCGCTCGCAGCGGCCAGATGCCGCGCCGAATTTCAGGATCTTCACGAAATTGCTCCGAATCATTTACTTCGCTGCTGGAAATGTTCATGAGCGATACACAGCTTCTCAGCGCAGTCAATCTGTATAAAACGTTCAGGGTTTCCGGCAAGAGTCATTCAACCCGCTTTTTGACCGCTCTTGACAGGGTATCCCTGTATCTCTCTGCCGGTGAAACCCTCGGGATTGCCGGCGAGTCCGGCTGCGGCAAATCCACCCTGGCAAAGGTCATGGCCGGCCTGCTGACGCCAGACGGGGGGAGTGTTTTTTACAAAGGGGCTCCGCTGAGCCAGCTCGGACATAACGATCGCAGCGTTTTCCGGCGCAAAACCCAGATGATTTTTCAGGACCCGTTTTCATCCCTGAATCCTCGCATGCGGGTTGGTGACAGCATTTCAGAACCGCTCAAGATCGCCGGTATCTCTGCTCCGCTGCAACGCGCAGAACTATCCCGTATCATGGCGGCGGTCGGTTTGCAGAACGATGCCGTCAACCGCTTTCCCGATGAATTTTCAGGAGGACAGCGGCAACGCATCGGCATTGCTCGTGCACTGGCTGCTTCACCTGATATCCTGATCGCCGATGAGCCGGTTTCATCTCTCGATATTTCGATTCAAGCCCAGATAATCAATATCCTGCTGCAGATGAAACGTGATTTTTCGCTCTCCATGATGATTGTCTCACACAACTTACTGGTATTGCGTCACATCTGTGACCGTATTATAATCATGTATCTTGGAGCGATTGTAGAGTGCGGCCCCGCTTCAGAGCTGTTTAATCGCTGCCGGCATCCGTATACTGAGGCCCTCATCGCCGCAATTCCCGGCGTGCACACTTCAGCCGCCTCCAGAGACGTATTACTGCGGGACGACCTGCCGTCTGCTCTGTCAATCCCGTCCGGATGCCGATTCCATCCGCGCTGCCGCCATGCGGTTGATCTCTGCCGCTGCGAGGTCCCGGAAATGGTTGAATATGCGAGCGGTCATACGGCAGCCTGCCATCTGAGCAAACAGTTGTACGGCTGAAGGAGTAATCTCTGCACACATATTTGAATTAAAAGTTTTAGATTGACGAGCGTAGATTCCATATATATGATATTCATAAAAAATGATGGGAGCCGGAACAATGGCCTTTGATAAAGATAAAAACTTTTCAACTGAAGCAGAGGTATTAAAAGTCCTGGGCCACCCGATCCGCCTGAAGATCGTTGCTGGTCTCTGCACGCATGAATGCAATGTAAAACATATCTGGGAATGTCTCGGACTGCCGCAGGCAACGGTATCGCAACACCTGGCGCTGCTTAAGAACAAGGGGATAATTGACGGCAAGCGGGAAGGTGTTGAAGTACATTATAGTGTTATCGATGAATTTGCCAAAAAAATCATAAGTTCGTTATAATCCGGGGCAGCTCATCGGGTCGCATTCAAATCTTTTGTTACAGTCCAACCTGGGCAGAGAGATAAAGCACTTTATATGTGGCAGGAATCATGCCGCTCTCTCCATACCTACCTTGGTACAACCGGGAAGTCTCCTGTAATATCCCCCTCCAACCCAAGCCGCTCCCTGATCCGCCCGATACAGTTCCGGCCCCGATGTTTTTTATCGATCGCAACAGGGAGTGAAGATTCTCATACCAGTCAACTTCAGTTTCAACCGTAACAACTACCCGTTCGAAATCCATTTCGCTTAAAATCGACTTCACGTCGTCAACCGTTCTGAAAGCGTGCAGACGTGACATACTTTGACTGTTGTCTGCACCACACCTGCCGATCGCATCCCCAAAACAGTACTGCAATTCTCCCAGCGTGCCTTGACAGAAAAATGCCAGACTGATGTTTCCCCCAGGTCGTACAACTCTGCGCAACTCATGCAGAGCAGCGGGTAAATTGCCCACCCACTGCAGCACAGATGCCGACACCGCCAGATCGAAGGCTCCGCTTCTGAACGGAAGGAATTCGGCATCACCGTTAACCATCCGGCAGTCATTACCCAGCTTTTGCAGCGTACGCAGGCACATATTCAGAGCGATATCAATTCCCGTCAGGTGAGCAGCCGGATAAATTACATGTAGCCGCTCAAGCAGGGCGCCAGTGCCGGTCCCGACATCGAGGATATGCTCGGGTGGCTGATGCAGATGCAGCTCGACTGACTTGACCAGATTTGACACAACCCGTTTCTGCACAAGAACGTGCTGATCATACTCGACAGCTTTTTGATGAAATGCCGCAGCTATCCTGCCGATATCAGGCATCCTGTTCACATACGCTCCTTGTAAATCTGATAATTTCGGCAGTGAATTGACATCTCTGAGTCAAAAAAGGTGCATGACCACACTCCGGGAAAACAATCTGCCGGGCGCGCGGAATGTGGGTTTTTAGATAGCACGACGCCTGTGGCAGACAAATTTGGTCCAGTGCGCCATTCAGAATTAAAGTCGGAACTGTAATTGTGGCAAGCAGGTGGCGCAGGTCTGTTCTGGCAAGCGCGTCAAGCGCATCAAGCATGGCTGCGGTATCCGGGGGCGATATTGTCGAGAGCAGTTGTTTGATTTCTGCCGCAGAGGAGCTGTTTTCAAGTTCACCTGCGGCAAACAGTCGGGCATAGAACCCATCCACCGCACGCTGGGTGTTGCGTTGTACTTTGAGCCGCATCCCGACGACTTCACTGAGTGCCAGAGCATGAGGGAAATCAGCTGAGGCGGTGAAGCAGGGGGTTGCAGAGAGCAGCACCATCCCTGCCAGTCTGTCTGACAGCTCAGCGCAAGATTGAAGCGCAATTTGCGCCCCCATTGACCAGCCGACAAGAACAACCTTCGCAAGGTTCAGAGAATCAAACAGGTCCACCAGATCTTCGGCAAAGCAGTCAAAATTCAGGCCACCTGATATTTCCCGTGAACGGCCGTGACCGCGAAGGTCAGGCGCGATAAGCCTCGTTGAAGAAGCCAGCCCCTCAAACTGATATTTCCAGACCGCTGATGACATGCCCCAGCCATGTACAAGTACGACCGGAAACCCTCCACCCTCGTCTTCATACCACAGCTGCTCCCCTCTGCGGTTGAGATACAGTGGCATCACACCACTCCAAGAATCTTGCCGACCTTGCAGATACGCTCAACGGCTTTGGCAAGATCAGTGGCAGTGTGAGTGGCCATCAGAGTAAACCTGAGACGGCTGGTGCCGGGGGGCACCGTCGGAGGCCGTATTCCCTGGGCAAAAATCCCTTCCTCCATCAGCCTATCTGAAAACTGCATGGTGATAACGGCAGAACCGATGACGATCGGCACAATCTGGGTTGAACCTGGAGGAATGCTGAAACCGGATGCCGCCAGACCGTCCCGGAAAAAGCGGCCGTTGGCGCAAAGCTGCTTCCTCAAGCGGTCCCCCTCACGTGTCTGCACTAGCTCAACGGCCGCCAGCGATGCAGCCAACACCGAAGGTGGCAAAGAGGTTGAAAAAATGAAGCTTCGCGCGCGGTTAATTAACAGATCGCGCAATTCAGCCGAAACTGCGGCGTAAGCCCCAAAACTCCCAAGGGCTTTGCCAAACGTTCCCATCTGGATATCAATATCATTCCCGACACCAAGCAGTTCGGCGCTCCCCCCCCCATGTTCTCCCAGAATACCGCAGCCATGAGCATCATCGACCATAAGCAGTGCCCCATACCTCCGTTTGAGCAGAACCAGTTCGGCGAGCGGGGCGATATCACCATCCATGCTGAAGACAGCATCCGTGATGATCAAACAACGCCCCTTGGCGTGTTTTTCCATGAGCGAGGCCAGAGAGCTGAAATCATTATGTGGATAGCGGACCAGGCGTGCACCGGAGAGTAATATCCCGTCAATGATGCTGGCGTGATTGAGGCGGTCAGAAAAGACGACATCACCCCGACCGACCAGAGCCGGAATGATGCCGGTATTTGCCGCATATCCGCTGTTGAAGAGAAGTGCCGCTTCACTCTTTTTAAAGCTGGCTACAGCACGCTCCAGTTCTTCGTGAAGCGCCATAGTCCCCGACACCAGCCGCGAGGCTCCGCTCGACGTCCCATATTGCTGAACAGCCGCTATCGAAGCCGCCGCCAGGGCGGGATGATCGGCCAGCCCAAGGTAATTATTGGAACAGAGCAGCATCACGTCATGTCCATTGCAGCTAACGCGCGCTTCCTGTCGACCGCTGATCACCCTGGTACTGCGCAGCAGTCCGCGGCTCCTGATATCTTCGAGTTCGTTCTGTACCGTTCTTTGCATATGGGCCTTCTCACTAGTAAACCGCTTCATAATATTTGGTTGACAACAGGCTCAAAAAAATCTGTTCAGAGCAACGAGACTAAAGGTAGTCAGTCAACCCGGCAGCTCCCAGCCGTTCAACCACTTTTTTTACATCCTGGCAGCGCTCGCGGTGGCAGACCAGAATGGCATCCGGAGTGGCAACGACAACAACGTTATTCACCCCCACCGTTGCGACCATTCTCCCGTCGGAATAAATTATACAATCTGAGGAATCGACGGCGATATGCCCGGCAGCATTGACGCAGACGGTGCCGTCATTGTCAGGCTCAATCACCTCCGGCAGAGCGCTCCAGCTCCCGACATCACTCCACCCCATCTCTACCGGCACCATCAAAACCCGGGAAGATTTTTCCATAACCCCGTAATCGATCGAAATACTCTCTATATCCTGATACAGAGCGGCAATCTGCACCTTCATGTCGGCCTGTTCAGGCGAGACTCCGGCTTGGATCAACTGCAGGAGTTTGTTATGCAGAGCCGGCATGAATATCCCCATCTCCGCCAGAATCGTGTCGGCCCGCCAGATAAACATGCCGCTGTTCCAAAAATAGTTCCCTTCCTCCAGATAGCGCAAAGCCTGATCCAGCGGCGGTTTTTCCACAAAGCGCCTGACCGGGAACGGCCCCTGAGCGGACCCTTCAGCGACTGCATCCATCCCGGCTTCGATATATCCATATCCGGTTTCCGGGCGTGACGGCAAAATGCCAAGCGTCACCAGAAAACCGTTGCCCGCGGCATCCCCCGCAAAGGTCAGCGTATCTCGCAGCATATTTTCATTTTTTATGAAATGATCAGCGGGCAGGACTACCATTATTGCGGATGGATCATGGGCGGCAATAAGTGCGGCAGCCAGGCCGATGGCCGGGGCGGTATTGCGCGCAGCAGGTTCGGCGATAACATCGATCGGGACCGAATCATAGGACTGCATCTGGCGTGCGGTTTCATCCGCCTGCAGATGGTTGGTTATAATCAGAATCCGCTTCGGGTGCAGCGGCAGGACACGCTCTACCGTTCGCTGCAGCATGCTTCGGTCACCGGTGATCGAAATAAGCTGTTTGGGGCGGGCAGCCCGCGAAAGCGGCCAGAATCTGGTCCCAGACCCTCCGGCCAGAATAACAACGTACATGAAGTATCTCCCGTTATTTGTACTGAATCCGACTTATAAAATCTGCTACTTCGCGCCCGAGTTGACTAAACGAGTCGGTCGTGTCAAAGACATCCCAGAGTGTCTGACGGAAGTAAGCCACCTCCTGATTGCTGACACCATCGCGCAAACTGACTGCAACAGTTATTTTAAAACGGCCAAGGCGGATGAATTTACCCGTAAGCAGCAGTGTTGATGCATCCGTTTTCCCGTCTCGGGAAATATTTTTATAGATGCGATGTGACTTGACATAGCGCTCGATATGCTCAGACAGCTCTCCGGGGAGTTTTTCATAGCGGAGTTCGCGCTGCCCCATACGGACATCGGTAACATCAGGATGCAATTCCCGCTTGAGTTCAAAATCCTGAATCAAGAGTGTCGTGTAGCTGTACATGGGCCTTGGATTGGTGACAACTTCCTCCTCAATTATCGTCGTAGAAGAGGCGGCACATCCTGCGATGACGAAAAACAAACCGACAGAGAAAAGAGTCAGCAGCGCATGCCTGAACGATGCGATACTATTCAACACACATATCCTGTTTGTCATGGTTTGGGCTTTCACAGCGATTGTAATCATCATTAAAACGGACGATATCGTCTTCTCCCAGATATTCCCCGCTCTGCACCTCAATAATCACGAGCGGTATCTTGCCCGGATTTTCGAGGCGATGGTGCTGACCGATAGGAATAAAGGTCGACTCATTGACGTTAACGGTCTGCAACCCTTCACCACAGGTAACAAGAGCGGTGCCGGACACCACGATCCAGTGTTCGCTGCGGTGGTGGTGCTTCTGCAGCGACAGACGCTGGCCGGGCAGGACTTCAATACGCTTTATCTTATAACTCGTATTCTCATCGAGAACGGTATAGGTACCCCACGGGCGTTCACCACGTTCCATAGCTGATCCTTTCAAAGTGTCTTAGAGGTGCGAAGCTTCAGATACTGCCTCAGTGCATCCCGCCATGTTTGCGGGTGAAAACCGGTATCAACGGTCAATTTACTGCATTCCAGAGTCGAATAGAGCGGACGCCTGGCAGGGCGATTCAACTCTGTGGTTGTCATCGGCTTGACCGCAACGTTTAAGCCGGTTTCTTCAAAGATCGCTTTGGCAAAGCCGTTCCACGAACAGTACTCAGAATTGGCCGCGTGATAGGTACCCCGGCAGCCGCCATCAATCAGCGCAATAACTGCCCGTGACAGATCGACTGTCCAGGTTGGCGAACCGATCTGATCGTCAACCACAGCCAATTCATCCTTTTCAGTCCCCAGACGGAGCATGGTTTCAACAAAATTTTTGCCATGCAGGCCGTACAGCCACTGCGTCCGGACGATCAGATATTCCGGAGAAAATGCGGCATTCATTTCACCTGCGAGCTTTGATTCACCGTAAACGCCAAGCGGATTCGGGGCATCATCCTCGACGTACGGCGTACCTTTGCCGCCGTCAAAAATGTAATCGGTACTGACCTGCACCAGCAGAGCGCCGTTCTCCCGGCAGGCCATCGCCAGATAAGCAACCCCTTCACCATTGACCGCCATTGCCGTCTCGGGGTCGCTTTCACAGCCGTCGACATCGGTATAGGCGGCACAATTGACTACCACCGTCGGTTTTAGACGACCGATAACCTCCAACACCGATTCCGGCGAGGTAATATCGATATCAGCGATGTCCACACCGTGTCCCCTGTCACCAAGGAGCGACATCAGATCTTGCCCCAGCATCCCGTTTGCACCCACTACCAGAATCAAACTGCACCTCCGCCATACTGACCTTGATAATATTCGCGGTACGCGCCGGAAGTAACTTCAGCCACCCATTCCTGATTGGCAAGATACCAGTCAATCGTCTCGGCTATCCCCTGCTCAAAGGTATAGGCCGGGCTCCAGTCGAGATCGGCTTTGAGCCTGGAGGCATCAATAGCATAGCGGCGGTCATGGCCGGGGCGATCCTTGACAAAGGCTGTCAAAGAGCGATTCTCACCTCGAGCACGACCGAGACGGTCATCCAGCAGGTCGCAAACCAGATTGACAATATCGATATTTTTCCATTCGTTGTTACCGCCGATATTATAGACTGAACCGGGCTTTGCCTTTTTCAGAACGGTCTCAATCGCCACGGCATGATCACGGACGTGCAGCCAGTCGCGGATATTCAAGCCGTCGCCGTAGACCGGCAGCGGCTTTTTGTTGATGATATTGTGGATCAGGAGCGGGATCAGCTTTTCCGGGAAGTGGTAGGGGCCATAATTATTGGAGCAGCGGGTATTCAAAGTCGGCATGCCGAATGTTTCATGATAGGCGCGCACCAGCAGGTCAGCGCCAGCCTTGCTGGCGGAATATGGTGAATTGGCGGCCAACGGCGTTTCTTCGGTAAAGTAGCCGGTGTCACCCAGACTGCCATAGACCTCATCAGTTGATATCTGCAAAAAACGAAAATCAGCAACGGCGCCGGAGAGCCAATGCTTGCGGCTCTCCTCCAGCAGGATCTGCGTGCCGAGCACGTTCGTACGCACAAATATTTCCGGTCCGGTGATGGAGCGATCGACATGGGACTCGGCGGCAAAATGCACCACCGCATCAACCCGCTGCCCTGCAAGAACCTTCCCCACAAGGGTTGCGTCGCCGATATCCCCTTTGATAAAATGGTAATCCGGGTTTCCTTCAAGCGCGGTGAGGTTTTTCAGATTGCCGGCATAGGTCAGACAATCTAGATTGGAAACCCTGCATCCCGGATTGCCCGCGATAAATGAATGGATGAAATTAGAGCCGATAAAACCGGCCCCTCCGGTAACAAGAATTGATGTCGGTAAAAATGGCATTTTCTATATCCCCTCAATTTTTGTGTTCGTCACCCCTCAAGGGAAGCATCCCGGGATTCTTCCAGCAACGCCTCAAGCTCGACAATCTGGGTGTCGGTTATATCCAGGACCTCTGCTTCCTTCGTGTTTATCAAATCAAGATCCGGCTCATGTTTCAAACCAACCCCGATCCGGTGGCAGGCCATATTGACAAACCGTACGATCGCCAGCATTTTGTTGACTGTGTCCCATTCTTCGGCGTGGTGATCACGAATCACGTCACAGTACATCGCCGGGAAATTCCAATGCTGCATCAAGCGATATCCCTGTTCGACATGCATCACTTCGAAGATTTCCAGAATCAGCTCATCATCGAAAAGCGAATTTATCACCCCTGCTGCGACCAGTTTCTCAATTGATTTGAGCAGATAGAGCTTGCCGACATCATGCAGAAGTGCGGCCAGATAGGTTTCATCAGCCACACCCCGCATACCGCAGGAATGGGCCAACCAGCGGGCCCCGAGAGCACTGCTGTGGCTGTGCAGCCACAGTTCTTTCATATAGTGATCAAGCGCCGGATTGTTCGATGAGTGGGCCGACGCCTGAGAAGCCGCAATCACCAGATTTATGACCTGCTGTGCTCCGAGACGGATGACCGCTTCTTTGATCGTAGCGACCTTGGTGCGCCCCATATACATCGGAGAGTTGGCAATTTTCAGCATCTGGCTGGCAAGAGACATGTCCTCATTTGCAACCTGTGAAACCTCATCAACGGTAAAATCGTAGTTTGAAAGCATTCGCTGCAGCTTTAGCGCGACAGGGTGAAAGATCGGCAGCTCAATCGGCTGCGAAGCAAGTAACCTTCTTACGGTTTCCGGAATAGATGCTGATGCCATGACAGATCTCCTTAACACAAATTCAGGTTCTTACTCGTGACGCTCCAGCAGCAGGCGTCCTTCCAGGTCATCTATAAACTGCCGGGCGGAACGACCGCTCCTGCGGGCAGTCATCCTGGCCCATTTAAGGGCCTTGTCGCACAGCTCTTCGTCAGAGACAGGAAGCCTTCTCGAAACGGCATAACCGCGAATAATGGACAGATACTCTTCTTGATCAAATTCATAAAAGCCGAGAGAAAGGCCGAAACGGTCAGACAGAGCCAACTTTTCACCGACCGCCTCTTCAGGATGTATTTCAGAATCAGAGCTGTTTTGCGACATCCGTTCCGGCATCAGGTGGCGGCGATTGGAAGTTGCATAAATAAGAATATTCGCGGGACGCTCTTCAATATCGCCATCAAGCAGCGTCTTTAACGCTCTGAAGTCACCCTCCCCTTCATCAAAGGAGAGATCATCACAGAAAAGGATGAAACAAAAGGGGATATCTCGCAGCTGTCCGATAATCTGGGGCAGCGACATGATATCCCAGCGTTTCAGCTCCACAATCCGGAGCCCATCTGGAGCAAAATGCTTCAGGAGACCTTTTACCAGCGAAGATTTACCACAGCCGCGTTCTCCCCAGAGCAGGACATTATTTGCCGGAAGATGTGCGACAAACTGCCGTGTGTTGCGGAGCACCTCATCCCGGACATCATCAATGCCGATAAGCTCGTTCAGATCAAACAGATGCGGATGCGTCACCGCAACCAACCGGCCTGCCTCCCCTACCCGCTCCCAGCGAAAAGCAAGATTAGCGCTGAAGTCAATTGGCAACTCCGGGGCAGGCGCCAGACGATCGACCAAGGTGGTAATTTTATCCAGCAGTGTATCAAGTTTATCGGTGTAGTTATTCATGTGCAACATGGTCCTTTTTTGCTCGTCATCACAGCACAGCCGGGCATTGAGCGTCCCACGCAGCAAAGCCTTCGCCCGTAAGATCAAGAAAAGAATCTATCCGCTGGCGGTAAAATTCAAGCTGGCCCGCCTCTTTTATCAGAAAAGAGAGCTCTGCGACAGAAATCAGATGCTTGCGATGCAGATATCGGTACAGCGCGGTGATTGCCGTCAAATGGCGCTCCAGCATTGCCAGTTCGGGATCAAGCGTATGCGTGATGAACCAGGAAGCGGCAAAAATAGTGACTATTCCCGGCTGGGGACGGGCAATATTTTGGCGGCCAAAATCAATCAGATAATCACGCAGATAAAGATCAGCGCTGAACGCCAGTTCGGAAGCCTCTGCAGCCGGCATTCCCTGCTGCTGGAGGGAGAGGTAGAACTGTTTCAGGATCTGCTGGCAACGCTCATCAACCAGCAACTCCTCGTCAATAGTATCAAAGTCGAAGTCGTCATGCTCAAATTCAATTTCAGGGCTCTGCGGCATAAGGTTAGCGGTCTCTCTCAGGCAGGATTAAGTTCAAGCAACTCTTTATGGACAAAACGGCCATTTTTCTGGATCAATATATCGTCAAACCAGATCTCTCCATCGGCAAGAATCCGCACCAGATCC
This sequence comes from Deltaproteobacteria bacterium, assembly GCA_019162745.1. Classification (GTDB taxonomy): domain Bacteria; phylum Desulfobacterota; class Desulfuromonadia; order Geobacterales; family Pseudopelobacteraceae; genus JACRCG01. The sequence continues at coordinate 15,210 of JAFLLC010000090.1, read as the reverse complement.
CAATGCACGGAGGAACGGTTGCCGTTATCACACTCGTCGTACGCCTGTCCGGGGGTGAGATGAATTGAACCGAAAATCTTTTCATCAAAAAGAATATTGCGCATCGGCTGGCGGATCCCGGGATTGACACCGATCGCAAACTCTCCAATGTAGCGGGCACCTTCATCTGCATCCAGAATTTTGTTGAGGGGCTTGGTCATATCCCCTTCAGCCGTCGCCTTGACTATTTTACCGTCAACAAACTCGAAACGGACACCGTTATATTCCTTGCCTTGATAAATACTCGGACAGTTATAGCAGATATGCCCTTGGACAGATTTTTTAACCGGGGCGGTAAATACCTCACCATCCGGCATATTGAGACGACCATCACATTTGATGCCGGGCAGGCCGTCAATACTGAAATGGATATCAGTATCGGGTGCTGCAATTCTGACCTTTCTGGTTCGGTCCATCAGTTTTTTAAGCTTTTCCTGTTTCTTTGACTCAGCTTTCCAGTCAATACAGCAGGCGGAAAAGAGGTAATCCTCATATTCATCCAGGCTCATTCGGGCTTCCTGGGCTGAGGCGTGGGTCGGATAGCGGGTCACACACCAGCGGGTGTGTTTAACACGCTGATCGATCAGTGGCCTGGTCAGTTTTGAATATGCAACCACAGCATCCTGGCGGGCATTAGCCATGACCATCGAATTGTTAGCGGCGGAAATACCGATATAGACTGTTACGGTTTTATAGAAATCAAGCTTATGCTGCGGGAAGTAATCAAGCTGCAGTTTATTGGCACTGTTGTAGAAAAAGCGATCAATTTCCGGCACTGAAAAATTGTATTCCACGTACTTTGCACCGCGCATGAGGCAGAGTGCATACAACTCTTTCACCAGTGGCTGAGCCTCCAGACCGGCAGCGTTGATAAGTACGACATCTCCCTTTTTTACCCGGGTCGAGTAATCAACAAGTATCTCTGCAAGCTGCCTGATTCTGGGATCGTTCATCACCACACTCCAAGTATAAGTGTAAAATTCAATGCATCATCAGCCTGGTAACGCCGAGGACTACCCCGCTCTGCGGACCGGCCAGCAACCGAACACCGATTCCGAGAACCGGCGAAATAATGTACGAAAACATGTTGGTAAAAAACACCAGCACAATAATAAGAATCATCCCGTACGGTTCAATGCGAGACAAAACAGCCGCCTGTCTGGAGGGAAGCAACCCAGCCAAGACACGGCCGCCATCAAGAGGCGGCACCGGTATCATGTTAAAGATCGCCAGGAGAAGATTTATATAGACCGAAAAAGCAAGCATCATAACCAGCGGCTCCACCAGCATGGCAAGCGGCGAACCTGGTGAGGCCGTATTGCCATAAAACATCAGGCCACGGAGCAGTATCGCCGAAACGGTTGCAAGCAAGATGTTGGTAATCGGGCCTGCTGCGGCCACCCAGATCATATCACGCTTGGGATTACGAAGATTTTCAAACACCACCGGCACCGGTTTGGCCCACCCTATACCGATAAAGAAAATCATCAGCGTACCTATAATATCGATATGCTTAATGGGATTAAGTGTCAGACGCCCCATCATCTTGGCTGTCGGATCGCCGAAACGCCAGGCGACATAACCATGGGAAACCTCATGACAAACAACTGCAAGCATACCGGGCACAAGCATCACTGAAAGTTTGAGAAAAAAATTTTCCATCTATAGTCCTTTGAGCTTAATAAATCTGCACCTCTTCTAACAGAGCGGACCGGCAAAGTCAATTACAAGGCAAGCCATGAAATGCAGAAAAGGCGGGATCGATCACACCATTGGTGCTCAATTGGAACCAGCCAACGCGGTTGATTCCACACTCGGTCTTGTGGCAGACGTCACAGGGAAGAATCTTAATTGCGTGGCTCCTTTCCGCTGTTCAGAGTTTTTCACAACTAAACGCCCGGTCTACAGAAATTGTCTTAATCAGTGGTATGAGCGTTTGATCAAGCGAATCCATATTCTCTTTGCCAAGCTGCTCCAGAGCATTTCTCACTTTATCGGAATCGGTAATAAGAGCTGCCACATCGACCCAAAGACAGGCATCAGAAACCCGACTCAAGTAGTTGACCCCGCTTTCAAGGAGACTGACTGCGCCACCATGGTTGCCGTTACGCCAGTGATGCAGGGCAACAGCAATCTGCAGAATCCCCTGAAGGAGGTTTCGCACCTCCCCCACTTCACCAAGCCATAATTCTTCAATGGTTTCATGGCAATTGTACCAATCACGGCTATTAAATTGTCGGATGGCCAGCAGAAGCTGGCCAGGTGGTGACTCTTCACATTTTCGCATGGCTAATCCGGTTTTAATTATGATTTCCCCTGCTTGATCAAGATACCCCCATACTACATTCAGGACGTCTCTTTTTCCATAACTTCCAGCGATTTAATCAGTATCAGTAATCGCATCCCCCACCAATCAGAGAAAAACAGAAGTTATCACTATTTTCGGACTGCAGACGCAAAAAAGACGGGATCGCTCCCGCCTTTCATGGTTTTATACCGCTTAGGTATTAATTAAATATCGTAGTACAGTTCAAACTCAAGTGGCACGGGACGCATCCGGACAGGATTTACTTCTGCCTCGGTTTTGTACTCAATCCATTTTTCGATAACATCAGGGGTAAATACGTCGCCCTTCAGAAGAAACTCGTGGTCTTCCTTAAGGCATTTCAATGCGTCTTCAAGAGTACCCGGTGCAGACGGAATATCCTTTAACTCTTCAGGAGAAAGACCGTAAATATCCTTGTCCAGAGGCTGGCCCGGATCAATTTTGTTTTCAATACCATCGAGGCCGGCCATCAGCATGGCGGCAAACGCCAGGTAGCCGTTGCACGATGGATCGGGAGTACGATATTCAACACGCTTGGCCTTCGGATTTGTAGACATCATTGGAATACGAAGTGAAGCAGAGCGGTTACGGCTGGAGTACGCCATGTTCACCGGGGCCTCGAAACCGGGCACCAGCCGTTTGTACGAGTTGGTAGTCGGATTGGTTATGGCACAGAGTGCCTTGGCATGCTTGATAATACCACCGATGTACCAGAGGGCCATCTGGGAAAGGCCGCCATATTTATCACCGGCGAACAGGTTCTGTCCATCTTTCCATATCGATTGGTGGCAATGCATACCCGAGCCGTTGTCGCCGTAGAGAGGCTTGGGCATAAAGGTTGCCGTTTTACCGTTACGGTGGGCTACGTTCTTGACGATATATTTGAACCACTGTAACTGGTCAGCCATATCAACCAGCGAGGAAAAGCGCATGTCTATTTCGGCCTGGCCACCGGTGGCAACTTCGTGATGCTGGCACTCTACACGAATACCGACACTTTGAAGCACTTCGACCATTTCGTTACGCAGGTCATTTTGAGAATCAACCGGCGAACAGGGAAAGTATCCCTCTTTGTGACGCGGTTTGTAGCCGAGGTTAGGGAATTCCTCGCGGCCGCTATTCCAGGCGCCTTCAGAGGAGTCGACGGCAAAGAATGACTGATTTGCCGTCGAAGAAAAACGGACATCGTCAAAGATGAAGAATTCCGCTTCGGGGCCAAAGAAAGCGGTATCACCAATACCGGTTGACTTCAGATACATTTCAGCTTTTTTGGCTATGTTACGCGGATCTCTGGTGTAATCTTCCTTGGTAATCGGGTCGAAGATGTCGCAAATAATCGACATGGTCGGGACCTTAACAAAGGGGTCTATCTTGGCTGTGGTGGGATCAGGCAGCAGGATCATGTCAGAAGCGTGGATAGGCTGCCAGCCACGAATTGAAGAACCGTCAAAACCTTGTCCCTCTTCAAAAGTGTCCTCATTAAACTCGGTTATTGGCACTGAAAGATGCTGCCAGGTGCCAATAAAATCCATAAACTTGTAATCAACCATCTTTACACAATTCTCTTTAGCAAACTCAAGTACCTGCTTCGGTGTCATCTGTTACTCCTTTCGGGATTTGTATTTTATTACAGCGCGTCTTCACCGGTTTCACCAGTTCTGATACGAATTACTTCTTCAACATTGGTTACAAATATTTTCCCGTCACCTATACGGCCAGTTTTAGCTGATTTTTCAATAGTTTCAACTACTTGTGGCAGAATTGAATCCGCAACAATTATCTCAATCTTGATTTTGGGGATAAAATCCACAACATATTCTGCCCCCCTGTACAGCTCAGTATGCCCTTTCTGGCGCCCAAAACCCTTCACTTCGCTTATGGTAATTCCCTGAATGCCGATTTCGTTAAGTGATTCCTTGACTTCATCCAGCTTGAACGGCTTTATAATCGCTTCAACTTTTTTCAAGACATTACCCTCCCGTTACTTGAGATTTATGAAAGCAAGGAAAAACAGGTTTCACGAGACTGGCAAAATTACCCTTCTTCCTTGGTTCAAAAGCAAGCTCCTTGCCAACTAGTCATCTAATTATTATAACCGTACATTCGAATAGTTATGAAATATACTCTAATTACAGCCGCAGTCGTTGCTCATCTACATGCCCAACAAACAAACAGATCTGCACATAATAAGGGCACTGTGAGCGGATGATGATCAGATCTTAACATCCTTAAGCTCCTTGATTATTTCAACCTGGCGCTGGTTGATATAGTGGGAAATCTGCTGTTGAGAATGTTTTTCCGCATGAAATTCTATAATGCAGGTAAATGGAGCGCTCACCCCGATAACTTTAATAATCGTCGCACTTAGTCCCACTTCAAGCATAGAGTTACCATCAAGTTCAGGCAGCTTTAGAAACATGTTTATGTCAAGGCCCGCGACCAGGAGATCGGCAGACATGGTGCTGATTGCAGCGCCGCCGAGCGAAATATCCTTCACATTGCCTGATAAAATATCTCCTTCAAAAATCAGTTCCGCTTCAACCGGATTATCAAGCAGAACCCGCACAAAGCGCCTCATGTCCGAACGAATATTTGCATAACCTAAATTGCACAGAATGACGCGCTTTTTGGCAGAGCTTATATAAAAGGCCTCACCAATCATATCTTCCGGAAACGAGCTCCGTGCATGAGCATGAATGAGCGTTTTTTTCTCTATATTAATAACCTTGGCCTGATACTCATGAACGGCAAACTCCGCCATCTCATTTTCGACACTCAGCAAGGTTGCATCATATGAAACGGGGATTTCTTTGTAATAGTTTAAAAAAGAAAACGTCTTGCCGATCATCTCCTGTAGAAACTGAAGAATAACCAGCAAATCTTCTCGTTCGGTTCCCCGCACTGCTTTGTCGTAATATGGAGAAACCACCAGCACCCCGAAGATGATGAATTGTACTATTTTTTAAAATGAGATACAGTGGACGAATGAATTTATCTATCAGAAATTGTGCCGAACAACAAGCACAATTGACAAATCCTGCTAAAACGCAACGCCTGTTTTGGAACAGATTCCGCTTTTTATACACGCTGCCTTTAACCTTTGTTTTTACCCTTGTCAGCTCCTTTGCAGGAGCTGATATTTATCGTTTTGTCACTGTTGACGGAGTTGAGACATTTACCGATGCTCCCAGCAACAAGAGCGCCACAGTGGTCATTAAAGAGCACACGGCTAAAACCACCAAACAGCGTAAATCATCAAAGAAGCAAAAATTCCATGACATCTCGCTCGATGAAATTGTCCAAAAAGCGGTTGCTGCCTCTCTCAATCCTCACGAAGCGGAACAAAACAGTTTCAAACCTCAGCTGCCTCCTGTCGGCGGTACGATAACCTCGCGGGTAGGGATGAGAATCGATCCGATTGATGGGACCTGGCGCCAGCACAACGGCATTGACATAGCGATTCCCAGCGGAACCGTAGTCAATCCGGTTGCCCCCGGCGTGGTCGTCTACAGCGGAAGCCGTTCAGGATATGGCAATACTGTAGTCGTCGAACATGACAATGGGATCATTACTCTGTACGCGCACAACAGCCGAATCCTGGTAGCAGAGGGCCAGGAGGTTACGCCGGAAAGCACCCTGGCTCTTTCCGGCTCTACCGGAAGATCAACCGGACCGCATCTCCATTTTGAAGCTTGGCGGGCAGGGTCAAATATAACTATGGCCTTTCTTCCCGACAGCGGCGTGACTCTGCCGAAAACAACGCTGGTAGCCAGCAACCGTAGGGCACACCGCTTTCGGAGTGAAACCCTTTCCGACGGCTCGATTCTCTTTACCAATATTCCTGAATCAATTCCCTGATGCACGGCCAAATTGACAAATATACCTGTAAACTTATTTCAGAAGGCTCGGCACAGGCGGGGCAGATCGCCTTTGCGGCCCAGGACGATGTCATAATTTCTGACGGTGAACCTTTCCTGACCTCGCTGTCGGAATCAGTACTATCCCGCCTGAATTTCCTCGCACTGGTCATCGCTGCCCCTTCACTTCCTTTTGCTGATTTTCTGGTTCAGCGGAGCGCCGCTCATGAGCAGAAAATAGTCCCGCGCGACACCGAGACCCGCACCTTTCTGCATGACATTCCGATAATACGAAAAGGAGAGTTCCGTTCTTGTCCTGCAGAAAAAATTGCCACACTGCTGGGAACCCGCAAAGGAATCGTCGTTGAGGGCCTCGGGATCATCGCCGCCGGGGCATTGACGGTTGAACAGGCCTATATCAACTGGTCTTCGGTTTTTCATGCAACCTACATCAAATACCTTGAAGATCTGCTCGAAGACGGCTTCATGCTTCCGGGCGAAGAGGCTGCATTCAAATATTTTCGCCGTGGCTTGCTTAATCCGCTTTCATCCGCAGGGCTGGAGTTTTGCCAGGGTCCGTTTGCTGAAAAAAATGCCATTCTTGAAGAGATGGCTCGCATCGGCAGGTATACCGTACAACGGGGTCTGGTTGATTCCTTTTTCGGCAATATTTCTTATTCAAGCGGCAACCTGATATATATTTCACAAACCGCATCCAGTCTGGACGAACTCGCCGGCTGCATCGATCCGGTTCCCTTTGAAAACAGCTCAACAGTCGGCATTACCGCCTCCAGCGAACTGGTTGCGCACCGCGCCATTTTTGAAACGACTGGTTGTCGTGCCATTTTACACGGCCATCCGCGCTTTGCTGTGGTCATGAGCATGATCTGTGACGAAAAAGAATCATGCCATGTTACGGACTGCTGGAGAGATTGCTCAAAAGTCCGCTTTCTGGGAAATACTCCGGTAGTAGCAGGTGAAATCGGCGCCGGCGGCATCGCCAGGAATGTTCCGCCGGTGATAGGTAGAACCGGAAGCGCGATAGTGTACGGTCACGGAGTGTTCAGCATCGGCATGGCCGATTTCCGCGAAGCTTTTCAGGGGCTGGTTGACGTTGAAAACTGGTGCCGAGGGGAATATTTCCGGCGCTTTGACGAAAGGTACCAAAAAAGCCTTTAAAGACTATAAGGAGATGACAGGGACCTCTTTTTCCATCACCCCGCCTTTCCTTTTCATTACCAGTGGCTCAAGCATGCTGAAGTTTTTACGTAAGGAGTGTAACAGCTCTTCACGTTTTTCCACCTTTACCACTACCGGTTGGATCGGTTTTTCTGCTGCCATTTTTTTAAAGTTTGGACTCATTACAACCGCAGCAACACAGTCACAACTACCAAGCAGCTGGATTATTTCAGATAACTTTCCCGCACTGTTGTGCTGTTCATCAACATTCCTCGCCTTATTAGTTACTTCCCCCACATATTCCGGCTCTTTGTCGGGATACAGGTAATATTTGACAAAAATCTCAGCGTCACCGAAATGCTTCCCCCACAACGTTCCATCTGTAGATGTTCCAAAGATTACCGCTAATCTTTCCATTGGCGTTACTCCTTATATCGATTTAGAATTGCTCAATAATCATGCGGCACACCCTTTATATGAAGCATCAGGTGATCTCTATCCGGCAAATCATCAATCCAGCCGTAATTTGCATCATTCTTGGTATCCAGATCGCGTATATACGGTTTTATATCCAGCAGGGGAGTACCGTTAAAGACATCCAGTGATGATGTGTAGATACGGTTCCCTTCGACAGCATACAAGCGAACGACACTAAGACCGATTGAATTGGGGCGGGCTGGTGAACGGCTGGCAAACAGACCGACAGTGATTCGATCACCAGTCCATGCTGGCCTTATCTGCAGATTGCAAGGCTTTTTCAGACGATCAATATGGTACAGCAGGTAGAGATAGCTAAACGAATCCAAACGATAAAGACCCTCGGCATACTCATCATTCAGCTCAACGTAAAACAGCCTGTCATCCTGCTCTTCCGGTTCAGCCGACTGATACGGAGCGCCGGTCACTTCGGTATAAGGGGTACGTATCGTTCCAATAGCCTGATAGTTCATGGCGGTATGTCCTTGCGGCGTCACCCGCTTACCCCCCGCACCTTCCTCGCAATCTCAAACAGTGCAATTCCGCCTGCGACAGAGGCATTGAGTGAACTCACCCCGCCATACTGCGGGATCGACATCACGACATCGCACTGTTTGCGTACGAGCGGCCTGATCCCCTCCCCTTCTCCACCAACCACCAGGGCAACGTTTCCAGAGAAGTCTGTTCCATAGACGGACTGCCTGGCAGCGCCATCCAGTCCGTAAATCCAGAAGCCGAGTTTTTTCAGCGTTTCAAGCGTCTGAGCAACATTGGTAACCATTGCCACCGGGACAGTCTCTACAGCACCGGCCGAGGTCTTTTCGGCGGCAGCGGTGATGCCGCAGGCACGGTCTTTGGGAATAATGACGCCGTCAACACCGGCGCAGGCGGCTGAACGGATCAAAGCACCCAGGTTGTGAGGGTCCTGAATTGCGTCCAGCACGAGAAGAAAACCGTTCGAACCGGACTGGCTGATAGATGTCAGCAGATCGTCGAAGTCGGTGTAGCGGAACGGTTCTACCTCCAGAGCAATACCCTGGTGATGTGAAGAGGCACACATTCTGTTAAGGTCGCCTTTATCCCGGCGGTGCACCGCAACACCACGTTCCTCGGCCAGCCTGATAATCTTTTCAACCCGATGATCGGTGGCACTGATCTGTACATACAGGTTGAAGGCACCGCGTGTCCCCTGCAGAGATTCTTTTACCGGATTGACGCCAAAGATCAGTTCACCTTTCATTGGGCACCATCCAATATCTCGGCAGCAATCCATTCTACCGCCTGAACAGGGTCCGCAGCTTTAGTGATCGGGCGGCCGATTACCAGATAATCCGCTCCTGAGGAGACCGCTTCCGCCGGGGTCATAATCCGCTTTTGATCATCAACAGCAGCAAAAGATGGACGCACCCCCGGAGTTACAATCAGAAAATCGGGGCCGCACGCCTCTCTGATCAGGGCAATTTCAAGCGGAGAGGCAACCACACCATCCATACCTGACTCTTTCGCAAGCAGAGCCAGACGCACCACCATATCCTGAACTGAATATTCTATCCCTACCTGTCGCAGAGTTTCAGCAGTTGAAGAGGTCAGAATCGTCACCGCCAGAAGCCGGGGACGCTCCGCATCGCTGAATTCCTTCTGCACAGCGGTGGCAGCCGCTTCCATCATTTCGGCGCCACCCAGCGCGTGGAGATTGGCCAGTTGGACTCCAAGACGGGCCGCCTCACACATCGCTTTTGCAACCGTATTCGGAATGTCGTGATATTTAAGATCAAGAAAAACCTGGCCGCCACGCCGCTGAACAGCTTTGACCGCAGTCGGTCCGCAGGAAGTGAACAGCTCCTTGCCAACCTTGAACATCCCCACCTTACCAGCCAATGTGTCAGCCCAGCGGTCTATGTCATCCAGACAATGTACATCAAGGGCGAATATGATTTTTTTGCGTGCTTCATCTAATGTCATAATATCCTCATTTCATGAATTCTAAAGCTGCTGCGGTGATTCCTTCCGCATCTATACCGACATCCCTGCGCAGTTGGGCCTGACTCCCCTGTTCAATATAATGATCCGGAAGGCCAAGCCGGCGCACTTTTACATCCTGCAGGTTATTGTCATATAAAATTTCAAGAACAGCGCTGCCAAAGCCCCCCTGCAGGGCGTTTTCCTCCACCGTCAGGATTCTGCCGGTACGCCGGGCAACACCGAGGATGAGTTCAGCATCAAGCGGTTTCACAAAGCGGGCATTGACGACCCCAACGGAAAACCCCTTCAGCCTTAGCGCATCAGCCGCCTGAACTGCCGGATAGACCGTTGCTCCAATCGCAACAATGGTCAGATCATCACCGTCAAACAGCTGTTCACCCTTCCCTATCTCAACAATATTCAGCTCACGATCCAGCAGCACGCCGTATCCAGCCCCTCTCGGATAGCGGAGCGCAATCGGCAGCCCCGAATAAACAGCCGTTTTGAGCATGTGGCGCAATTCATTCTCGTCTTTGGGAGCCATAACGGTTATTCCCGGCAGGTGGCGCAGATAGGACAAATCAAAAACACCATGATGAGTCGGGCCGTCATCTCCCACCAGTCCGGCACGGTCCATCGCTATGGTTACCGGCAGGTTTTGCAGGCAAATATCATGAAAAACCTGGTCGTAGGCACGTTGGACGAAGGTTGAATATATTGCGACCACCGGTCTGAATCCGTCAGCAGCAAGGCCGGCTGCAAAGGTCATCGCATGTTGCTCGGCTATACCGACATCAAAAAAACGATCCGGGAAACGCTGCGAAAACTGATTAAGTCCTGTCCCATCCGGCATGGCTGCGGTAATGGCGATAATCTTTGGATCTTCTTCCGCTAGCTGCAGCATGGTTTCGCCGAAAAGGTCCGTATAGGATTTTACCGCTGGTTTGGCGGCCCCTTTACCGGTCGCGACATCAAAGGCGCCAACACCATGATATTTGGCCGGGGTCTCTTCGGCAGGTTTGTACCCTTTCCCTTTGGTAGTCAGGACATGCACTAGCAACGGGCCATCCAGCTGATTGATATTATTGAACACATCAACCAGCTGATGCAGGTCATGCCCGTCCAGAGGGCCCAGATAATCGAAACCAAGCGCCTCAAACAGAGAGCCGGGGGTAAGAAACCCCTTCAGCGAGTTTTCAGCACGGCGGGCAAACTGCAGGATGTCAGTGCCAAAGGCCGGAATATTTTTGAGTAATACCTGTATCTCTTTTTTTAAATCCCGGTAGTAACGCCCCGTCATCTTTCGCGAAATAAACGTAGAAAAAGCGCCGACATTCTTTGAAATCGACATTTCGTTGTCGTTCAGAATGACAATCAGATTTTTTTTGAGATGACCAGCCTGATTCAGCGCTTCAAAAGCCATTCCGCCGGTCAGGGAGCCGTCGCCGATAACCGCTATTGAATGATTCCTCTTACCATCGAGGCTGGCCGCAACAGCCATACCAAGGCCAGCCGAGATGGAGGTGGATGAGTGACCGACCCCGAATGCATCATGCTCTGATTCACACCGCTTCGGAAAACCTGAAATCCCTTTGTACTGGCGCTGTGTATGAAAGCGGTCGCGGCGCCCGGTGAGAATTTTGTGGGTATAGGCCTGATGTCCGACATCCCAGATTATTTTGTCACTCGGGGAGTTGAAACAGTAATGCAGTGCGATTGACAGCTCAACAGTTCCGAGATTGGAGCCAAGATGGCCGCCAGTGTCGGAAACGGTTTCCAAAAGAAATTTCCTGACTTCTGCTGCAAGTTCGGGCAGCTGTTCCTGTTGCATTTTTTTTAGGTCAGCTGGAGAGTTTATAGTTTCAAGCAGCATTGTTGAGTCCTCTTGCGATCCTAACCCAGATAAACTGGATGAGTGCGTTAACTAAACATAGTTGTTCGTGCGGAACCACTCAACCGCTCGTTTCAGAGCTTCCGCGACTGATGTCTGCGGCAAACCGAGTTCCCGAACCGCACGTCCGGAGTCAAAATACATATGGTGTGCCGCCATCCGGACTCCCGCCAGCGGGATTAATGGTTCGCGGCCTGATATCCGGGAAAGCAACTCATTGAGCCAGGCTGCCGCCAGTACAGGTGCATACGGCAGCCGGATTTTCGGTGCCGGAATACCGGTTATCTCCTGGAGCACCCTGAAAATATCATGCAGGGAAAGATCGGCGTTGCCCAATATGTATTTGCGGCCGACTTGACCTTTTTGCTCTGCCAGAATATGCCCGCGGGCACAATCCTCGACAGCAATCAAATTCAGACCGGTATCCAGATATGCCGGCATCCTCCGTTTCAGAAAATTGACAATTATTTTCCCGGTAGGTGTAGGCTTTATATCCCAAGCTCCCACCGGAGTCGAAGGATTGACGATTACCAGCGGTAATCCACGGGCAACAAACCGCTCTGCCTCGCGCTCAGCAAGGAATTTACTTTTCTTGTACGGGCCGACCATATCAGCCAGCGATACTTTCGTATCTTCAGTCCCCGGCATTCCATTACCGGGGTTTCCGAGCGTTCCGACGCTGCTGGTGTAGACGACTCGCGAGATATTACTCTCCATCGCTGCTTCCATAACAGCGGCAGTCCCCTCCACATTGGTGCGATACATTTCGTCAGGGTCAGGGGTCCAGAGGCGATAATCAGCCGCAGCATGATAAAGGATATCACACCCATCAAGCCCACGCCGTAACCCTGCAGAATCAAGTAGGTCCCCCTTCCATATCTCTACATCAAGCCCTTTCAGGTTGGCAAGGTTTGAAGCCTGCCGCACCAGCACCCGCACTTCCCGCCCATCGCGGAGCAGTTCACGAACGATGCTGGCACCGATAAAACCGGTAGCACCGGTAACAAACGTTTTCATTAGTTCTTTGCACTCTCAGAGAGCAAGCGACGATATCTGCCGAGTGCCGTCAATGGGAAGCAATTACGATATATGTGATATTTTATCATGAAAAACTTGGGGAACCCTGTCCCGGTGAAAGCATCCTCATCCCATGTGCCATCCGGTTTCTGGGCGGCAACAAGATATTCGGCACCACGCGAAGCAGCTTTTGAATGCACCTCTCCGGCGGCAAAGAGCGTAAGAAGCGCCCAGCTGGTTTGCGACGGGGTACTTGGACCGCACCCCATCAGAGAGCGGTCATCATACGATTCACAGACCTCACCCCACCCGCCATCCGGATTCTGCCTGGACTTAAGCCAGTCAACAGCTTTTCGGATATACGGCTGGGTCATATCTTCGCCAATGGCACTCAACCCGCCGAGCACCGACCAGGTGCCGTAAATATAATTAACACCCCAACGTCCCCACCAGGGACCCTCAGGTTCCTGTTCTGCCTTGAGAAAGTCCAGCGCCCGGACGACGGCAGGATGATTGGGGGGGAAATCGAACGTGCCCATAAGTTCAAGCATGCGACCGGTAAGATCGGCGGTCGGAGGATCAATCAGCGCCTCCAGATCGGCAAAAGGGATCTTGTTAAGAAGATACTTTGTATTGTCTTTATCAAATGCTCCCCACCCGCCATTTTTGCTCTGCATTCCGAGGCACCAGGCAATGCCGCGCTTGATGGCCTGCTCTTTATGCTTTTTGTCACGAACATCGATATCCTTAAGTGCAAGCATGACAAAACCGGTGTCATCTATATCGGGATACCAGTCATTTAAAAACTCAAACGCCCAACCACCCGGCTCAAGATCGGGAGATTTAACCTGCCAGTCCCCCTTGGAACGAACCTCTCGATCCAGAAGCCACTGAGCGGACTTAACCAGAGCCGGATGATCAACCGGAACGCCTGCTTCCTGCATCGCAACCAGAACCAACGCTGTGTCCCAGAGGGGAGAAACGCATGACTGCAGTACCAGGCTGTCTTGATCCTCAATACAGAAATTTGCAAGCGCTTCAAGTCCGCTTGCAACAGCAGGATGATCGTTTGCATAACCGAGGCAATGCAGGGCGAGAATAGAATTGAGCATGGCCGGCTGGATCCCCCCCAAATCGCCACTCGATTCCTGATGATCCAGTATCCACCGCTCGGCAAGAGCAGCCGATCTTTTCTTTAACGGGCGAAGGGGAGATGATTCATAAATCTTCAGCAGATGATCTATGCCTATAAAAAAGTTCTTCCAACTCACGACTCCGTCCTGACGGGAAAACGAGTAATCAGCGGGACGGGGCGGACGGACAAAAAGTTCTTGGACTCTGGCTTGCGGAGGTAATTTTCTGACCGGGTTTTCCGACATGACAACAGAAAGCGGTATAATTGTTGCGCGTGACCAGCTTGACAACTCATAAATATTAAAATAAGCCCATTCCGGAAGCATCATAAGTTCAATCGGCATTGACGGTACGCCCAACCAGGAGAATTCACCAAACAACGCCAAAAATATTTTTGTAAATACACGCGCCTTTAGAATCCCTCCTTTAGAGAGGATGAAGTCGCGTGCCCTGCACATGACAGGATCACCAGCAGCATAGCCAGCCAGCTTAAGAGCAAAATACGCTTCAATAGTTGTGGAAAGATCTCCCGGACCGCCATGCCAGACCGACCACCACCCATCCACGGTCTGCTTGTTCAGAATATAATGCGCCATCTTTCGTTCGCGCGCTTTATCGACCATGCCAAGAAAATGAAACAGCATAATATACTCAGACGTAATTGTTACATTTGATTCAAGCTCTGCCCACCAGTAGCCATCAGGCAATTGCTCACTAAAAAAGAAATCACGAGTCCGTTCAATTGCCTTATCAAGAGGGTTCTGTGCATCAACAGCCATTTTTTTCAAGATTACGGGCGAAATGTGATGGCTTTTGCCTATAGCTTTCCCGACAAGCAAAGAATCAGTTACAGCAGACTGAGTATTAAACGAGGTAAGAGATTTTGAAATTGATTTTTTGTGCATTTCCATCCAGATGAACTCCATATCAGCACCAACAATCCATTTTACGAAGAGCTACATTTTACGCATTAAGGCGCATAGTACTAGCATAACAAGCACATAGTTGTATATTTTTTTCCCATTTCAGAGGACACTACTGAGTCATCTTTCACGGTTCAATTGAGTTAAAGAGAAGTTCCTTTGACTTTCAAGACTAAACAGGCTATAAACCTTGCCTACTAAATGGGCAATAAATTGAACAACTTTTTGTCTCAAAAACAACTATCGTAAACAACTTTTAATGACTATGCGCCCGTAGCTCAGCTGGATAGAGTACCAGGCTTCGAACCTGGGTGTCGGCCGTTCGAATCGGTCCGGGCGTACCAATAACAACAATAACTTGCAACATAAATTGCAGGTATTTTTTATTGGCTTTAATATCTGTTG
>JAFLLC010000024.1:28672-44515 GCA_019162745.1 Deltaproteobacteria bacterium | reverse complement strand
TCAGGTTCCCTATTCCGTGCGGAACAACAAAAACACCCGCTGGATCGATTATTTACGTATCAAGAGGTACCGGAACCTGGGGACCTCCCATGCGTTTATTTGCTCCACCGGAGATAACAGTTATTGACATAATTTCCCCGCACCATCGATAAAGACCTGCGATTTTGGTTTTATTTTATTTACGGTTTAATTTCCTGCAATAACAGGCTATAAGTGGTGTCAAAATACACTGCTCTAACTGGATTAAAAATGGACATCGAAACCAGGCAACCTCTTGTTCCATCCCCTGAAAACGGGATGATCACAAAACTTCTGCTGGCGGAAAACATCATTTCGCCGCAAGAACTTGCTTACGCTGTCCGGGTTCGCAGCAAACTGACAACTCCCAAAACAATGATCGACTCGCTTCTTGATCTTGGCTACCTGACGCGAGAGGTCCTGCAAGAGACGTTGAGAAACAATCGCGTTAACATTCGTCTCGGAGACTTCCTTGTTGAGTTGGGGTATCTCCGTGAAGCAGACTTGAAGCAGGCGTTAGGAATACAGGGTGAACCAACCAACAAACAACGCCTGGGAGAGATTCTGATCAGTCGTGGTTTTATCGAAGAGAAAAAGCTTTTGGAAGCACTCTCGTATCAACTCGGTTACCCTTTAATTGAGCTTTCCTTCGTAGCAATTGACCGTACGCTGTTCTCGGTCATCCCCCTTGCCATTTGCCAGGAGTTCTACATTATCCCTGTCCGACGTGAAGAATCTTTTGTCGTTCTTGCACTTTCAGATCCGCTCGATAAGAAAGCGCATGATTGCGCCAAAAGATTTATTGGAGACAAGGCCCGGTTTGTCATAGCTTCCAAAGATTCTATTAATAATACTCTCAAAGCACTGGAACGAACGACAAACCAGCCGGTGCTGTCTGATGAAAACACAATTATTGGTATGATCAATACTCTTTTGGATGACGCCCTTCAGGAAGGTGCAAGCGATATTCATATCGAACCGATGAAAGATCGGCTCCGCGTACGCTTCAGACTTGATGGGGTCATGAACCACTATAAAGATTTCCCCAAGGAGATCGCTCCCCAGCTTTCGACACGCATCAAAGTCATGGCGCAAGCCGATATCGCCGAAAAACGCCGCCATCAGGACGGTCGCATGCTCTTTAAAAGCCACAAACACGGCATCGATCTTGACTTGCGTGTTTCAATCTTCATCACAATTTATGGTGAGAAAATAGTGATGCGGCTCCTTAACAGTAAGACATCGCTGTTGGATATCAAAGAGATAGGTATGGCACCGCGCATGCTGGAGCATTTTATTTATGAAGCGGTCGAAGTGCCATCCGGAGTCATGATCATCACCGGACCAACCGGTTCCGGCAAGACATCGACATTGTACAGCTGCGTAAATTATTTGAATGACGTCAACACCAGCATCATCACTGCCGAAGATCCTGTTGAAATAGTAATTGACGGTATTTCTCAATGTTCTATCAATGCAAAGATCGGCGTCACCTTTGAAGAAACTTTGCGCCATATTGTCAGACAGGATCCAGATATCATAGTGCTGGGAGAAATCCGTGATCATTTCTCTGCAGAGACAGCTATTCAGGCGGCACTGACCGGTCATAAAGTATTAACAACATTCCACACAGAAGATAGTATTGGCGGCTTGATCCGGCTGATGAATATGGAAATTGAAGCTTTTCTGATCTCCTCCACTGTTGTATGCGTGGTTGCTCAGCGCCTGTTACGCCGGGTCTGTCCTGAATGCGCTGAACCGTATATCCCGACAGCACTTGACTTGAGCAGACTGAATGTATCAGCCAATGATCTGGTTGGAGCAGAATTTAAACTGGGTAGGGGCTGTAAAGCCTGCCGGTTTAGCGGCTACCATGGTCGTGTCGGAGTTTTTGAACTGCTGGTAATGAATGAAATGGTAAAAAACGCCATCCTTAATAAAAAGAGCTCCTACGAGATCCGTAAGATCAGCATTGAAACTTCCGGAATGGTAACTCTGATTGAAGATGGTCTGGTCAAAGGGGCTCGGGGAGAAATTTCGATGAAAGAGATTATTACCGATCTGCCGCGTCTGGGAAAACCTCGGCCCTTGGCTGAATTGCGAAGAATTTTGGGAGTTACACAATGATCCGGACTGAAAAACCGCTTATGGAATTGATCAAAGAACACCTTAAAGGTGATCTTCAGGATTTGCCGGTATTCAATACTGTTGCGGTTAAACTCCAGCAGATGCTGGCGCATCGTGATTTCAGGATGGATGCTGTAATCGAAATGATTAGTGAAGACCAGTCTCTCGCTAGCCAAGTTCTAAAGGTTGCTAACTCATCTTACTATGCCGGACTTTCATCAATTGCCACAATTAAGGATGCAATTGTCCGACTGGGAGCTCAGGAAGTTGCCAACATGGTTATGTTAGCGTCTCAATATGAACTGTACCGCTCTGAAAATGAATATCTGAATGATTCAATGCAAAAGCTCTGGTTACATTCACTTGCTTGTGCAACGGGAGCAAAATGGCTGGCAAAAAAAACCGGGTACGTAAACCTGGTTTCCGAAAGTTTTATGGGCGGCTTGTTGCATGACATTGGTCAACTGGCCTTACTTAAAGTACTTGATGATATCAACCGTAAGGGGGAATCAAAGGCTGCTTTTTCCGATACACTGATCAGTGAAATACTTGATCGGATGCACGAAGATGTCGGTTACCAACTTATGAAATCCTGGAGTCTACCGGAAGCATACTGTTCAATTGCAATCAATCATCATAAAGAGGATTTTGACGGGAATGATATTTTATTGGTTATAGTCAGACTGTCAGACAAGGCCTGCAAAAAAATCGGCAAATCATTACATCCGGATTTCTCCATATCTCTCGTTTCTTCTCCAGAAGCACAATATCTGGGAATAAAAGAGATGGCTCTGGCAGAATTGGAAATTACCGTAGAGGATGCAGGAGATTTGCAGATATAACCCTTCAGCCGCCTGACTATTTGAGGAAACGTGTAACGGCTTGATTATGTTCCTCAAGATTTCGTGAAAACTGGTGAGTGCCGTCCTGACGGGCGACAAAATAAAGGTAATCAGTTTCTGCCGGGTTCATTGCCGCATGGACAGCATCCCTGCCCGGATTACCAATCGGACCGGGAGGCAAACCCTTGTTGAGATAGGTATTGTATGGTGAGGGACGTTGAATATCGGCTTTGCTCACCTTGCCGGTGAACGCCCTCACTCCGTAAACAGCCGTTGGATCGCTCTGCAGCGGCATACCGATACGCAGTCTATTATGGAATACCGATGATATCAGAGGCTTCTCTTCCGCAGAGACAGCCTCTTTTTCTATTATTGACGCCAACGTGATTATTTCGTGGCGAGTGAACTGGCGTGCACTCTCCCCCTCCTGCATGCCTGCATAGGCTTTGTTAAATTGTCCTACCATCTGCTCCAGCAGTTGTTCTTCACTTCCACCCCGCGAAAGATTATACGTTGCAGGGTAGAGATAACCTTCTGCACTGGCTTCTTTGAGGCCGAGGCGAGCCAGTGCAGTCTTGTCCCGGCATTTTTCCAGAAAGGCAACCCTTTTGAAATATCCCTTCTGCTCCAATAACTCAGCCGCCTGATACATTGAATATCCTTCAGGCAGGGTAAATTTACGGTAGTCAACATCCCCTGAAACTATTTTTCTCAGAATTTTATCAGGCGTCATACCGTCACTGAAACGGTATTCACCGGCTTTCAGTCGGTGAGCATCCCCCCTCAACCTGGTCATAAGAACGAAATGCCACGAGCTGCGTATAACACCACCGGCTTTGAGTTCATTAGCCAGCTTACGTATCCCGCTCCCTGCGGGGAATGAAATTTCACTGACAACTGAACCTTGGCCGGGAGGTACAAAAAAGGGTACAAGATACCAGAGGAGAAATAAAAACAGGAATATGCGAACTGCGTTCACAGAGATGATTTTGGGGGATAGGGTGACTGGAAACATGACGGCATTATGGTAATTTTTTCAAGAGGAGTCAAGCCCTAGCGGGCGATATTAGTGACATCGTAAATGGGTCAAGAACCATAGGGTGAATAATAAAGAGAGGTGGCCATCCAAACGTTACCGGATACCACCTCTCTGTTAAAAACAAACTATGTCACGAAAGCAGCATGGGCAGCAGTGCGTGACCATCAACCAATAAGCCGGTCGCCTTGGCCTGGAACTCGTCATACGAAGCGGCGCCGTTTCCCTCCCCAACCCCGCCCCGATAGATGACAAAAGGGACCGGATCAGAAGTATGGGTCATTAACCTTACCGGTGTCGGGTGATCAGGCATACAGAGAATGGCGTAGTCACCAAATTTTTTAATACCTTCCAGAACTGTGCCAACGACCTGACGGTCAAAGTCCTCGATAGCCTGGAGTTTATGCTGCATATTGCCGGCATGAGAAGCCTCATCCGGCGCTTCCACATGAACATAGACAAAATCGTGATTCTCCAGTGCAGCCAGGGCAGCCTGCCCTTTACCGAGATAATTGGTATCGATATAACCGGTGGCGCCTTCTACATTGATAATATCCAGGCCGGCACAGATACCGATCCCCTTTATTAGATCAACCGCCGAAATTACCGCTCCGGTCAATCCAAATTTTTTCTGATAGGTTTCGATCTGCGGAGTCTTGCCGTGTCCCCACAACCAGACGGAGTTGGCAGTTAGTTTACCCTCCTCCTTGCGCCGCACGTTAAGAGGATGGCTAAAAAGTACCATCTGGGATTGGTTCATGATGCTAATAAGAATATCAGAACCATCACCGTTTGGGAGGGAACCAAGTATCGCTTTATCGGTAATATCGTGGGGCGGGGTTGAACGCATGCCGTCTTTGCCGCCACGCCAGACCATCAGGTGCCGATATCCTACACCGGCGTGAAATTCTATTTCTGCGCTGCCAAGTTCCTTCTGGAGCACTTCAATCAGTTCACGTGCCTCTACAGTAGAGATATGCCCGGCAGAAAAATCCTGCAAATAGATCGAATTCCCATGAGGCTTGAGCGTTACGAAATTCATGCGAAAAGCAACATCATCAGGGCCGATATCAACACCCATACTTATAGCCTCAAGAGGCGAACGTCCGGTATAGCAGGCACGAGGGTCATAGCCGAATACTGACAGATTTGCCACGTCACTGCCTGGGGGCAAACCCTCCGGAACGGTGTGAGCCAAACCGACCTGACCATGCCGGGCCATAAAATCCATGTTGGGGGTTGAAGCGTACTGCAAGGGGGATTGATTACCGAGTTCTTTGTAGGCAATGTCCGACATACCATCGCCAAGCAGGATTATAACCTTCATAAAGACCTTTCAAAGTAAAATGAGTTACAGCTGCAAGTATATTAGTTACCACTTCCATCTTTTGTCAATCAATCACAGCAATTTGATAAAAGCCCGATCCAAATGTGGCCCCCTTGCCGGCATTAAAATAGCTTCCAAGGATTAACAGAGAGAGCATCGGCTCAACAAGGCCGGCGCATTCTACCGTACCGGTCAAACCGGCCCTGTTCAAACGTTTGGACCATGACGGTTGGGTGTAGCGTGTATTATCGTCACAAACAGCAACGTTTTGAGCAGATTCAGACAGTCGTACATAATCAAGATCCGGTTTTCCGGTCCCATAATAAGCGTATAAAGATGAACAGCGCCTTAGTTGTGAACGCAAAAACATGGCAAAGTCAAAGCGATGCGCAATTGAACCATTGCATAGCAGACGCAAAGGCGATTTTAAAGTCAATCTGACAGATTCGGAGTGAACACAACTGTACAGGATATGCTGTCCGGAAAGGAGGATTACTCTTTCAGGTAGTGATGCCTGATCATTAATCAGATGCCGGACACCTTGATAATCCAGACTATAGGAACGCAGTGTAAAACTAACGGAGTGCAAAACATCACAGACACTATCTTTGATCAAGTTTAGCAGTGCTGTATGAAAGAATTCAATAAAATTAACCGCACTGCCAATAACAACCATACCTACAGTACAAGGTGATATACTACCATCTTTATAGTTAATATACAAAGAGAATGGTAATGATGGTTTTTGATGAAGCCTTATTATTTCAGCGTCTGACGATAGCTGTTGACCAAATACAATCCGGTAAGGACACTCAATCTGCAAGGCGCAGAAAGTACATGGCTTCTGCATGGTATGGCAGCATAACGCTTTGAATTGAGCTTCAAAATCCCGCAACGCATTGTAGAGTGCAGCGATCAATTGAACAGAACTGTCCGCTACTATCTCACATTCAATCCGAACAAGATCTAAATCCACGAAGCACCAATTCCCAAACAAAACAGGGGCAGCTAAAGCGGCTGCCCCTGAATGGATTATACAGATCAGACAATCAAATCAGGCAAACTGTGCCTTAAGAAACTCACGATTCATTCTCGCGATAAACTTTACGTCTACCCCTTTAGGACAAACAGCTCCACATTCATAGTGGTTGGTGCAGTTACCAAAGCCACAGTCGCTCGCGGCTGCTGTCATTTTCAAAACTCGAGCGGCAGCTTCCGGGCGCCCCTGTGGCAACAGAGCCAGCTGAGATACCTTGGCACCGGTAAAGAGCATGGCGGCACCGTTAGGACAACCGGCGACGCAAGCACCACAGCCGATACATTCAGCTGCATCCGTTGCCTCTTCAGCAATCGGCTTGGGAATCATTACAGCATTGCCGTCGGGAACACCGCCGGTATGACAGGAAGTATAGCCGCCGGCCTGAATGATTGTGTCCAGAGCTGCTCGGTCAACGATCAGGTCTTTGACAATCGGGAAAGCACGCGCCCGCCATGGCTCAATATAGATGGTATCGCCATCCTTGAATTTACGCATATGCAGCTGGCAAACGGTAGTACGTTCCTGCCCGCCATGAGGTTTACCGTTAATTACCTGTGAACACATACCGCAGATACCTTCACGGCAGTCATGGTCAAACACGATCGGTTCTTTATCATCATTAATCAGGTCTTCATTTACGCAATCAAGCATCTCCAGAAAGGAGTGGTGCGAAGTAATGTTTTTTGCTGTGTACGTTTCAAATTTCCCAGGATCGGTGGCACTCTTCTGGCGCCACACGATCAGTGTCAATGTCATGGTCTTGTGATCGCTCATTATTTATAGCTCCTTACCGCGAGATGAATAGTCTCGAATTTCAGGGGTTCTTTGTGCAGTTCAGGTTCTTTATCATTACCTTTGAACTCCCATGCGCCAACGTAAGAGAAATCGGCATCATTACGCATGGCTTCACCGTCAGGGAGCTGGTGTTCAACCCTGAAATGACCGCCGCATGACTCTTCACGGTGCAGGGCATCTCGAGCCATCAGTTCGCCGAATTCAAGGAAGTCAGCTACACGACCGGCGTTTTCAAGCTGCTGGTTGAGGTCGGCGCCAGTGCCGGTAACCTTGACATTTTGCCAGAATTCGTCACGAAGCTCAGGAATTTTTTTGATGGCGTCTGTAAGGCTCTCTTTTGAGCGAGCCATACCAACATCATTCCACGTAATCTTGCCAAGCTCACGGTGGAATTCGGTGACGGTTTTTTTGCCATTAATGTTGAGTAATTTATTGGTTGTAGCTTTAACATCATCAACCGATTTTTTAAACTCGGCGTTGTCAACTTTAACCTCACCCGGCTTTACCGTTACCAGATAGCCGCCGATGGTATAAGGAATAACGAAGTAGCCGTCCGAGAGACCCTGCATAAGGGCAGAAGCACCCAAACGGTTGGCGCCATGCACCGAGAAATTGGCTTCACCAAGAACAAAAAGACCTGGGACATTGCTCATCAGATTGTAGTCAACCCAGAGTCCACCCATGGCATAGTGTGGTGCCGGATAAATACGCATCGGACGTTTGTAGCCGTTCTCGTCAGTAATTTTTTCATACATCTCGAAGAGGTTGCCGTAACGCTCACGAATGGTGTCTTCGCTGAGACGCTT
This sequence comes from Deltaproteobacteria bacterium, assembly GCA_019162745.1. Taxonomy (GTDB): domain Bacteria; phylum Desulfobacterota; class Desulfuromonadia; order Geobacterales; family Pseudopelobacteraceae; genus JACRCG01. The sequence goes on along the minus strand of JAFLLC010000024.1, from coordinate 36,525 downwards.
GATCGAATCTTCAAAATCAAGATAAACACCACGTCCGCCGGGACCAACGCCAAGGCCTGCATCGCATGCTTCTTTGGCAGAACGGGACGAAATATCACGTGGAGCCAGGTTGCCGAAGGAGGGGTACTTACGCTCGAGATAATAATCGCGATCAGCATCTGGAATCTGGGTAGGAAGCTTGCCGACATCTTCCTTCTTCTTGGGAACCCAGATACGTCCGTCATTACGCAGTGACTCGGACATCAGGGTCAGCTTGGACTGATATTCACCCGCTTGTGGAATACAGGTAGGATGAATCTGTGTGTAGCAGGGGTTGGCAAAGAAAGCGCCTTTTTTAGCAGCTGCCCAGTTAGCAGTTACGGAACAACCTTTTGCGTTGGTAGAAAGATAGAACACGTTAACATAACCGCCGGTTGCCAGACAGACGGCATCAGCAGCGTAGGACTCCATCTCGCCGGTCACTAGGTTACGGACCGTAATACCACGGGCAACACCGTCGACAACGACCAGATCAAGCATTTCACGGCGGTTATACATTTCAACCGTACCGGCCTTGATCTGACGTGAGAGCGCGGAGTAGGCACCCAACAGCAACTGCTGTCCAGTCAGTCCGCGTGAGTAAAATGTACGTGAAACCTGCGCACCGCCAAAAGAGCGGTTATCAAGATAACCAGCATAGTCACGTGCAAAAGGAACACCTTGAGCCACGCATTGGTCGATGATGTTATTGGAAACCTGCGAGAGACGCCATACGTCTGCCTCACGGGCGCGGAAGTCACCACCCTTGACGGTGTCATACATCAGACGCATGATCGAGTCGCCATCACTTGGATAGTTCTTGGCGGCGTTGATTCCGCCCTGAGCAGCAATGGAGTGTGCGCGACGTGGGCTGTCCTGATAACAGAAGGCCTGGACTTTGTAACCGAGTTCTCCAAGAGAGGCGGCGGCGGCGGCGCCAGCCAGGCCGGTACCGACCATGATGATGTTATATTTACGTTTGTTTGAGGGGTTGACCAGCTTCAGATCGAAGCGGTGTTTATCCCAACTTTTTTCAATAGGTCCGGTTGGACATTTGCCATCAAGTATCACAATAACCCCCTTAACCTTTCAGAATGCCGGCAAAAATTGTCAGCGGAATGGTAACATAACCCAGAAAAAGACCGAGAGCAACCAGAGTGCCGAGTCTGATAATTAGCGGCTGGCTTCTGTCATTACTCCAACCCATGGTTTGGAAAAAGCTCTGAATACCATGTGAAAGGTGCAGAAACAGGGCAACCATCGCACCGACGTAAATCAGTGAAACAAAAACATTTTTGAAACCGGTTACTACCATTCCCAATACATTTGGAACCATCTCATTATGTAACGGTACAAGGTTAGACAAAGCGGCAGTTTCAGGACTTACAATCTGAAATGTGAAGTGCAACAGATGATAAACCAGGAATAGTGCAATAAGAGATCCGGTCCATATCATGTTCTCACTGGCAAATGTTGTTTTCTGGGTAGACTTGACGGCATACTCCTGAGTACGCGCATCACGGTTTTCAAGGGTAAGTTGAATCCCAAACCAGATATGAACACAGACTAAGGCCAACAGGGCCAGACGAAAGCCGATGATTATGGGCAGTGGCAAGCTGTGAAGATGTTCGGCATAGGCGTTAATACCACCAGTGAGCCACCCGAAGATGGAGCTGTTACCAAGCAGATGTACGACAGCGAACAGAACCATAGCCTGGCCTGTGATCGCCATCAGGATCTTTCTGCCGATGGATGACGAGGTAAATTGCATAGCATTCCTTCCTTTTAGATAGTGTTGTACTTCACAGAATAATTTTCATGCTACGGCAGGACTTCTGGAGAGTGCTGGAATTGTGAATCGGGGGACCACGCCAATAGAATTTGGAGACAACTTTCATTCGTAAACCTCCTTGAGAATGTTATGTGGATGCGTCGATCAAACAGGTGGCGCACTCAATTAAGTAGTAACCAGATCATAACCGCGCTGATACTAGACATCGTTATAATAAAATGCAACCATTTTGTGTATACATGCTGCATTTAAATCGGTTTAAACCTCAAGCAGACTCCCGAAACTCACAAATTGCATTTTGATGTCTGTTCTGATAGTAAGTTGTCTGAGAATTAAACTCTGAATGCTTTCCAAAATCAGAGTTTTGGAGATTTATGAAATTTACGCTTCTTAAAAAAGACCCCGATTGTTCGGCACGCCTTGGGATAGTCAGCACTGCGCGCGGTGACATTCAGACCCCGATTTTTATGCCTGTGGCAACACACGGTGCCATGAAGCCGCTTACTCCGGCACAAATCAAAGATACAGGCGCCCAGATAATCCTTTCTAACACGTATCACCTGCATCTGCAGCCTGGAGAGGGACTGGTAAAAAAGGCTGGCGGTCTGCACAAGTTTATGGCGTGGGATAAACCGATCCTGACTGACTCAGGTGGATTTCAGGTATTTTCACTCCCCAACAAACGCATCACCGAAGAGGGTGTTTTTTTCAAGCACGAGATCACCGGTGCGGAAATATATCTCGATCCTGCGACGGCAACACGTATCCAGCAGGATCTGGGCGCCGACATCATCATGGCCTTTGATGAATGTATCCCCTACCCCTGCGACAGATCCTATGCTGAAAAATCAACCAGGAAGACGATCCGCTGGCTGAAAGAGTGTCAGAATGCCATGACTGATAACGGTCAGGCCCTGTTCGGCATCGTTCAAGGAAGTGTTTACGAAGATCTACGGGAAATGTGCGCGAAAGAAATGTGCAAGCTTGACCTGCCGGGCTATGCCATCGGTGGGGTCAGTGTTGGTGAAGGGCTGGAACTATTGAAAAAAATTGTCGGATTTACCACACCGCATCTCCCCGAAGACAAACCGCGCTATCTTATGGGCGTCGGCCTCCCCGAGGACATTCTTGAAAGTGTCGAACGCGGTATCGATATGTTTGACTGCGTAATTCCGACCCGCTATGCCAGAAGCGCCACTCTTTTCACCCGTCGCGGAAGAATCCGCCTGACCAACAAGAACTACAAGCGTGATTTTTTCCCTATTGACCCGAGCTGCAGCTGTTATACCTGTCAGAATTTCAGCAGAGCCTACCTCCATCATCTCTTTGTTTCTAACGAAGTTATCTCTGCTGTGTTGTCTGCCATCCATAATGTCCATTTTTATCTTGCAATGATGGCCGAGATTCGTCAGGCGATCGGCGACGGAAAGTTCATGGAGTACAAAGGTACATTCCTCGCGGAGTATCAGCAGGGGGAAAAGCGGAAGTAGGTCTTATCTTCTGATCTTCTGCTCCAGCTCCATATCAAGCTGCTTCAGGCGTTCAATGGTCTGGCGCAGCTCTTTGTTATCGCGATTTAGTGACAGGTTTTGATTGCGCAGGCTTTTGACTTGGCGCTGCCCGGCCCGTAAAGTGAAGGCCTCCTGCAGGTACTCAGCCAGTGGCGACGCCTGTCTGGCCCAGATACTGGCAGGAAACTCATTGAGAAGTCTGTTAAGCAACGCCCTGGCGCGCGACTCACCCCTCCCACCCTCATTACGCAGACTTAGAAGTGACAGGCGAAACAACGCCTCGTCTGTCACCCCTGTCAGCGGAGGGGCATCGACGACACGCTCCAAAAGGTCACGCGCACCGGACTCGTTGCCTGAGCGCAAGTAATGCAATGCCACCGCAAAATTGCGTTCTTCAATGGAAGTGTCCCTGCCCGGCAGTGAGTTCGCCATTTTTATGAGAGACCCGCACCCGCTTGTAATCAGGGCAAACAGCAGTACCGTCGCCAACATGATGAAATGTTTAATCTTAATACTCAAATATTTTCTCCTTTTACCAACTGTCACAGCATTACTCCCAACATTTTCAACACCAGTATGGTATTACACAGCGGCCCCAATTGCAACGATCAGATATTGTATTGCGCAGTAAATTCATTTGAATAAAAGCTACTGTAGTTACAATGCAGAGCTATCAGATCAACCATAGCGGCAGCAAAATAAGATAATTTTATTGTATTTTTTTCTCAAGATGCTAGATTTACCTCGACGTCACACTGGTGGCCAGTCATTCATCCATTGGAGAAATTATGGCAGGTTATGAACAAACCTTCTTGGAACAAATCACTAACATTCAGGGTGCTGATTTTTCAACCTGGGCCGGATGGGAGAAGTTGATGTCATGGACACGGCGGCAAGCATGGTCGAAGGATTTCCTCGGTGATGACAAAATACCAGCCCGCCTCCTGCATCCGACGACTCTTGCTGAAGAATTGACAAAATATCTGGGCGGGTAATCATACTTACCTGTTTCATGGCAAACGAAAACAGCCGGCGTATTGAAAGGATCGGATGTTTTTGTCAATATAGTTATAAATTCAACTTATCCCCAACAAAATGCGGCAATAATCCTTGACGTACGGCATCGTCTGAATTATAAATATCAGCTCTGGCGGAGTGGTGAAATGGTAGACACAGCAGACTCAAAATCTGCCGATCGCAAGGTCATGCCGGTTCGAGTCCGGCCTCCGCTACCAGGAACTCAATAATAGGGTTTGCAGATATTCTGCAAACCCTATTTCTATTTATGCATATTTATCCAACAGACAGAGAGATTAATTCCGCAGTTTTTTTTGCATTTTAGTGTAATATTTCATATAGAAGTACTTCGCTTCGCTTGGCTTTCATAAGCAACACCCCACCTTCGGAGATCCCATGACATTCCATCTCACCCGGGAGGACCGGAACATCGTCATCAAGATCGTTGCCGTTTACACACTGTTCGGCAGCCTGTGGATTTACCTGTCCGATTCCGCTCTTGGGCTGCTGGTTCGAGACCCGGACGTTATCACCCGAATTGCCACCTATAAAGGGCTCATGTACATAGCCACCACCGCAGCCCTGCTCTATTACCTGATTGGTCGCTATATCTACCGTCTGGGTGAATCCAGCCGCCGCATTGCAGCCAGCGAAGAGGAGTTGCGTTCACTTATGGAGCTGATGCCGGTCGGAGTTGTATGGTCTGATGATACCGGCACCACCAAGTACATCAACACAAATTTTGGCAAAAACTTCGGCTACGAGTTGGCTGAAATCCCCACGGTCGATGAATGGTTTCTAAAGGCTTATCCCGATGCATCCTATCGCGATGAGGTATGCTCCTTATGGAATGCCCATATAGCCGAATACCACACCTACGGTACGCAGATCCCACCCCGCGAGGTTAAAGTTACCTGCAAGGACGGCTCGGTTCGTCGCGTTATTGTCAATACCCAGCTGTCGCAGAACCGCATCCTGGCCATATTCACCGACATAACCGAACGGGAGAACCAGCAGGAAGAGCTGATAAAGAAACAGAAACTTGAGTCAATCGGCGTACTGGCCGGAGGTATCGCCCATGACTTTAATAACATCCTGACCGCCATCCTGGGCAACATTTCATATGCCGGCATGTTCATCGAATGTGATCACAAGGCCAAAGCGCCGCTGCTACAGGCGGAAAAAGCAGGGAAACGTGCCGCTGAGCTGGCGCACCAGCTACTGACGTTTGCCAAGGGGGGACAGCCGATCACCCGCTCGGTTGCACCCCGAAAGCTCATTGAGGAATCTCTGTCACTGGTACTGCGAGGATCAAACGTACTAAACCGTGTTGAAATCCCTGAAGGGCTGAGCAACATTGAGGCTGACGCCGGCCAGATCAGCCAGGCCTTCAACAACCTGATCATTAATGCAGTCCAGGCAATGCCGGGAGGCGGCACGATCTCCATCCGGGCCGCCAACGCTTCCCTAGACATCAATAATCAGTTCGCGCTCCCGGCCGGGAAGTACATCAGGTTCATCTTCGATGACGAAGGGTGCGGCATATCTGCCGAAAACCTGAAGAATATATTCGACCCCTATTTCACGACAAAGTCAGGCGGAAGCGGGTTGGGGCTGGCCTCAGTGCAATCGATCATACGAAAGCACGGCGGCCATATCTGCGCCAGCTCTACCGTCGGCAGGGGAACGACCTTTGAGATACTGCTTCCAGCCAGCAGGGAACCTGAGCTTATTGAAGTACCACAGGGAGCTGACCCCCCTGACGTAGCGGCAGGAGCATCGCTGCTGGTTATGGACGATGAGGAGATGCTCCGGGACCTGGCAGAATCAATATTGGAAGAGTTGGGTTACCGGGTGAAGACCTGCCTCAACGGTGAAGAGGCCATAGCGCTGTACAAGTCTGCATTTGAGGCAGGAGCGCCCTTCTCGGCGGTGATCATGGATCTGACCATTCCGGGCGGCATGGGGGGAGAGGAGACGGCCCGGGCCATTCTGGAGATCGACCCGCATGCACAGCTGATCGTCTCCAGCGGCTACTCCAATGATCCTATCATCGCCGACTTCCGGCGCTACGGTTTTAGCGCTGTCGCTCTCAAACCTTACGGCGTATCCGAAATAGCTGAAGTCCTGAACAGACTGCTGGCGGGTTCAGCAACCTGAAGCTCACATAGCTTGCAAAACAGGTATATACTTGCGACACAGACGAACTTCCAAGGGATTTCATATGCCCGCTCCAGACTACGACATCATCATTGTCGGCACCGGCCCGGCCGGTCTCGGCGCCGCCTTTCAACTTTCGGAATCCTCCCCTTCCCTCTCGATCCTCATGATCGACCGGGAACGGATCTGCTCCGGCGGACTGTTGAACGACTGCAAACAGAACTACACCTACCCCATCGGTTTTGCCGCAGATAACTGGACCAGTGAAGAGGCCAAGCGGCTCCTCCCTATGGTGGAAAGCGTGCTCCAGCCGGCCATCAAGGAGAAACACAACCTGGAGGTCTACCGTCGGAGGGCGGAACGGCTCGGCGTGACCCTGCTCGACGTCCGGCAGGCACACGTCGGCACCGACCGCAGCCGGGTCCTGATCCAGCGCCTGCTGGATGAGCTCGCTGGCCGCGGGGTGCAGTTCATGCTGGAGCGGGAGGTTACCGACATATTCGACGATGCCGGCGGGACTGGGGTCATCATCTCCGGCGGGGAAACATTGCGCGCCCGGAAGGTAATCGTCGCTCCCGGACGGAAGGGGTTCAGCTTTCTCCAGCAGGCCATGGAGCGGATGGGGATCACCTACATCGATAACGTAGTGGATGTAGGCGTCCGCATCGAGACCCGGCTGGATAACTATCCCATCGTCAACGACTACTATGATCCCAAGTTCCACTTCCCCGACGGGGTGCGCACATTCTGCACCAACTCGGGCCATGCGCGGGTGGTACTGGAGCGCTATCAGGGGTTCAGTCTGGTCAACGGCCATGCCCTCTCCGAGGATCAAGCGGGGAACGACCTGGTAAATTTCGCCCTGCTCAAGACCATCGGCCTGAAGGCCCCGGTCCGCAGCGGCCAGCAGATGGCTGTCTTTCTCGCCACGCTTGCCAACGAGATCGGCGGCGGCAAACCGCTCATGCAGCGGGTGGGAGATTTCCGCATGGGAAAACGCTCCACCGCCGGGACCTTCAACGAGGATCTCTACAACTTCCCCCCCAGCTGTCCGGTCACAGCCGGTGACCTGGGTCTGGCGGTACCAGCCAAGATCATGCGCCACATCTGGAGTGCAATGAAAAAGCTCGACACCATCGTCCCCGGCGTACTTCATCCCAGTACGATCATGTACTACCCGGAGATCAAGATGTACGCCAACAAACCCGCCTTTCTCGACCGCCACTTCCGGGTGAGCGAAAACGTCTACATGGTCGGTGACGGCGCTGGAACATCACGCGGCATCACCGGCGCCTGGGCCAGCGGGATCAGGGCGGCAGAGGGAATTCTGCAGAGGAGTTGACTGGTACTCAAGA
>JAFLLC010000024.1:20277-28572 GCA_019162745.1 Deltaproteobacteria bacterium | reverse complement strand
AAGCCTCCTGACAAACTGTAATCTTACATCCTTAAGCATCAATACATCAGCTTGTTTCTGCTGATATATTCTTCAGGGAATAAAAAACAATCCCCCGCCCGGGCAAGCCCGAACGGGGGATATAATACGCCTTCAGCCTCTCAGCCTCAAGCATTTCATAACAGCACCTTATTTGTATTCAGCCATCTCATCGAACTGCAGATATTTATAGATCTTTTCCTTGTTCGGCTCGATCTTATCCTTGTAGATGGCAAGGAACTCGGCCGGTGTCGGCAGCTTGCCGAGCAGTGCCGTAACCGCCCCGACTTCTGCGGATCCGAGATAGACCTTGGCGCCGTTGCCGATGCGATCATCGAAGTTACGGGTCGAAGTTGAGAACATGTTGACCCCATCCGGTACTCGGGCCTGGTTACCCATGCAGAGTGAACAGCCCGGGATTTCGATACGGGCGCCAAAGGCACTGTATACCGAGAAGTAAGCTTCATCTTTAAGCTGTTGCTGATCCATACGAGTTGGAGGTGTAATCCAGGTACGCACACTCGGGTTGAATTTGCTTCCACGCCAGATTTCGGCAGCGGCTCGGTAGTGACCGATATTGGTCATGCAGGAGCCGATAAAAACGTCGTTAATCGGTGTCCCGGCAACTTCTGAGAGGAGCTTGACATCATCCGGGTCATTCGGGCAGGCCAGAATCGGCTCGGTAATCTCAGCCAGGTCGATCTCGATGACTGCAGCATATTCAGCGTTTTTGTCAGCTTCAAGGAGTTTTGGAGCTTTCAGCCATTCATTGACGGCATCGATGCGATTCTGCAGCGTCTGGGCGTCCTGGTACCCTTCTTTGATCATATTTTTCATCAGCGCCACGTTGGAACGCAGATATGCTGCAACAGAAGCCTCGGAAAGCTTGATGCATCCGGCAGCTGCAGAGCGTTCTGCTGCTGCATCGGTCAGTTCGAAAGCCTGCTCTACGGAAAGGTCGGGGAGACCTTCCATTTCGAGAATGCGGCCATTAAAGATATTGATCTTGTTCTTTTTTGGCACCGTCATAAGCCCCTGTTTGATGGCCCAGTACGGAATTGCGTTAACCGCATCACGCAGGGTGATGCCAGAGTTGAGCTTGCCTTTGAAACGGACCAGAACGGATTCCGGCATATCAAGCGGCATGAAGCCCATGGCGCCGGCAAAAGCAACCAGACCGGAACCGGCCGGGAACGAGATACCGATCGGGAAACGGGTATGAGAGTCGCCGCCGGTACCAACGGTATCGGGGAGCAGCAGACGGTTCAGCCATGAGTGAATAACACCGTCGCCCGGTTTCAGAGGAACGCCGCCACGCTCAATAATGAACTGCGGCAGGGTCTTGTGCATCTTGACGTCAGACGCTTTCGGATAGGCGGCAGTGTGGCAGAAGGACTGCATGAACATCGGCGACAGGAATTTGAGGCAGGCAAGTTCTTTCAATTCATCGGCGGTCATCGGACCGGTTGTATCCTGCGAACCGACCGTCGTCATCTTGGGGTTACAGGCTGTGCCGGGAAGGACTCCGGCAACGCCGCAGGCCTGACCGACCATTTTCTGCGCCTGGGTATAACCCTGATCCGCTTTAGGTACCGGGTTGACCGGCAGAGTGAAAATTTCGGTAGCAGCAAGACCCAGAGCGGCACGGGCACGATCAGTAACGGCGCGACCGATGATCAGCGGAATGCGCCCGCCGGCACGGAATTCATCGGCAAGGGTGTTAGGGGCGATTTCAAATGTGGAGAGGAGTTCGCCACCTTCACTTTTGATTTCGCCTTTTTTTGTATCGATAACAATTACGTCACCGGTATTCATTTTTGTCACATCCGCTTTCAGCGGCAGTGCGCCGGAATCCTGGGCGGTGTTGAAGAAGATCGGGGCGATAACGCTGCCGATGATTATACCGGCAGTCTTTTTGTTAGGCACACAAGGGATTTCCTGGCCGACACACCATAGTACCGAGTTGCAGGCAGATTTACGCGAAGAACCTGTTCCGACAACATCGCCGACAAAAGCGACCTGAAAACCATCGGCGCGGAATTTAGCAATGGTTGCCAATCCGTCAGGAAAACGGGTTTTACCCATTGCAAGAGCGTGCAGCGGGATATCAGGACGGCTCCAGGCATCGCCTGCAGGGGAGAAATCGTCGGTGTTGATTTCGCCTTCAACCTTGTACACCTTGACCTTGATGCTCTCAGCCAGACCCGGTTTGCTCGTGAACCAGTCGGCGTCGGCCCAGGATTGAAGGACTTTTTTAGCGGCAGCATTTGTCTTCGAAAGCTCTACAACTTTCTCGAAGCCGTCATACACAAGAGTCATGCCGGACAGCGCGCAGGCAGCTTCATCAGCCAGTGCGGCGTTTGACAGTGCAGCAATCAGCGGTGCAACGTTGTAACCACCCAGCATAGTACCGAGCATACGAATGGCATCAACCGGAGTAATCAGCGGAGATTTCTTTTTTCCCGCAACGATATCGGCAAGGAAAGCAGCTTTCACTTCGGCAGCCGGGTCAACGCCGGGAGAAACACGGTCTTTGATCAGGGTAAGCAGGAAAGCTTCTTTTCCAGCAGGCGGATTAACCAGTAATTCACAAAGGCTGGTTGCCTGTTCAGGGGTCATCGGGAGTGCGGGAATGCCTTGTGCCGCTCTCTCTTTCTCATGTGCAAGATACGCTTCAATCATCTAATATTCCTCCTTGGTGGGATATATTCTGCGGTGTTTATCATCGGTAAATCGCGGATATAAATCGCATACTGTATACACTTTTCAGAAATGTTTTGTCAAATCATAATTAAACGTAATCAGCCACTCGTAGAAACCGCGGGATACGTAGCAAGCCGTTCATTTCAGGAACGGTAGATTACACTCTCTTTAGTCCGTTTAAGAGCCTGATTTACTTGTTCAGTTTAACGTTTTTTCCAAATCGCCCCTGGACAGACGTCATAATTGCATAATCAGGATATTTTCGCAGTTGGGATTTAAGCCTGGCTATGCGCTCGGCAAGCGGCGGATGCGTCGAGAACCATGACCCCTTCTTATCCTTGCTGGACGCTTCCAGTTTCTGCAGTTTTTCCAACACCCTGATCATCGCAGAGGGATCGTATCCGGTGCGATAGGTCGTCTCCATTGCAGCAAGATCGGCTTCGAACTCCATTGTTTTATCAAGCCCCTTGTCAAACAGAACCATCTGCATATCACCTATGGCCGATGCGAATTGTTTCCCTTTATTTCCCTTGAGGCTGGCAGCCGTTATTGTCCCGACACCTTGGAAAAACTGTGCGCGCTGGGTGCTCTTCAATGCGTGCTTCGCCGACACGTGCCCGACTTCGTGGGCAAGCACTGCCGCCAGTTCGGCCTCATCATCCAAAATAGAGACCAGAGCGCGACTGATGAAAATGACCCCTCCCGGAACGGCAAAGGCGTTCTGCACAGGGCTGTCCAATACCGCGAACTGATACGGGATCGTCGCACGTTTACTATTGCCGGCAACCGCTGTTCCTACCAGGTTAACATACCGCTGCAGCGATTCGTTTTTCACCGGATTGCCGAAACGCTGCAACCCTTCGAGAGCCAGGCTTTCTCCAATATAGCGCTCTGTCTTATAATCTATTTCCTGCGAGCTTGATAAAAGCTGGCTTGCTCCTGAAAATATTTTGCTCTCTTTCGAGTCCGGATTGGCGAAATTCTGCATCTTGTCAAAAAAACCTGCTGAAACGGATGTAGCCGAAACTGACACTGCTGCCAACGCAACTAATAGGAAAAATCTCATTTTTTACCCCCCTGTGCCTGGGCATATTCGCCAATTTTTCCTTCTTTCAGAAATGCTTTCAACTCATTGGCACTGACTTTGCGCGCCAGTACCACATCAAGGGATTTCTTATAAACTTCAGGGGTGCCACGATCTTTTGCATACTGATCCGCTTCCGGCGAAAGACCACGGATACTGCGGGCACTGTCGGCTTTGGCCGTACTGATCTGACTCTTCTGCATCGTTGCGCCGAACAACCCGCCATCGTCAGCGGAAACTTCAGCGACAGGCGGGGTATCGGAAACTCTCCCCGCATAGACCCATCCCTCTTTTCCGGCTGCTGTCTTTACTTTCAGCCAGCGACCGCCGGACTCGACAACCGTAACCGCTGTACCGATCTGCATATCTGCTATGTTTTCCGACGTCGCCGATGCCTCGGCTTTTAGCGCCGTACCCTCGCTCGACACCCACCGTTTTTCTTCAGCAATCGCCACAGAAGCTGCCAGCAACAGAGCCAGGACAGCAGCAATACTACGTGCCATTCTCATCTTCTACCCCCTTTACATTTTGGACTTTTAAGGAACTGCCGGATCATCATCGTTATCACAGCCGCCAGTATACTTCTCATACCACCGACTGGCAAACCGTTTCTTGATCTGCTGTCATACGCATTGAACCTACTGCCGTTATAAATAATCCCCCGTCAGCACAAATGCCCCCCAATATCCGGGATGCGGATAACGGTTTTTCACATGCTGCATGGCCCGTGTCAAACTCTCGGCTTTTCCATAACTCATATAATTGCGGTAGAACTGCTTCATCATAATTGCGGTCGAAACGTCGCTGACCCTCCAGAGGCTCGACATCAAGGAGTGAGTACCGGCGAAGATAAACGCGCGGTTCATCCCGACGACATCGTCGCCGCTCCGTATATCGCCCAATCCGGTCTGGCAGGCACTCAGCACCACCAGATCGGCACGGATATCAAGGCCGAAGATTTCCTCCGCCTGCAGCTTGCCGTCCGCCTTCGCATCCTTTGTCAGACGAATTGCGGAGAAGAGCGGGTTGACCGGATCGAACTCGCCATGAGAAGCGATATGTATAACACCGAATTCGCTGATATGCTCCCGCACCCAGCTCTCGGTGGCGCGTTCGCGGGTCAGGGTTGTAACGCCCGGATAATTCCAGCGCAGGGTTCCGGCTTCCCGCTCGGCGAAGGGGAGATCAAGATTCGGATTGCCGAGATCGGGGTTGCCGATGGCGAGAATGTGGAGCTTTTTCTCTGGACTTCGTCGCGCCAGAGTATATTTCAAGACCGACGTCGCTGGGAGATAAAACAGCTTCTGCCGGTCGACCAGATAATCCCTCCCGTCGCTCAGGGTTGCAAACGCCAGGTAATGAAGACTGCCGTGCGGCACTATTCCGACCGCCTTGATCGAAGGACTATCTGCGAGCGGCTCAGCCACCAGCAGGTCATACAGCTCGCGCGACTGTTTTTCCAGCGGCTCCAGATTCTGCAGCATGCGACGGTAGGACGATATTTTTGCGGCCAGATCTTTAGCCGGGATATTCTGAATGATCAGCGTAGCCCGCTCCCGATCGATCTTCCAGCAAAGGAGCCGGTCCTGCAGCTGATAATAAGAAAGAAGGACGACTCCCGGCTCAATGAGTTTACGGACATCGTCAAGCGACGTCGGGTTCACCTTCACCAGGGCAAGGAGTTCCGGTCGCTTGCGCTCGATGTCGATCAGCAGATCCTGATAATCACCGCGCAGCTTTTCTAGCGCTGCGGTATAGCGGTCCCGCTCTTTCTGGTTCGTCGCCTGAACCGACAGGTTTTCCTGTTCAAGCATCTGCTCCTTAAGCCTGCTCTGCCGGTCATAAAGTTCCTGTTCGACCGACCCGGAGAGTGACAGCCGCTGACGGCCGAGAATGTCGATCAGATTGCGGGAGCGGGAGCGTTCAGCCACAGCGAACGCTTCGTCACCTCTCCCCAGATTTACCAGCAGACTGACAAGTCCGGAATAGACATCCATCTTGTCGGCGAGGAAACCATCTTTCAGCTGATCCAGCCTGATCTCGGCGCGCAGACCTTCAACCGTTTCCAGCGCCTGCTGATATGAGATCACCGCTCTGGCCGAATCGCCGGCGATTTTCTGCAGCCGGGCGAGGCCAAACAGCGCCCGCCAGCGCACTTCGCGCAGCAGCAGCGCATCGGCAATTTCAAGCGCACTTCGATAACTGGCTTCAGCGGCAGCCGGCTGTTTCAGTTCTGTTTCTGCATCACCGCGGGCGAGATGGATCTTGGCCAGATTGACCTTGTCGCCTATCTCCGCCGCCATACCGGCTGCTTCACTAAACTGCCGCAGCGCGGCTGGCACATCCCCCATCTTCAGGCGGGTCTGACCGAGATTGCGCAGATCGTACGCCATCGCCCAGCGTGAGCCGAGCTTACGGTCAATCGCCAGCGCTTTTCCAAGCGTTTCCAGCGCCTTGGCATATTCCCCCGATTCACGCTGCACGAGACCGATGTTGTTGAGCGTCGTCGCAACTTCATCACGCCGGACCGCCAGCTTTTCGGCCCGCTCCAGCGCTCCCCTCAGCTCCAGAAGAGCCCGCTTGTTGTCACCCAGCGTCCACCAGATCAGGCCGCCGCTGTTTTTCGCCATTACCTGCTCAAGCGGCCATTTTTCAGTCAGGGCACTCTTTTCCACCTGTTCGCGCAGGTCGAACGCTTCCTGATAGCGCCCCTGAAACCAGGCGTTATTGGCCTGCTCCAGCACGACCCGCATCTTTGTGCGCAGGTCCTTCGCTCCAACCTTTGTCAGCGCATCTTTATATAATTTGTCAGCGGCCGGGAAGTTGCCGAGCAGACGCTGGCAGCGCCCGCGCTCGAGGAGCGTTTCGGCTTCCAGCGCCGCATTACCGGCCTTGGCATAGATTTCTCCCGCCTGGGCATAATAACGCTCTGCGACAGCATACTGGTTGAGGCGGAGGTCATTGATACGGCCAAGATTGCGGTACTGTTCGGCCAGAGAGACATCATCCTTCAATGTCCGGCGGAGACCGGCCGATTCCTCAAAGAACGTCCGGGCCGCGCTGAAATTGACCGCATTTTCCATCACGACGCCAAAGTCCGCCAGCGCCGCCGCCTGCTCTTTTGCCATACCGAGATCGGCAAAGATGCCAACACTCTCTTTGAGAGAAACAGCCGCAGCGGCAAAGCGCTCGCCATTCGCCTGCAGCAGCCCGAGGCGCAGCAGCGCATCGGCATGTTCGGGCGAATACGGTTTTTCCTTAACAAGCCCCTTGACCAACTCATCGGCGTGGATGATCGCCCGGTCGGTAAAACCGGCGGCAAACGCGCTGTCGCGCGCATAGAGGTGCAGCCGGGTGCGATGCTTTGCCAGGGAAGGATTTTCGGCGACGATTGCCAGCGCATTCTCAAACAGGGAGAGCGCTTTCGGGTATACAGCGGCGTTATGCGCCAGCACGCCCGCTTTGCCGTATTCGTTGAAACGGCTTTTACCCAGCTTTGCCGCCTCGGCAGCATCCGGCCCCCAATCACCGATCAGAAGCCAGCCCGGCTGGAGCGTTTTACCGGCATCGCCGAGCGACTGACGCGCATACGCGGCGATGAATGCTTTGGAATCGCCCGGTGCGCCGTCAGAGAGAAGGAGCGAGGGCACACCCATCAGCGCTGTCAGATGCCCCAGGCTGTAAATGTGACTGAAACCGGCGTGCGGGGCGACTACAAGAGAAAGATTTTCCGCTGCAGACAGCTCGGAGAACGGGTGGCGCTGGGCACTTTCATCTTCCCATAACGGCAGCGAATAGCCGCTTCCCCCGGCGCGTGACGGCACTTCCGGGAGCAGCCCGGCATGAGCAGGGAACACGATGGAATGGGCATCGGGAAGACTATCATTCATCCGGGGTGAAACCAGCTTGGTAAATGGTTCAGCCGCCTGCCACCAACCGGCAGGATCGATAACCTGACGGCGGAACGGTTTACGCTGGGAAACCGACTGCAGCAGATGGGTCGCGCTTAGCCCCCAGCTGATTACATGAGCGCCTGCAAAGCGGGAGGGGTCCTCGTACGCAGCCAGAACGGGCGGAGTAGCGGCAAGACGGGCATTGAGCGTTGTTGTATCGACAGTTTCAGCACCTATTGCACCCTTTCCGCCGACCGTAAACAGCAGCCAGCGTTTGCTGTCAAGCGGCGTGAAGCGGAGCAGTGTCTTCCCCGGCAGAGTTTCCAATACGTCGATCAGCTCGACCGGTTGCGGTGAAATCAGGCGGCAGAGCCTCCCCCCTTTTCCTGCTGCGCACTCTCTGTTGAAAGCCTGCTGGAGTGTATTGAATCGCTGCTGCGCGGCCTTGAGTTTATCCTCTTGAGTTTGCGAGGCATTGACTCCCTGCGACAACCTGCTCAGTTCAACCGAAGCCGCCGCAAGACGCAACGCACCTTCCCCGGCCAGAGCGTAATAAGGCGGAACCCGTTCGAGCCTGGCGCCGAAGAGATCGTCAAC
>JAFLLC010000024.1:14576-20177 GCA_019162745.1 Deltaproteobacteria bacterium | reverse complement strand
TCCAGAGCGGCGTTGCGAGACGCCTCAGCAGCTTCTGTCAGACCGAGCGCCGCAAGAACGGCACCGCGGTTCAGCTGGGCGGTCGCCCGCTGGCACCGCTGCTGATGGAGCAGGTCCGGGTCACTGCTGTCCGCCACAACTGAGAGAGTCCTGTCCCACCGTTCCAGCGCTTTGAAGAGCATTGCCTGACGGCTGCCGTTATCGGTTAAAATCGGGGCCAGCCGGGTAAAAAGTGCTCCGACATCATTATGGTAGCGGCCATATACGAGCGGCGGGGTAACGGAACGAGAGGAGTCAGCAAGACGGGATACCCGCGCCTCGGCGCCGAGGAAAGCGGCAAAGTCAGCCGTTTTAGGGTCGGCTGCCTGCAGTTCACCCCAGTTTACCAGATTGAGCATCGCGCTGATCGGGTTAGCTCCTTGCAGAGCCAGGAGCGTCGAGCGCTTAAAACCGGTCGCCGCATTTTTCAGGTCGCCCAGCGCATAATCGATGTGAGCGGTCCGGTGGACAAGGAGCGTAACCCCGTACAGGTCACTCACGGCAATTTTATTGTTCTCGACCGGATACCGTTTCAGTTGATCCTCCAGCAGAAGTGCAGCGGCCGCCAGGTTACCAAGTTCGGAGTGGATGCGAGCCAGATAACTCTCGGCGAGCCGTTTTTCCTGCTCGGCGCTGAAACCGAAGGCGGCAGCGGTTGAACCACCCTTGTCGAGGGCCACATTTGCTGACAGTGCCACAAGACCGCCGCTCCGTTTTGCCGGTGCTTTTGACGTGGGAGGATTTGTGTTGATCAGCGTCAGCAGCTCGGTAAAACCGTCACGGCTCAGTCGCAGCAGGCGCAATTGTTCCTCGCCGGAAGTGGCATGCGCCTCCTTGTAAGTAGCAATACTCGCCGAACGGCGGTTGGATGCAAGGTTGCCGCTAAACCCGAGCCCACTGTTCAACCTGTAGGCGGCATCAAAATGCTCACGGGCAGCGGCGTAGCGATCCGCTTCAAGATACGCCAGCCCGAGCCGATCATTGATCTCTGCCGACGTCTCCACCAGGCGGGACACGGCCTCCAGCTCTTTTTCCACCGCAGAGAGCATACCGCTCAGCTCAGCAGCGCTTTTGTCCGCATCTTTGTTCCAGGAAGGAGCCGATGCCAGCAGGGCCCGCTCCCGCTGCAGCAGAAAGCGGATTGCGCTGTCGAATTCGCTCCACCCGGCCGAAGGGGGCGCCTCCGGTGGGGACGCTCCCAATCGTTCCAGCTCGGCGGTTATCGCCTGCTGCTCTGCAAGGGAGGCCTGGGCTGACGAACTAAGCCCCGTTCCGGAAAACAGCCGCTCAACAACCCGCCGCGACAGACGTCCGAAGAGATTGAGCGGCCGGGACGGATTCAGGCGCTCCTCCGTCAGCTGCAACGCCCTGAGATAGCCGGTGATCGGTGCTTCTTTCTCGCGCATCTGAAATGCCACCGCGGCATAGCGCTGCTGAAAGATCAGCTCAGTATCGGGATTATCAAACGGTACCTTTGCGGCGAGTCTCTGGCTGTAGAACTTCCAGGCAGTCGCCTTGCTGCCGAGCAGAAAAGCGATATTGCCAATGTTCAGATCGAGGTTGGCGCGGTTTTCCGGATTTTCCAGCGGCCGGTTGAGCAGCCAGGCGCGGCGGTAATGCGCGAGCGCCCGTTCCAGACCGCCCCGTTCGCCATGCACCGTCTCGGCTATCTCGGTGAGATACCCCCTCGTCTGGGGAGGATACTCCGATGACGGCATCCGCTCCGCCGCCCGGGCAATCAGGCGGTCAGCCTCCCTCAGATTCTCTTTGCCCGGCAGATATGTCAGCGTAAGTCCAGTTGCATACAGAAGGACCGGATCGTCGGGATAAGAGAGCAGCATTTTGCGGTACAGGTCAAGCAGTTCCCCGGCCTGCCCCATCGCGGCAACCGATTTGATGTAACCACGATGCGCTTCGACACTCCGTCCGTCATAGCGGATAAGATCGAGAAAGACCGAACGGGCAGCGGCGACCTCCCCCAGCCGGTAAAGATTCTCACCGGCCGCGACCGTTTTGCGAATATAGGCGGCACGAGCCAACTGGTACAGCGGCGAATCCTCCGGATTCTGGTTCATCTCCGTTTCGTACAACGCCTTGGCCTCTGCGTAGCGTTCCTCGCGATAAAGAACTTCGGCCAGCGCAAAGCGCGCCGCAGCGGTCGGCGTCGGAATAACCGCGAATTTTTCCAGCACCGTGCGGTAGGAATCTTTGGCTTTTGCCCACTCATTGGCCCGATAGGCGACGTCACCCTGACGATTCCAGGCCCCCATCGCCAGCCGTGGAAGCGCCATCCTGTAGCGTTCGGCAAGAGCCGAGAGCGCCGCCTGATCGGCATGATCACGCGGAGATACCTGATCAAGAATTGCGGTAATCGCCGCTTCGGCCCACTCTTCCTGATCACCGTAAGCCGTGGCAACCTCAACCAGAGCCGCTATCCCCCCCGGACCACCTTCAAGCTTTGCCAGCAGCACGGCGCGGCGCAGGGCCGCCTCAGCCTTGAGCGGGCGGGAAACTTCTTTCAGGATAGTAACTTGCTCAGTCAGTCCTACAGCTGCCATCTGACCGGCTGCACCTGCGCCAAAATCAGTCAGAAGTCGTGCGGAATCGATCAGGCAGCGAGCTGCAGCATCTGCCCCCTTATCCTTTGCAGCGGCTTTCATAGCGACCTCCGCCTCGCGGAGTATCTCCTGCCGCCGCTGCGGCAAAACGGTATCACTGCAGCGCTGCGCAGCCTGGACTCTGATCCGGGCAATTTCGGCCAAGGCCGCTTCCTGCGGAAAATGGCTGTAGCGGCTAGCCACCACACCATACTGGCCCCCGGCTTGTGCAGTCTCACCACCCCGCTCCATCAGGGAAGCCAGCGCCAGTCCGGCCAGCGCCCCCTCACGCGTCGGACCATCCTCCCTCGCCAGAACACGGGCGCAGGCCAACCGGGCATGGGCCGGGTCAGGAGGCTGACGTTCCAGTAGTATCTGCGCCAGCGCCCACTGTTCGGCGACGTTCGCGCGATCCGGAATTTCCCCGGATGCGGGGAGGTACATCACCTGTCCCCCGCCGGCCAGACCGGCAACAAAGTAGAAATGCCCCCCCGCCGGAAGCGGCGCCACCGCCATCAATGCCGCTGAGGTAAGGGGAGAAACGAACGGCAAGCCGTCAGCACCACCCCTTTTGAGATGCAGCCGGTAGATCTGCCCGGATTCCTGGCCGATCGCTAAATTACTCCCGACAACGGACTGACGGGTAAAAAGGAGCGTATCCGAACCCTCCCAGACCGGATAGAGATCACGTCCGGCGCCACCTGTCAGCTGCGTCAGTTCCCCTCCATGTTCATTCCAAAGCCAGAGATCACCATTTAGATCGGCTTTGCGCGATACAAAAAGCCACCTGCTCCCGTCTGGCGAAGGCGCCGCAAAAGCCGCATCGATACCAATCGGCAGCGTCTCGCTCCGATTATCATCAAGATGAATCCGTACCAGTTCCCGCAATCCGGAGCCCGGGAGCTGGCGCTGAAACACCAGAGCCGATCCGTCTGCGGAAAATACCGGTGCATCGTCGGCAGATTCCCGCCCGGTCAAACGCCGGGGAACTAAATCGGACTTTACAATGTTTAACAGCCATATATCACCTTTGACATCATCCTCTGCATCAACAAAAGCAACGAGTGTTCCGGCGGAATTCAGAGCCGGAGCGGCGAGACGAACCGGGCTTGCATGGAGCAGGCGCGGCAGTTCCGGCACAGCCGTGAAGGAATACAACCAGAGTTCGTCCCCATTGTCCCCCCGTTCAACCGTCACCATCCGAGTGCCGTCGGCAGCACGGGCAACGTACAGGACCTGGCGGGAGCTGAAAATAGCGGGCTGAGGAGAGATTTCCGGACGGGAGCGCAGTGCCGGACGGGGCGCCGCCGGCGCCAGCAGTTCATCACCAAGCGGTAGAGCAATCGCGGGAGAACAGTTTAACAGGAACAGCGCGAATAAAACGGCAGTACTGTGAAAAGCTTTTGAAACAGGTTTTTTAAAGTTCATAACGTACTCCACCGGCCATCCGGCTCCTGCACCCTGGAGCCGGGTGCGCTGTTCTGACGGTTCAACTTGGCAAAAACCTTGCGGATAGCCGGCAGATCCTTGCTCGTAAAGTTTTCATTGGTCTGCACAACCCGCATCATCAGGGTCTCTCGCGACAGGTTAACCTCCTTTACAACCTGCTGGAATTCCGCTTCGCTGTAGTTGGCAGCAAACGACTTCAGCTCAGCGGCTGCAACTTTAGGGACTTCACGAGTAAATGGGGTTAACAACCCGTCCTGATTCTCGCCGACCCAACCGAAACGTTTGAAGGTTTCAATATCATCGGCATGAAACGCGATCGTCTCCATCGCCCTGGTGGCGTCAAGCTGTTCCGGCGAGTGCCTTGGCGGCGTATCAATCTTTCCTGTTGGCGATACGCCCCGCACAGAGGCGACCAGCAGCATATCCTCATTCAGGCTGTTGTATGTCCCGAGCACCTGATTTT
Source organism: Deltaproteobacteria bacterium (assembly GCA_019162745.1). Taxonomy (GTDB): domain Bacteria; phylum Desulfobacterota; class Desulfuromonadia; order Geobacterales; family Pseudopelobacteraceae; genus JACRCG01. The sequence goes on along the minus strand of JAFLLC010000024.1, from coordinate 15,629 downwards.
CCAGCGACGTCCGTTCGCTGACAACATTGACATCAACCTTGGCGAGCGTGCAGCCGTATACGAAAAAAACCAGGGCGAATAATACGGAGCAACGGAGCAACGGGGAAATCAAAACCTTACAGGACAGACTTTTAGAACCGGCAGTGAATATCTTAAAGGAATTTTCAGTAAATTGTTTTCTGGTTTTACTCCGTGTTCTCCGTGTCTCCGTGTTAAATGATTTTCTCAGATCCATTAATCTATTTTTCATAATTCCTCCGTTTCAATGAGAGTTCCCCTTTTGGGCCGACAACCAGCATATCGGCGCGCAGCAGGTCGAGAAAACCGCGCAGCGCCATGATCCCACTCCGGTTCTTCACCAGTTCCTGGCGAAGCGGCAGTTCGGAAATCCGCACGCGCTCAACCTTCGGCAGATTGACCGCTATCCCTTTAATCAGGACCTCCCCCTCCATACTAAAGGCGCCATCAACCGCAGTGGCCCGCAACCCCTTCAGACGGCCATAGCGCAGCATTTTCCGCTGGGCGACCAGTTGTTCGTTGCGCTCGTACGGATCGAGACTGAAGAGCGCCCGTTCAAGGGTATTGGCTCCAATCTTGCGCAGATTCAGCACAAGCCGCAGCTGTTCAAGCAGTTCACGCTGTTCGTCTGTCAAAGGAGCGGAGAGGCTCACCTCGCCGGTGATCTCGGCATCCTCCCCCGCCTCCAGGCTTCTGGTTTCCTTCGGCAGCAGACGGGTAACATCAAGATTTGAAAACGAACCGGCAGCAGCAATGACCGGCACATCAGGCCGCAAGTCCAATACCCCGCGGGCGAGGAGTGTCCCTCCGAGCAGATCCGCCTGAAAAAAGCTGAGGCCGCTCTCTTGCTGATTGAACAGCAAATCACCCTCCAGCGCGGTAAGCTCGAGCGGCATGCCGGACACCTTCGTCGTTACGCGCCGGATTGAGAACGAACGGGCCCCGCGAAGGTTGCCACGCAAATCCTCATGGATCCGGCCAGCAATTTCAGCCGCGCCGGGGTTGGCGGTCGGCACAACCGCCGGACGGACAAGG
>JAFLLC010000024.1:0-14476 GCA_019162745.1 Deltaproteobacteria bacterium | reverse complement strand
CTTCAGCTCTTCGCGCAGACGAAGCTCCCGCCAGCCGGTAAGTCCGCCGTTAAAGACAAATGAACCATGTTGGGGTGGGAGCTTCCCGGCGGCTCCCGGAAAGCCGCTCAATCCCGAGCACTGCACCCCACCCTTAAAGCTGACAACTTCACCGTTTTTTGTTAAGACAATCTGGAGATCTGGCTTGCTGCGCAGACCTGTCACCCTTATCTCACCCTTGGCCGAAGGTAGCGTGGCAGATATATTATCGAGCTTCATACTCAGCTCGAATCTATCAAAGAGCGCCAATCCAGCCCGGGCCATACGCAACGGATGTTTTTCGGCAACAAAAACCTTTTCCGGAAGCGGTGCAGCCAGATCCCAAACGGCAGTGGCAACGCCGTCACCCTTCATACCGGCCGGAACAAACGGGGCGGCAAACGGCGTGGTGCGCTGCAGGTCAAGCCGTACAGTGCCTTTTGTTACGACACGCCGGGGTAACATACCCGAAAGCGCCCCCTCGGCACCCAGCTGCAGAAAATCACCCAGCGAAACAAGCGCTACGGCACGCTGCAGAGTCGGCTTCATTCTCTTGTCGGACGGTATACGCAGTCCGGCGACTTTTACCGACGCGGAGAGTGGGACCGGTGCGAAGCGCTTCCCGGCCGCAGTGCCCTGCAGGGAAGCGGCGGTAACAGCTAACTCCGGCAGATTGGCCTCAATTTCGCCGTTCTCGGATGCACGCACCTGAAGCCGAAGCTGCTGGTGCACCTTTTTAATGATCAACTGAGTTCCAAGCGAGGCGTGATCAAGGTCAAGGGCTTGCGTCAGCAGAGCGGAGGCGGTAACCTTGCGCGGTGAACCGCTTTTCAGGTTGAGATCATTCACCGCCACCCCGATCCTGCCGCGCCCCCCCTGAATAATAAGCGGCTGAGTACCGGAGAGCGAAGCGCGCTTGATACTCCAGAGCAGCTCCGCAGTCACCCTGGTCGGTAATGTTGCGGCCAGCGGACATTCCCACTTTTCGAGGAGAAGATAAAAATCCTCTGCAGCCAGCTCCCCGCCTTTAAGCGCCAGCCGCATCTGCGGCATTTTAACGCCGAAACCTGCAACGGCAAGATCACCCTTGTTTCCGGGGCCATCCAGATGCAGCGTCAAAGAGCGGAGGAAAACTTCACCGACAAGATTTTTGACGGGAGTGTCGTGAGGAAGGAACGGGGCGCCCAGGTGGTGCGCCCTGGCGAGATCGAGCCGCAGAGGGCCAAACTTTGCATCAAGCGTCCTTTCCGGCGACGTCGGACTGGTGACTTTTGCACTCCACCCGGCATTTATAAGGCCCGGTATAATGAGAGAACCTCGCGGGAAATCGACGAGTTGGCGGGCATGATCGGCGGCAATCTGCTGCTGCAGTTTTAGATCAAGCGGGCCGACCCTCTTTTTTTTCAGCGAAGCGCCGCTCGCAGACAACCCGGCGCCGTCAATATTCAGCGTGGCATGAATATCGCGGTCCGCATCGGCCTTCGCCAGCAGTTGGATATGAACAATCCCCTCCAGCTTCGGAACAGATGGGGGGACGAACGGCCGTGCGGTCGCCAGCAACAGTGGCAGATCCAGCTTACAACGGGCGGCAAAACCGTCGGCCTGACTGAGACCACCGGAAAGCTTTATATTTGTGCCTGGCGCGCTCGCATCAACGGCAAAAAGCGCAGATGAGGGACGAATCCGTCGAGCTTTGGTTACCAGATCGCTCACCTTTGCATTGAGGCTGATGCTTCCCATCCCCCGCCCACCGACCGATACCCGGCCGCTCAACTCCGCCGTAACCGGTTTGGCCGTAAGCGAGGGCATCGCAAAACGGAACGAAAAATCCTCCAGCCGCAGCTGTTTCCCCGGCACCCGGTAGACGACCTGCAGCGGTGCCGCCTCAACCATAACGCGCAGATCAACAGGCAGCGGGAAATCGAGCTCCTGGATACGCTGGATCGACTCTGCCAGAAGGGTTAACGGATCTTTGGCCGGTGGAGATGGTGGCGTTTTTTTCGTTCCGGGGGCACATTCAGCCCGAACGTTTTGAATCCGGACCGCGAGGTCAACGCCGAAGCGTCCGTCGGCTCCGCGACCGACGGAAGGGATAATTACAATCTGGTCGATATCGGTTTTAAGAAGTGGCGGTGGTCCTGCACCGAGCTTAACGGCAGAGAGCGTCAGGCCGTCGGACCATGTCATAACGAGGCTCGACCAGGCAACCTGACGTTTCAGGGAGGAAGAGAGCAATTGCTGAATCCGGATCTGCGCAGCACTACTGCTGATAAGGGCCGGGAGGAAATAAAGGGTGAGCAGCAGCGCTAGAAAGCCGCCGATAACTGCTACTGCGGCGATTTTCAGGGCACGTATGATATGTATTTTACGCAAAAATAATTTCATAGACTGCTTTCAAATAAAACCGATAGGGGGCTAAGCTGCAGCTAAAATAACTCAATTCAATACCAGGGTGCAATGTCAATCATTACCATGCTTATAGAAGGCCCGGATGAGTTTAGGCCGCATTCCTGATACTTGGATAATTGTTGCTGCGAACGGTCAAAGTCGGCAAGTTCTGAGCAACGGCATCAAAACATAGTTGACGTAAAACACAAAAACATAGTAAATTAACAGCATAATAACATAGTAACTTTTCAGGAGGGGAGCGCATGGCAACGCCACACGAAAAACTTGCAGCATCTCTTGAGGCATTGCAACGCGCCCAGAAGGGTAACGTCGTAAGGTCGTCCTCTATCAGCAGGATACATCGAGAACGACTTGTAAAGAACGGCTTCCTTATGGAAGTGGTAAAGGGGTGGTATATAGTAACTCGGCCAACTCAGAATGAGGGCGGCAGTACGCCATGGTTCGCTTCCTACTGGCTTTTTATTGCAGAATACCTGAATGATCGTTTTGGCGATGATTATTGTCTTTCTTCTGAATCTTCGTTGCGCATTCACACTGGCGCGACTGTTGTGTCGGGGCAATTGATAGTCATTACGCAAAAGAAGGGGACACAGACACTCCAACTCCCGTTTGAAACTTCACTTTTGATCTACCAGGACAGTAAAAACCTGCCGGCAGGCAGAGTAAAGTTGAACGACATTTGGGTAATGGATATACAAACGGCACTTTGTAAAGCAAGTCCGTCATACTTCAAGCAAAATCCGAGTGATGCCGAACTGGCATTGCGCATGGTCCGCGATTCTTCCGACATCCTCAGAGTCGTATTGGAAACCGGCTGTGTTTCGGGTGCAGGAAGAATGGCTGGTGCCTATGAGTTTCTGAAAGAAGAACAAATGTCGTCCAGAATCATTGCCGGCATGGCTGCTGGTGGATATCATATCAAAGCGTTGAATCCATTTGAAAATACGGCCCCGTTCCTTGCCGCTGGCGTCAGAATTCAGTCTCCGTATGTCGGGAGAATTCAGGCTATGTGGAATGCAATGAGAGCAGAAGTGGCTGATTCTTTCCCTCCCCCGCCAGGAATGCCAAGAGATCATCTGGAGTACATGCGCCGGATAGACGAAATATACGTCGATGACGCATACAACTCTTTATCAATAGAGGGCTACCAGGTCACGCACGAGTTAATCGAGCAGATTCGTGACGGAAAGTGGAATCCCGATGGCAATGAGAGCGATCGGCAGCAAAGAAATGCTTTGGCGGCGAAAGGATACAACCTGGCTTTCAAGTCGGTCAAGGAGAGCATCAGTAAAATTCTGGAGGGAAAGATTCCGGCAGAGGTTGTTGCCTCTGACCAGCACGAATGGTATTTTCAAATGTTCTCGCCGTCAGTGCAATCCGGAATTTTCAAGCCGGCCGATTTGGCCGGTTATCGTGACCAGCAGGTTTTTATTAACGGGTCCAAGCATGTCCCATTGCCGAAATCTGCTGTAATTGATTCTATGGAGGCTTTTTTCGATTTACTTGGAAATGAGGCGCATGCAGGAGTAAGGGCTGTAATGGGACATTTTATCTTTGTGTTCATTCATCCGTACATGGATGGCAATGGACGAATCGGACGTTTTTTGATGAATGCCATGTTCGCGTCTGGAGGGTATCCGTGGACAATCATCAGGATGGATCGACGTAAGCAGTATATGGCCGCACTTGAAACAGCCTCCACTGAGAATAAGATTACAGACCTTGCAAAGTTTATCTGCCAAGAAATGGACTCTAAATGAATTGATATGTCCGGAAACAACTTAAATCTCAGCAGTATTGAATTTCATCGTGACCGGTTACTCCTCACCGCTGTCCAGGCCGAACTTGGCCAACCGATAGCGGAACGAACGAAACGACATCCCGAGAAGCTCACCCGCCTTCTTTTTTGCTCCGCCTGTTTTCTCAAGCGCCTTGAGCAGATATTTTTTCTCCAGTTCCTCCAGCAACGGTTCAAGCATCATCCCCCCATCGGGGATATCACAATCGGCGGTGAGGCAAGGTGGTCTGGTGACCAGCAGCCGTTGCGGCAGACTGCTTTCGGAAATAACCACCGGGTCGATAATCAGACTCCGTTCAATGCAGTTCTCCAGTTCGCGGATATTCCCCGGGAAGGAGTGATTCATCAGCGCCTTGAGGGCTCCTGGGGTAACTGAAACCGGCACGGCGGCCCCGCCCCCCTGATATTTCCGGCAGAAATATTCTACCAGCAGCGGAATATCCTCAATCCGCTCCCTCAGCGGCGGCATGACAAGCTGCACAACGTTGATACGATAAAAGAGGTCTTCCCGAAACGCCCCTTCCCGGACCTCTCCTTCAAGATCACGGTTGGAGGCGCAAACCATCCGGACATCGGCCTTGCGTGTCTGGGCATCCCCCACCCGCCTGAATTCACGCTCCTGCAGCACCCGCAGCAGTTTAGTCTGCAGCAGCAGCGGCAGTTCGCTGATTTCATCCAGAAAAAGCGTCCCGCCTTCGGCCTGTTCGAACAGACCTGGCCGGTCACTGACCGCGCCGGTGAAGGAACCTTTTTTATGCCCAAAGAGCTCACTCTCAATCAGATTTTCCGGGATAGCGCCGCAATTAACGGCGACGAAAGGCTTTGACCTGCGCGGACTGCAGGAATGGATCGAACGGGCCGCCAGCTCTTTGCCGGTTCCGCTCTCGCCAAGTATCAGCACATTGCTCTGGCTGGCGGCAACCTTCCGGATCATGTCAAAAAGTTCCCGCATACGCTGGCTTTTGCCGATCATACCGCAGAAGCTGTCCCGCTCGCTGACACTCTTTTTTAGCAGAACATTTTCACGTTTGAGCCCCTGCTTTTCAAGCGCATTTTTCACCAACTGCTTGATTTCCTCGTTCTTGAACGGCTTGCAGACATAGTCATAAGCCCCAAGCTTCATCGCCTCCACCGCCTGCTCTGCGCCTGAAAAGGCGGTGAGTATCAACACGGCGGTTTCGGGGGATTTTTCTTTGATGCGGGTCAGAAGTTCTATACCGGAAAGACCGGGCATGTTTACATCTGAGAGTACCAGATCAAAGGGATTGGACTCCATCGTGCGTAACGCTTCCTCGGCAGAACCGGCTGCGGTCACAGCATACCCCTCCCGCTCCAGCAGGATCGAGAGAAACTCCCGCATACTCAGTTCATCATCTACGATAAGAATTTTAGCTTTCATTACAACTCCTTAGCCAATCCTTCGTAAACCATCGGCGATCTTTATCCTGACCGCCCGCCAGGTCGGAAAGATCCCGGCAATGATCCCCACGATCAGACAGAAAAGCAGATCCATATAGATCGTTGAGCGATCCACCTGGAACACCGGAAAATAGTTCCCCATGACCTCGCCGAATTTACTCGCGACCGGAAAGGTCAGTAATATGCCGATACATCCTCCCGTTCCTGCGATAAAGAGCGATTCACCGAAAACCATGCCGGCGATATGATGCGACTGAAAGCCCATCGCCTTGAAGATCGCGTATTCCCCTATTCTCTCACGGGCTGTCATGGCCATGGTATTGGCAACCACAACCATAATGATGATGATCACGACAAAGGATACGATGCGGATCGCCACGACAATCGCCTCGGTCATCGAAACGAAACTGAGCTGAAAGGCTTTTTCCGTTTCGGTCAGGGTTTCAGCGAGTGAATTTTTGAAAGTTGAGTCAATTGCCAAAGAGACCTCGGCCGCATTCTGAGGGTTTTTGAGACCGATTATGTACACACCGATCTGATTTGCCCGTCTGGCAACCGTCTTTTTGAGCGATTCGTTCAGATATTCCCACTGGAAGAAGAACTGTGATTCATCAGTTGATTTTTCAGCGCCGCTGTAGATGCCGCGTACGACAAACTCCCAGGTACCCGGGAAGACCGTTCCCTTGAGCGGAATTGTGTCACCGACCTTCCAGTCAAAACGCTCTGCCAGCTTCCTCCCAATTACACACCCTTTCCGATCTAAAAAAAAAGCCCGTTTTTCATCCGGCGTCAGGACATATTCCGGATAAAGTTCCAGATAACTCTTCGGTTCGATGGCAAAACTGGGAAAGAAGTTTTTTTCCGTGATATAGACTCCTCCGAACCAGTTAGCGTATGAAACCGCCGCAACCCCCTCGATGCTCCGGATACGATCCCGATACGAAATTGGGAGTGAGAAAACCAGGGAGATCGCGTTACGGCTGATCAGACGGGTGGACGATGAGGCGTTGGCTCCGGCATACCAGGCGCTGACGACCGTCTGCAGAAGCCCGAAGGCCAGAATGGCAACGGTTATACCCAGAATCGTCAGCAACGTCCGCAAGGTATGACGGAAAGCGTTGCGGGATAGGAGCTTAAGGAGAAACATCGGTCAGCAGCCCTTTTTCCAGATGGCGGATGATGTGCGCCTTCTCGGCAGCGCGCGGATCGTGGGTGACCATGATAATGGTTTTCCCCTGTTCCGCGTTCAGCCGCTCCATCAGGCCGAGGATCTCTCCTGCTGAGACCCGGTCAAGGTCACCGGTCGGCTCGTCGGCCACCAAAATGGTAGGATCGGTGACAATCGCACGGGCGATCGCCACCCGCTGCTGCTGGCCACCGGAAAGCTGCGACGGATAATGCTCCGTTCGATCAGACAGGCTGACAACGGCCAGGGCAGCTTCAACATGTTCTCTGCGCTCACGGCGTGAAAGCGAGGTCAACAGCAGCGGCAGTTCCACATTCTCATATGCGGTCAAAACAGGTATCAGGTTGTAAAACTGGAAGATAAAGCCAACATGCGCCGACCGCCACCGCGCCAGTTCCGCCCCGTTCAGCGTCGCAATATCGATGTCGTCAATCACTATTGAACCGCTGTCAACGGTGTCTATCCCGGCGATCAGGTTGAGCAGCGTTGATTTTCCCGACCCTGACGGCCCCATCAAAGCCAGAAATTCACCCCTGACAATTTCGAAAGAGATCCCCTCCAGCACCGGTATCGGCTGATTACCGCGCCGGTAAGACTTGGAAACGGCGTTGACCTTGACAAGTATCTGCTGCTGGGGAGAGGCCGACATGGTTATTTTTTCTCCGGAAAAGAGATTCTGCTGCCGTCTTTCAACTTTTCAAGCGGTTTAAGCGCTACTTTATCGCCCGATTTCAAACCGGATACTTCAAGCAGCTCTCCCAGTTTTGCTCCTGCAGTCACGCGGGTAAACCTGACCTTGTCACCAACCACCAGATAAACTCCGCTGCGGCCGTCACGGGTTACAACTGCGGCAGGGTTAATAACAACCCTCGCTATTTTGTCCCCGGCCTGCGCCTGATGCTGCAGGAACGCAACCTTGGCGCTCATCTCGGGGAAAATGCGCCGATCCCGCTCCAGAAAACGGATTTTAACCATGACCGAGGCTTTGCTGCGGTCGGCAGTCGGCACGATCGTATGCACAACGCCCTGAAAACGGCTGCCCGGGACTGCGTCCAGGGTAATCTCGCACGGCTGCCCCTGCCTGATCTGCGCAAGATTTGATTCCGAAACGTCGGCCTCTACCTGCAGAGAGGCAAGATCGGCAATCGTCACAACCGCCGCTTTGGCATTTGCCGCAGCCCCCAGCGGGGTGATGATATCCCCGACATCAGCGTTTTTAGTCAGCACCACAGCATCAAAAGGGGCCCGTATCAGACTGTACCCCAGATTAACGCTGGCCCCCTGAAGTCCGGCCGCCGCAATCGCTATCCCGGCCTCGGCACCGGCTGTTGCTGCGCCGGCACGCTTCAAGCGGGCTTCAGAAATATCATACTCGGCCTGAGAGACGATCCCCGCCACCAGCAGTTCTTTGTGACGCTGGAACGATTTTCCAGCATCAGCCAGCTCGGCAGTGGACTGCTCGCGAACAGCCTTCGAATTCTGCAGTGCCGCCTCCGCCTGACGGACAGAGGCTTCCATGTCTTTATTCTCAAGGCGGGCGATGATCTGCCCGGCAACAACGGTGCTCCCCTCCTCAACGCCGATCCATTCAAGCCTGCCGGTTGTTTTGGAAGCCACCGCCGCCTTACGCTGGGCCACAACATAGCCGCTTGAATTGAGAAGCGTAAAAGACTGCGTTGGAAAAAACAGGGAAACGCTGCTCGTTTCAATAGTTACGGCGCGGTTACGAAACATGGTGAATGCAGCAGTCGCGGCAATAACTGCCACAATCAGGACAATAACCAGGCGGGTGCGATTACCCCCCTTCCGCGGAGGTGGAGAGAAGCGCGATTTGTCGATCGTAAGTGTTTCAAGCGGGTCAACTGTCATAGTAAACCTTTACACAGTAGGTTTCGGCAATAAAGTGCCGTTTTTTGTCATACCATGTTTGCAAGTTATTGTGAAGCATTCTTGATTGATCGCCACTATAACATCGAATTTGAAAATTGTTATCTGGTAGCTGTTATTTCCCGTTATTTATGATATACAGAGACAGTTTACCGGAGAGTGTTTTCTCTGGATCACTTTAATCAAGCAAGGGGGCTGTACATGAGTGAGATTGTTGATGTCTATGCAAGAGAAATTCTGGATTCCCGTGGTAATCCGACTCTAGAAGTTGAAGTTTTTCTCGAATCCGGGGCCTTTGGACGGGCTGCCGTGCCATCAGGCGCTTCGACCGGCGAACGCGAAGCGATGGAATTGCGTGACGGTGACACATCCCGTTATCTCGGCAAAGGCGTTTTGAAAGCGATAGACAACGTTAACAACATTATCGCTGAAGAGGTTATCGGCATGGAAGCCGATGATCAGGTCGGGATTGATACGAAGATGATCGAACTGGACGGCACCGAATACAAGACTAACCTTGGCGCCAACGCCATTCTGGGCGTTTCTCTGGCGGTTGCCAAGGCTGCAGCCGAAGAGGCGGGTCAACCGCTGTACAAATATATCGGCGGAGCCAACGCCCGCGAACTGCCGCTGCCGATGATGAACATTCTCAACGGAGGGGCACACGCCGACAACAACGTTGACATCCAGGAATTCATGATCATGCCTGCCGGCGCGACCTCTTTCAAGGAAGCGCTCCGGATGGGTGCGGAAATCTTTCATGCCCTGAAGGGTGTCCTGAAGGGAAAGGGGTACAACACCTCTGTCGGTGATGAAGGCGGTTTTGCTCCCAACCTGAAGTCAAACGAAGAAGCGCTGGAAGTCATCATGGAAGCGATCGTCAAGGCGGGATACAAGCCGGGCGAAGACATCCTTCTGGCACTTGACGTTGCATCCTCCGAACTGTTTAAAGATGGAGTTTATACACTGGAGAATGAAGCTCAGAAAGTGAAAACCCCAACTGAAATGGTCGATTTTTACGAGAATCTGGTCAACAAATACCCGATCATCTCGATCGAAGACGGCATGGCGGAAAATGACTGGGACGGCTGGAAACTGATGACCGACCGCCTCGGCAAGCGGATCCAGATCGTTGGAGACGACCTGTTCGTCACCAATCCGAAGATTCTGAAAGAGGGGATCCAGAAAGGAATCGCCAACTCGATCCTGATTAAGCTGAATCAGATCGGCACCTTGACCGAAACTCTGGAAGCGATCGAAATGGCCAAACGGGCCGGTTATACGACCGTTATTTCACACCGCTCCGGCGAAACAGAAGACACCACGCTGGCGGATCTTGCCGTGGCAGTCAACTCCGGCCAGATAAAAACCGGTTCGCTCTGCCGCACCGATCGCGTTGCCAAATACAACCAGCTGCTCCGGATCGAGGATGAGCTCGACAGCACGTCACTGTTCAAAGGACACGACGTATTTTACAGCATAAGAAAATAGAACAAAGTGAAAATTGCCACAAAAGGCGGAGCATGCTCCGCCTTTTGTTTACCAATTGTGGGACTGGAGGAACAAATGCAAAAAGAGACTAACCTTTGGGATCGCTATCAAAAACATCTCTGCAGTTGCCCTGAGATCGGGCTCACTCTTGATATCAGCCGCATGAAATTTGCTGACAGTTTTTTTAAAAAAATGGAACCGGCAATGCGGGGTGCGTTCTCAGAAATGCACGATCTGGAGGGGGGCGCAATAGCCAATCGTGATGAAGGTCGCATGGTCGGGCATTACTGGCTGAGGAATCCGAGCCTTGCCCCGTCTCGTGAAATTCAGCTTGAGATCGAAACTGCGGTCGAACAGATCCTGGCCTTCAGTTCAAAAATACACAACGGCGCCATATCGGCCCAGAACGGCAGCATTTTTAAAAACGTTCTTATCATCGGTATCGGTGGTTCTGCACTGGGACCGCAGTTTGTAGCCGACGCGCTTGCATCTCCCACCGACCGGATGAAGACATATTTTCTCGATAACACCGACCCGGACGGTATTGACAAGGTATTTGCAGAGCTGGGTGCGGACGTTTCACAAACACTGACGGTCGTCATATCAAAAAGCGGTTCAACCAAGGAAACCCGTAACGGGATGCTGGAGGCCAAAGCTGCCTACCAGAAGGCCGGACTCGATTTTTCACAGCATGCGGTGGCGGTAACCGGCGCCGGGAGTGAACTGGAAAGATTGGCGCGTGCCGAAGGATGGCTGGAGCGCTTCCCGATGTGGGATTGGGTCGGGGGGCGTACCTCCGTCACCTCAGCGGTCGGACTCCTCCCGGCTGCGCTGCAGGGGATCGACATTACAAGGCTTCTGGCAGGGGCGAAGGGTGCCGACGAAGTCACCAGCAGGATGGCTACAGGAGAGAATCCGGCAGCTGTTATGGCTTTGATGTGGCACTACGCCACGGATGGGCGCGGTACAAAAGACCTGGTAATGCTCCCCTACAAGGATCGCCTGTTGCTGTTCTCCCGCTATCTGCAGCAGCTGATCATGGAATCGATCGGCAAAGAGCTTGACCGTGATGGCGTGGTCGTCAATCAGGGGCTGACGGTATACGGCAACAAAGGCTCTACCGATCAACACGCTTATGTGCAGCAGCTACGGGACGGAGTGGCAAATTTCTTTGTCACATTCATCGAAGTTCTGAAAGATCGGGATGGTAGTTCACTGCTCGTCGAGGATGGGATTACCAGCGGAGATTTCCTGTTCGGATTTTTTCAGGGGACGCGCACGGCGCTCTATGAAAATGGCCGGGAATCTATGACCATCACCATCAATCAGGTCGATGCGTATATGGTTGGCGTCCTGATTGCACTGTTCGAGCGGACAGTCGGGTTCTACGCCAGCCTGATCAATATCAATGCCTACCATCAGCCCGGTGTGGAAGCGGGCAAAAAAGCGGCAGGCAGCGTGATCTCCCTCCAAAAATCTGCCGTGGAACTGTTACAACAGGAACGGCGCGGCATGACAGCGGAGGCGATCGCCTCTCTGCTGGAAAAACCGGAAGAAACGGAGATGATTTTTGCGATACTGCGGCATCTCGCGGCAAACCATGATCGGGGAATTATTCAGAATGGCGCCGAGCAGATGGCGGAGGTAAAATTCAGGATCGCTCCTTAACCTCTCGGTTTAAGCCTGCGGGTCGGGGCGGCGCTCCAGGGATCGTCAGGCCAGGGATGCTTGGGGTAGCGGCCTTTAAGCTCCTTTTTTACCTGCTGATACGAACCGTCCCAGAACCCCTTTAAATCACTCGTCACCTGAATCGCTCTTCCGGCCGGCGAAAGCAGATGCAGCAGTACCGGGGTCCTTCCGCCGCAGACGCTCGGCCCGACTACCAGACCGAACAGCTCCTGGAGCTTCACCGCCAGCACCGGAATTTCACCAGAATAATCGATTCTGATCCGCGAACCGCTCGGAACAGCAAGATGCGTCGGCACCAATTGGTCCAGTTCACGTTGCTGCCGATAATCCAGGCTCTGCCTCAGGATCTCTGCAATATCCAGCTGAGCAATTCTTTTGGCTGAGCTGATCCCGGCAAGATGCGGCGCCAGCCATTCTTCAAGCGTATCGCAGAGCAGCGCATCCGAAACGTCCGGCCAATCCCGCTCCGGAAAAGCGGAGCGGAGCAGCAGCAGACGCCCTTGCAGTTGGCGGACCGCTTCATTCATCGGCAGGAGCGCCAATTCCGACGCACGGATCGCACCGATAACAGCCGGCACCGCCTGATCTGCTGATGGAATAACCGTCCCGGTAGAAAGTTGAATACTTCCGAGACGTTCCAGCCGCCTGGCGATCACGCGCCCTTCACGATCATCCCAGTTCACTTCCGTTTCACTCCGTATGTGCCGCGAGCGCTCCTCGCGGATAACAGACTCAGGTATTTCAGCGGCAAGATGTACTATCGCTTCAGCCTGATTTCCGGCATCAAGCGCCAGCGCCACGATATAATCAGCCGTTCTGACCGCGCTCCGCTCCGAAATACGTGCCCCGCGCCCGCTGGCAAGCAGGTACGCGCCACCGTCATTCCCCCTGCGCCGGGCAAGCCGATCAGGATACGCCGCCAGCAGCAAGCGGGAAATGCGTTCATCGTCCCGGTCGTAATCCTCTTTTGCATCGGAGATACCCAGAAATTTCTCCAGCTGGCGAGCAACCCGCTCCACATTTTTTACAGCCGAAAGATCCATCCTGCGGTCATTACACCCTGACATCCGCCAGTTTATAAAGGCCTCCAAACGATCGGCGATGTCGGAACTGCTTATCTGGGGCGGACTGCTGCCGGCGGCTGAGCGGAACAGATCACGTTCCGAAAGGAGCGCCGCTAACCGGCACCCCAAACCGGGACAGCGGAGTTCTCTGGAGCGAAGCAGCAGACGGCCGAGACGCGGATGCAGAGGCATCCGCACGACTTCACGCCCAAGCGCCGTAATCCGGCCTGATGCATCAAAGAGATCCAGCTCGGCAAGCAGACGCCGGGCCGACTCCTGCGCTGCAGCAGGGGGCGCATCCAGCCAGCCAAGCTGCAGCGGATCAGTGACGCCCCACGCCGCCAGTTCGAGAAGAAGCTGCGACAGATCGGTGACACCTATTTCGGGTGGCGTGTGCGGGACCATCGCGTGCAACGTGTGGAGGGTATAGAGACGGTAGCAGACGCCGGGAGCGGTCCGCCCCGCCCTCCCCGCCCGCTGTTCCGCCGAGGCACGCGATTCGCGGACGGTGACCAGACGGTTCAGGCCGTTGCCCGGATCATACTGCAGCCGCCGCGACACGCCGCAATCAATAACGGTCCGGACACCTTCGATGGTCAGACTTGTTTCTGCAATGCTGGTTGCCAACACTATTTTTCGATACGCCCCGGCCTGAATGGTCTTCTGCTGCTCGGCAATCGGCAGATCACCATACAACTGACAGACCACAATATTTCGCTGAAGAGTTCCGGATTCTGCCAACCGGGCGGCGCAGGCGCGTATTTCACCGGAACCGGGCAAAAACGCCAGAATATCCCCTTCCGTTTCGTTCAGTGCCCTTATAATCGCCGCAGCCATACGCTCTGCAAGTCGTGCCCCCCCTTTATCATCAAGGTATATCATTTCAACTGCAAACGCGCGCCCTGCCGAACTGATCACGGGAGCGTTGCCAAGCAGGCGGGAAAGCGGCTGAAGGTCAAGTGTTGCCGACATGATCATGATTTTAAGATCTGCGCGCAGCTGCTGCACCTCCCGGCAAAGAGCCAGCCCGAGATCGGCATGGATGCTCCGCTCATGAAACTCGTCAAAAATGACCAGTGCCACACCGGTAAGCCCGGGATCACTCTGAATACGGCGGGTCAGAATTCCCTCGGTGACCACCTCAATGCGCGTTGCTGCAGAGGTACAGCTGTCAAAGCGAATTGAATAGCCGACCGTACGACCAGCCTCTTCACCAAGAGTGTTCGCCATCCAGCGGGCAGCCGAGACCGCAGCAATCCGCCGGGGCTCCAGCATGATAATACGGCCGGCCTCGGGAGGAAGAATATCAAGTAGTGCCAGCGGGACGCGCGTGGTTTTGCCCGCACCGGGTGGAGCATGAAGAATAATACTCTGATGAGTGCGGACAGATTCGAGTAGATCGGGAAGAATGTCGTCAATCGGGAGTTTGGGAAGAACAGGGGACATGTAGGGATACGACCAGTGAAAATGGTGGGCACAGACGGGATCGAACCGTCGACCTGCCGATTAAGAGTC
>JAFLLC010000036.1:42049-44622 GCA_019162745.1 Deltaproteobacteria bacterium | reverse complement strand
CTTCGACAGACATTCCGCTTGAAATAAGGATTTTTTTCATCTGACGACGTGCCTCATCGAGTTGCAACGGCTTTGGAGTGATCAGGATGCTCTCTCCAATCGGCAGCATGGATACTATCTGGCCTTCATCAATATTGCTGACTTTACGAATAGCTTTAGGAATTGTCATCTGACCTCTTGATCTGATCTCCGTTTGATATGTCTTGAGTGCTAGCATGGTTGTTATACCTCCAGAATATTTTATGAATCAAGAATATCAGAAATCAGAAAATCAGCATTAAGAAAAAGGGAACCTTTGCCGTGTAAAGTGTAAATCTTTGGGGTCACCCATTAAAAGGTGTCACCGGCTACTGCAGATGAACGCCGATGAGAACTAAGACAAAACCGAAAGATTTTGGTTTACCCCAAAGAGTTTCAAGTCTTTCGACTTCTCTGCGTGTATCGGCGTTCATCGGCGGTTAACAGTCTGAAGTATTTGAGGATCCATGGGTAGTAATTGAGATAAAATACCACTCACCACAAACTAACGTTAATGTAATTGCAAACGTCTGAATTGTGATTTACATCACATATGTTTGCACTAAATAGCAGATAAATGAATTACACTATAAAAACATAGCAGGTAGCGATAATACTAAACCATCCGCGAGGGTGGGACGGAAAGCCCACGGGTCTCCACGAGACAGCCGGGTCGCCGAACTATCAAGTTTATATGATAGCAGCGACCCGGTTTTTTTTGTTTCAAGTGTCTTACATTAATAACACTACCTGCCCGGTCACAGTACGTAATAATTTTGACGTAGTATGTTAAGAGTGGTACTATTAAAACCATTTGAATGTTGCTTGCTACCGCAGCTATGGAGAAGAGCCATGGGAAATCAAATCAGACGACATATCGGCCGGATATTGCTGGATGGCGGATTCCTATCCAAAAAGAATCTTGCTCGGGCATGTGAAGAACAAAAATGCACCAGAGAACTTTTGGGACAGGTGCTGGTAAGGATGGGGGTTCTCAAACCGCAGGAAATTAATGCTCCACTTTTGGTTCAGGAGCATCTCTCCAGCGTTGATGATGCGGTAAGAATTGCTGCGGGCGAGCGCCAGTTGCTTGGTGCCCTGCTGGTGCAGTCAGGACGAATAACCAGTAAGCAGTTGGATTGTGCTATTGCGGAGCAAAAATGGACCGGAGAAAAGCTTGGCGAAGTTTTTACGCGCCTTGGCATGTTGACGGAGCGTCAACTTGTTGCTCTGCTCGAATTTCAGCATCATCAGGAAGAAACGGCTACTTCCACTCCTCTAAGGCTTGGCGAACTCCTGGTTGCGACAGGGTATATTTCTCGCAATCAGTTGGAGGATGCACTCCAGAAACAGAAGATCTCTCACAAAAAAATCGGCGAGGTGCTGGTTGAAGAAGGGTATGTAAGTTCTGGAAGTGTCAAGAGTGGCTTCCGCTTGCAGAAGATGCTTGTCAGCTCAGTTCTTGCAGCTATACTTTCCCTCAGTATGAGCGCCCCGGGTTTTGCCTCCAGCGTTAATCTTCAGTGGGACGCAAACACTGAGACCGATATAGCCGGATATAAGATGTATTACAGCCCAGAATCATCCCCCCTTGAAGGCACTGTCCCGGTAAATGTCGGCAACCTGACAACTACAACGATAAGTGGACTTGATCCAGATATAGCTTATAAATTTGCAGTTACCGCCTACAATACATCAGGGTTAGAGAGCACTTTCTCAAATGTTTTACCGGTAGCTGAACAGTTGTCACCGACTGTGGCCATAACGTCACCGGCCGATTCAGCCAATGTCAGTGGTGTCGTTTCGCTCAATGTTACCGCTTCTGACAATGTCGGGGTCACAAAGGTTGAGTTCTATGTCAATGGTGTGCTGAAAGCATCAGAGACCGGCGCGACCTACTTTTACTCGTGGGATACGGCTTCAGTTGCGCCGGGTGCGTACACTCTTATGGCCAAGGCGTATGATGCCGCCGGAAACGTCAGTCAATCGAGCCGATCGGTAACTGTTGTTAATGACCTTGTTCCTCCGACGGTGGCTTTGACATCACCGGCGAATAATGTCACTGTTAGCGGAACGGTGACGA
Source organism: Deltaproteobacteria bacterium (assembly GCA_019162745.1). GTDB lineage: Bacteria > Desulfobacterota > Desulfuromonadia > Geobacterales > Pseudopelobacteraceae > JACRCG01. The sequence goes on along the minus strand of JAFLLC010000036.1, from coordinate 42,521 downwards.
TCAGTTCCAGCGCCAGTGACAATGTTGGCGTTGCCAGAGTTGAGTTCTACAGCAATGGCGCTCTCCTTTACGCAAGTAACGCGCCTCCTTACAGTTTCAGCTGGGACACAAGATCTGTAGAGAATGGTAGTTATGAGATAATTGCCAAAGCCTATGATAATGCCACTAACACAGCGCAATCATCTTCTGCAACCGTTTTGGTGAGTAACATTGTACCTGACGTAATCTTGCCTGACGTAATCGCGCCGCTGCTTGGCGGCTTTACCCTGCCGGCAAGCGCAACATCACTGACCGTGCCGGTTTCCGGACTCATCGCCAGCGACAACATCGGCGTCACCGGCTATCTGATTACCGAAAGCGCGACAGCCCCATCTGTTTCCGCCAGCGGGTGGTCAGCCTCTGCCCCTGCCAGCTATACCTTCGCAAGCGCCGGCACGAAAACCGCCTACGCCTGGGCCAAAGATGCCACCGG
>JAFLLC010000036.1:0-41949 GCA_019162745.1 Deltaproteobacteria bacterium | reverse complement strand
CCTTCGCAAGCGCCGGCACGAAAACCGCCTACGCCTGGGCCAAAGATGCCACCGGTAATATCTCCGCCAGCCGTTCCGCCTCAGTCACCATAACATTGCCTGACATGGCCGCACCACTGCTTGGCGGCTTTGCCCTGCCGGCAAGCGCAACATCGCTGACCGTGCCGGTTTCCGGCCTCATCGCCAGCGACAACGTCGGCGTCACCGGCTACCTGATTACCGAAAGTGCGACAGCCCCATCTGTTTCCGCCAGCGGGTGGTCAGCCTCTGCCCCTGCCAGCTATACCTTCGCAAGCGCCGGCACGAAAACCGCCTACGCCTGGGCCAAAGATGCCACCGGCAATATCTCCGCCAGCCGTTCCGCCTCAGTCACCATAACATTGCCGGACGTAATCGCACCGCTGCTTGGCGGCTTTACCCTGCCGGCAAGCGCAACATCACTGACCGTGCCGGTTTCCGGACTCATCGCCAGCGACAACATCGGCGTCACCGGCTATCTGATTACCGAAAGCGCGACAGCCCCATCTGTTTCCGCCAGCGGGTGGTCAGCCTCTGCCCCTGCCAGCTATACCTTCGCAAGCGCCGGCACGAAAACCGCCTACGCCTGGGCCAAAGATGCCACCGGCAATATCTCCGCCAGCCGTTCCGCCTCAGTCACCATAACATTGCCGGACGTAATCGCACCGCTGCTTGGCGGCTTTACCCTGCCGGCAAGCGCAACATCACTGACCGTGCCGGTTTCCGGACTCATCGCCAGCGACAACATCGGCGTCACCGGCTATCTGATTACCGAAAGCGCGACAGCCCCATCTGTTTCCGCCAGCGGGTGGTCAGCCTCTGCCCCTGCCAGCTATACCTTCGCAAGCGCCGGCACGAAAACCGCCTACGCCTGGGCCAAAGATGCCACCGGCAATATCTCCGCCAGCCGTTCCGCCTCAGTCACCATAACATTGCCGGACGTAATCGCACCGCTGCTTGGCGGCTTTACCCTGCCGGCAAGCGCAACATCACTGACCGTGCCGGTTTCCGGACTCATCGCCAGCGACAACATCGGCGTCACCGGCTATCTGATTACCGAAAGCGCGACAGCCCCATCTGTTTCCGCCAGCGGGTGGTCAGCCTCTGCCCCTGCCAGCTATACCTTCGCAAGCGCCGGCACGAAAACCGCCTACGCCTGGGCCAAAGATGCCACCGGTAATATCTCCGCCAGCCGTTCCGCCTCAGTCACCATTACATTGCCGGATAGCAGTATCCCTACAATTTCCGATGCACTTCTTGCACTTCAAATTGGATCGGGAAAAGTAAAGGCAACCTCTGACCAGAAAACTCGTCTGGACGTGGCTCCTGTCGTACATGGCAAGTCTGCACCTGATGGCAAGGTTGATACTGGTGACGCGATAGTACTTCTCTCAAAAATTGTTGGGAAAACCATCTTGTAATTTTCTGAATTCAGGTGTACTTGAAAAACAAGAAGGTGACGTTGCGAAACGTTACCTTCTTGGCGAATTGGGTTTCGGGAGGATTTATGCGGTTTTTGAAATGCTATGCTGTGTTGCTGGTTATTATTATGGCTCAAACTATCGCTGGTTGCGGTGGGGGGGGTGGGGGGGGTACGCCGCTACCTACAACAAAAACTGCAACATTGAAATTTTCTTCGCAAAGCACTAATTCAGGTGATCTGATAGGCGGTTTTAACCTGACTGTAACCCTGCCGAGTATTTCTGCCATACAAACTGAAATAAAACTTGACTCAGAGGGCGCTGCCGTGGCAGTCCCATTATCTAGTATCGTCTTTTTGTCCGGTAAATTTCAAAATGCTGCCATACTCACTGCAAACACTGTTGCTTATAATAGTATTACACGGGAATTAAAAATCAATTATCCAACAACAAATAGTTACGAACTTGGTGAATTTATCACAATTTTGGTCACTGTCCCGAGTAGTTATGTGCCAAATCCCGCCGATATAAATAGTAATTTTGAATATGAAGCCTTTGCCCCTTTTGATGGGATATCGGGGGGGAATCCGTTGGAGGCTACCGCTACAGCCAGCTTTAATTAAGGCTAAGCAGTTTCTTTCATCTTCTCATAAAAAAGTCTTGTCAGCAGGATGTTTTTCCTCTCCAGTACCTGAATAACTGCATCCTTTTCAAGCCGATGGAGTACCCTTGTAGCCGTCTCACGAGTAACTGATGCGTAGTTAGCAATCTGCTGGTGCGTCAACTTGACGTTAATAATCCCGCCCCGAGCATCAACCACGCCGTATAATTCATGCATACGTTCAAGAACTGCCATAATCCGGTGCTCGGCATTATTAAAACTGAGAACCTTTATCATTGCCCACGAGTCACGCAAGTGCGCGCAGAGAAGATCGATGATTTTTTTGCGCATTCCGTCATGGTTAAGGAGATGCAGCTCAAAATCATTCTTTGAGATCAGGCCAATAACTGCATCTTCGTGAGCGATGACCGTTGCCGGAGAGGTCTTGCTGTCGAGAAGCGACATTTCGCCAAAAAAATCATTTTTCCTGTGCATCGTAATGATCTGTTCACGCCCTTCCTGACTGTGCTTTACTACTCTGACCTTTCCTGCATAGACAATATACATATAGTTGCCGGTTTCTTCTTCAAGCAGAACGATCTGATCTCGGGCAAACTTTTTTTTAATTATGATACCTTCGATTCTCTCGATTTCATCATCGGAAAGTTCGGAAAACAGAGGGATGTTTTTGATGATGTTGTCATATTTATTCGAGATGGTTGATTTCCAGACCATGCTACAAACCTCCTTGGCAAAAAATAATGGCAACAAAAACATAAAATATTGCTGGTGGTCGGTGTTTTCACTCTTGAATATGTCCAGACATTTATTTCTGGCAGATATCCAGATAGTAGCACGGTTATCCTGAATGTTGCCGCTTGGTCGATTCCGTTACTGATGTGGAGGGGCATCATGCCGAACTTAGGAGCTGTAAACAAATAACAAGGCATTCCTGTTAATGTAAAATAATATTTAAAAAGATAGTATTTTTTTATACTTTTTTCAGATAAAAAGTATAAACCAACATATGCACTTATTGGAACTTTTTATTTTATTATTGTTGGACGCGTGATTAACAATGTCACAGAGGAAAAAATGCAAATAGAAAAATCATACACAGGCAAGTGGCGTATTTCTGACATGGAACTATGGGATCAGGAATTTGTCGATTTGATTGAAGCTGGTCATTTAACTTTTAATGATGATGGTACCGGGACAATTATATTTGGCGCTGTGAATGTTGTAGTTGACGGACGGGTGGAGTCCGTGAATGGTGCTGAGCGTCTTGAATTCTCCTTTGCAGGAGGAGACGAGGGAGAATTTGTCTGCGGCCGTGGATGGGCCCATGTTTCAGGTCCCAACATGAGCGGGAATATCTATTTCCACAGGGGCGACGTTTCCACCTTTACAGCGGAAAAGAAGTAGTGCGGCAATAAAAGTACAGTTGTATTTCCAGTCGGTCCACAAAGGTGTTGTACCACTTGTCGTGCAGATAAAATCCCTCATCCCCCTTTAACCACTATAGTAAATATCGCCAAATGTGGCATTCAGCTGTGTCAGTTGTTGTAAATGTTAAAATATATCTATATAGTTCTCAAAATTTATAACACTATAAACGGCAGAGGAAACACAGGAAATCCTGAAGCCAATATCATTTTCGTTCCTCCTTTGTATAGCTGCTCTGAAGCTTTTATGATTAACCGGGAAGGTATCCATATTATGACATTCGGTGAAGCGCTGAAACAGCAGCGCCTAAAGCTTATTCTGGTCCTGCCCTTGCTTGTCGGAATGTATTACACGATCGTGCCCGATATGGTCAAAGAATGGTATCAGGATGAAAACTATGCGCACGGTTTTTTTGTCCCGATCATTGCCGGATACTTTCTCTGGCAGCGCTGGCCTGACCTGAAAAACCGTCTTGTTAAACCGGATGCACTTGGGCTTTTAGTGATCGTCTGGGGTCTGCTGCAACTTCTGGCAGCCTGGTTGGGTACCGAGTATTTCACCATGCGAAGTTCCCTTATCGTGCTGCTGGTCGGTATGACGCTTTTCTGGTTCGGTCGTGAGATTCTGAAGGGGATGGCCATGCCGTTGGGGTATCTGATTTTCATGGTACCAATCCCCTATATTATCTACGATATGCTTGCCTTCCCGCTCAAGCTGTTTGTTACCAAGGTTTCAGTCGTATTTTTAAAACTAGTCGGGGTTGTGGTGATGCGTGAGGGGAACATTATCATGTTTCCCACGACTACGCTGGAAGTCGCGGATGCCTGCAGCGGTATACGGTCGCTTATTTCACTGCTGGCTATTGCCGTGGCGTATGCATTTATGATGGGTACTTCCAATGTGCGTCGCTGGATCATCATTTTCTCTGCCATTCCGATTGCTGTTGCAACTAATATGCTGAGGGTGATTGTGACCGGCATACTGGCCCAATGGTGGGGGGGGAGGGCGGCAGAAGGTTTTTTCCATGAATTTGCCGGCGTAGCGGTGTTTGTGCTGGCCATGGTGATGCTGTTTGCGTTCGGCGCGGTGGTTAAGCGGGGGGGCGGGAAAGCGGGGAAGCGGGGAAGCGGACTCTCCCCATTAGCGGATGACCGCATTACCGCATCACCGGATGTTGATGTTGCCGTATCACCGCTTGACCGCATCAGCGCTTTACCGCAGCATTTCAATTCCCGCATCATTGCAGTTTACGCTCTGTTTGCGGCTGCCGCGATGGTTATTAACTTCCACAGAGATACCGATGTACCAATCAATCGTCCCTTTAGTGAATTTCCGAAACAGGTGCAGTCATGGCAGCTGACCAATCGAAGCGAGTTTAGTGCTTCTGTTCTTGGTGTGCTGAAAGCGACAGATTATCTCTCCAGTCAGTACAAAAATGTTGCCGGGAAAACGGTAAATCTTTATATCGGTTATCATGGTGGCGGCAAAGGCGGGGGCGAGATCCATTCTCCCAAACACTGCCTGCCCGGCAGCGGCTGGCACGAGGTCTCGTCACGCCGGGGGATTCTGGCGATTCCCGGAGGTGCGATCAATCTTGTGCGGGCTGTCTACCAGAAGGGTGACAGCAGAGAACTGTTCCTGTACTGGTATCAGGTGCGGGATCGTTCTATTTCAGACGAATATTCTCTGAAACTTGCTGAAATAACCAATTCGGTTATGTACAGTCGCCGGGATGCTTCCTTTATACGGGTGTCAGTGCCGGTTGACGCGAATGTTGACCAGGCTGTCGCTCAGGGTGAACAGTTTATACGTGATTTTGAACCGTCATTCAGGGAGTTTTTGCCTAAGTGAATGCGGGGATGCGGAGATGCGCTTTTTAACCGCTTTATTGCTTTCCCGCTTCACTAAAAAAAACTAGGAGATTTTATGAACACTGAAAGAATTATTTCCGTCATCGGGCTTGGTTATGTCGGCTTACCGGTTGCGGTTGCCTTTGGCAAGGTTCGCCGTACAGTCGGTTTTGATATCAACCAGATAAGGATCAAAGAGCTGCAGAATGGGCATGACCGGACCGGTGAGGTAACGGCTGCGGATCTGCAATCGGCGGATATCCTTTTTACCGAAAAACTGGACGAGCTTGCCCAGGCGGATTTCCATATCGTGGCGGTGCCGACTCCGGTGGATGAAGCGCATCAGCCGGATCTTACCCTGATGTACCGGGCATCCGAGACAGTTGGCAAGGCGCTGAAAAAAGGCGATATTGTTGTTTATGAGTCAACAGTTTATCCGGGGGTGACGGAAGACGAATGCGTACCGGTGCTGGAAAGGGTGTCGGGTCTCGTCTGCGGGCGGGATTTCACGGTGGGCTACAGCCCGGAGAGGATCAATCCGGGTGATAAAGAGCACACCTTTACCAAAATCAAAAAAGTTGTTTCCGGCCAGGATGCGGAGACCCTTGAGATCGTGGCCAGTGTGTATGAATCGGTTGTAACCGCCGGCGTCCACCGGGCCTCCTCCATCAAGGTAGCCGAGGCGGCGAAAGTCATTGAAAATACACAGCGCGACCTGAATATAGCCTTGATGAACGAGCTGGCGCTGATCTTCGATCGCATGGGGATTGATACCAACGATGTGCTTGAAGCGGCAGGTACGAAGTGGAATTTTCTCAAGTTCAAGCCGGGCCTTGTTGGCGGGCACTGTATCGGTGTTGATCCGTACTATCTCACTCATAAGGCGGAGAAGATCGGCTATATCCCCCAGGTTATCTTGGCCGGACGCCGGATCAACGACGGTATGGGGAAATTTGTGGCCCAGCGTGCCATCAGGGAAATGATTCACTCGGGGCATACTATTCTGGGAAATATCGTGACTGTGCTTGGTTTGACTTTTAAGGAAGATTGTCCTGATCTGCGTAATTCCAAGGTGATAGATATCATCCGGGAACTTCAGGATTATGGCGTTGATGTCCAGGTGTGCGACCCGATGGCTGATCCTGACGAAGCGGTTCATGAGTACGGCGTCAAGCTGGTGCCTATATCAGACTTAAAACCGGCTGTTGCAGTCGTTGCCGCAGTTTCTCACCAGCAGTTCCTGAAGTGGTCAATTGAGGATATTTCCGCCCTGATGGGAACCAACCCTGTTTTGATCGATGTCAAGGGGATGTTTGACCAGCGGGCGATGGCTGCGGCGGGTATCAAGGTGTGGAGACTGTGAAGGGAGTCTTATGAATCGTTACGAAACAGTACTCAACCAATTGCAATCAGATCCTAAAATCTGGCTTGTCACCGGCTGTGCCGGTTTTATCGGCTCCAACCTGCTGGAAAAACTTCTCCAATTGAATCAGCGGGTTATTGGTCTGGATAATTTTTCGACCGGGAAACCTTCCAACCTGCAGGAGGTGCAGGGGTTGGTTACTGCGGAACAGTGGCAGCGGTTCAGTTTTATCGAAGGGGATATCCGCGAGTTAGCAACCTGCCGTGAAGTCTGTCAGAATGCGGATTATATTCTTCACGAGGCGGCACTTGGGTCGGTGCCACGCTCTATCGAAGATCCAATTACCAGTAACGAGAGTAATGTCAGCGGTTTTCTTAACATGCTTGTGGCAGCGCGGGATGCGGGGGTAAAAAGGTTTGTCTACGCCGCCAGCAGCTCAACCTACGGCGACCATCCGGGTCTGCCAAAGGTTGAGGATACGATCGGCAGACCTCTGTCGCCCTATGCGGTTACCAAATACGTAAATGAACTCTATGCAGATGTCTTCGCCAGAACCTATGGGATGGAGCTGATCGGATTGCGCTACTTCAATGTGTTCGGTCCTCGTCAGGACCCGGAGGGTGCCTATGCTGCTGTAATCCCTTGCTGGATCAGGGCGCTGATCAAGGGAGAAACGGTCCATATCAATGGCAGCGGTGAAACCAGCAGAGATTTCTGCTTCGTGGAAAACGTGATACAGATGAACCTGCTGGCCGCGACAACCGCTGAGGCCGCTGCGATAAATCAGGTATTCAACACTGCGCTGAATGCACGTACGTCGCTAAATGAGCTCTTCAGTATGCTCCATGGCCGCCTGTTGCCACACTTTCCCCATCTACAGGGGAGCAAACCGGTCTATCGAGAGTTCCGGAAAGGGGATGTGCTCCATTCCCAGGCAGATATCAGTAAAGCGGTGCGTCTTTTAGGGTTTGAGCCGAGCCATACAATTGATGCGGGACTTGATGCCGCCCTTTCATGGTATATGGCGAACCTGTGAGTTACTTGAAATATGGTTAATATGATTATTTCCATAACGGCAATTATTGTTTTACTTGCCGGTGCAGGCTATGCCATCTATAAAGAGCGCTCCCGGGCAGGGCTGTTCCTCTTTGCTGCCATCACCGCCACCGCTCTGCTCGAATTATTCGATCTGCTGTCCTTTGCCTCATCCGCCGATGCTTTTTTCTGGAAAGAATGCGCCTTGTTTACCGAGTCTCTTCTCCCCCCGTTCTGGATACTCTGCAGCCTGACTTTTGCCCGGCAGTCCGGACCATGGAAAATAGGCCTGACGGCCAGGACGATGGTTGCTGCCACATTCCTTTTTTTAGTTGTTGCCAAAACGCTGCCTCTGTGCGATTTTTTTTACGCCCCCGATTTCCCCGCTGAACGGATGCTCTTTCTTGGCAACGCCGGTTATTTCTTTTATATAGCTTTGATGGCCTGTCTGATTATTGCCCTGGTCAACTTTGAAGTAACGCTTGCCAATGCCTCGCCCGAAGCCCTCTGGACAATCAAATATGAGGTCATCGGCATCGGTATTATGCTGGCGGTGCAGATCTTCTACTACAGTCAGGCATTGTTGTATCGATCACTGAACATGAATTATCTGCCTGTGCGCTCCTTTCTTTATCTGGTCGCTGCGGCGCTGATAGCATATTCGCTGACATTCCGGCGTGGCAACGTCCACATTCAGGTATCACGTCAGGTTGCTTTCAAATCAGTTGTGCTGTTTGCCGTGGGTATTTATCTTGTCTTGATCGGGCTTTTGGGCGAAGGGATGAAGTATTTCGGCACCTTTTTCCCGCGCACAGTGACTATCTCTCTCGCCTTCCTGAGCGGGATAGCCTTGCTGATTCTGCTGCTCTCTGAACAATTCCGGCGTAAGATCAAGGTGCTGCTGCGTAAAAACTTTTATCAGCATAAGCACGATTACCGAACCCAGTGGCTTCGTTTCACTGAACTGCTCGCAACCGCCAGAACGCTGGATGAACTCCAGCAAAGAATTCTTTCGGCGTATTGCGAAATTTTTGGAACAGGCGGTGCGGCTCTTTTCCTTTATGAAGAGGTCTATGCCGGATATTGCATGACGGACAGTTTTCAAATGAAGCGGATTCCGGATATACTAACCAGGGATAATTCCCTGATCAAATTTATGAAAGAGAGTTCCTGGGTCATAAACATTCGGGATGACAATTCTAAAATACTGGAAGAAAATGGCTATTTTTTCGGTGAAAACAGTATCTTTATTGTAATTCCTCTGTTTGACGGCGAGAGACTGGAGGGCTTTATTGCTCTTGGCAAATCCATTAATACCAATGAATCTTTTATTTATGAAGATTACGATTTGATGAAAACAATCGCCCGGCAGGCTTCCCTGGCGCTCCTGCATCATCGGCAGACACAACAGCTCACCCATGCCCGCGAAATCGAGGCGATCGGCAATGTTGCCACCTTTGTTGCGCATGACCTGAAAAACCTGGTGTCAAATCTGTCGCTGATTGTCGAAAATGCCGCTAAATATATACATAATCCGGATTTTCAGAAGGATATGCTTACGTCACTGGGAAATACCGTTGACAAAATGCAGAAACTTATCGCCAGAATGAAAAATCTTGGCGAACTCGATCCCATCAGCCGGCAGCAGGTAAACATACTTGAACTGGCTGATAAAACAGCAAAGTTGGTCGCCGGCAGCACGATTACCGTTTCCGGAACTGCCGAGACTGCACTGGTCGATGAAAACGAGATTCAGAAAGTCATTTTGAACCTCCTTATAAATGGAATCGAAGCGTCCGACCAGCATGAACCGGTTGCTTTAGAAGTCGGGTGTTCCGGCGTGCCGTTTATCAGAGTAAGTGATAAAGGCTGCGGGATGTCGGCCAGCTATTTGCGTACAGAACTGTTCAAGCCATTCAGGACTACCAAGAGGCAGGGCCTTGGCATTGGATTGTACCAGTGTCAGCAGATTGTTGAAGCGCATGGCGGCAGAATTGAAGTGAACAGTGTGGAGGGAAGCGGCTCGGTTTTTACCGTGTGGTTTGATGACAGCGCAAATCCGTAAACCGGGACTGAAAAGCTATTGTAGCTTCAGGATTATCCATGATTAACGCTTTTGACGTTAAATCCAGAGTAATCGAAGTAATCCCGAGGCTGAAAAAAGGTTTTAGCTTCAGGATTACTCAGGATTACTCAGGATTAAAGCCTTTAGGATTAAGATCAGAGGCAAAAAGGTTTTAGCTTCAGGATTAAAAGACTGAAAGCTTTTGTTGGAACCGCAGATGAACGCCGATTAGAACCAAGACAAAGCCGAAAGATTTTGGTTTACCTAAAGGGTATTAAGCCTTTGATTTCTCCGTGTTCTCAGTGTCTCCGTGTTATTAAACTGCCGATTTTGGTTTATAGGTTAAGAGGTCTCCTGTGGAAAAACTATTAATTATTGATGACAATTCCGATCTACGCCAGCAGCTGAAGTGGGGGCTGGGTGAAGATTATGCGGTGCTGCTGGCCGCTGATGTTAATGAAGGAATTGGCGTGTTCAAGAAATATCGGCCCCGGGTTGTTATTCTTGATCTCGGGCTTCCACCCCACGTGGATACTTCTGTTGAAGGATTTCGTGGACTGGGTGAATTACTTGAACTGGATCCGTACGTTAAAGTAATCATGCTGACCGGCAACAGCGAGCGTGAAAATGCGTTGAAGGCGATGCAGATGGGGGCCTATGACTTTTTTCCCAAGCCGCCTGTGGTCAGTGAACTGCTGGTTGTTCTTGGCAGAGCGTTTAACTTGTCCAACCTTGAAGAGCAGAACCGCTCACTGCAACGAATAATCAACCTTAAGTCGATGGAATCAGGAGGGATGATCGGGCAGTGTCCGGAGATGCTGTCAATTTTCTCAACCATCAAAAAAGTGGCGCCATCCGATGTGTCGATATTTATTACAGGTGAAAACGGCACCGGGAAGGAGCTGGTGGCCCAGGCGATCCATGAAGCAAGCCTGCGCAAGAGCAGCCCGTTTGTGGCGATCAATTGCGGCGCCATTCCTGAAAATCTTATTGAGTCTGAATTATTCGGCCATGAAAAGGGCTCATTCACCGGTGCCCATGCCACTGTACAGGGAAAGGTCCAATACGCAGACAAGGGCACGCTGTTTCTCGATGAAATCGGAGAGCTGCCGTTCAACCTCCAGGTGAAGCTGCTCCGTTTTCTGCAGGAAGGGGTCATTCAGCGGGTAGGGGGCAGGCAGGATATTCCCATCGACACGCGGACGGTCTGTGCCACTAACGTGGATATTGACCGGGCGATCAAGGAGGGTAAATTCCGCGAGGATCTGTATTACCGGATCAGTGTCATAACGATTAACCTGCCTCCGCTAAGGGAGCGGGGCGATGATATCCTGATGCTGGCCAATTATTTTCTGCGGATGTTCAGGGAAGAGTACCGGAAAAAAGTGCGCCGCTTCAGTTCAGCGTCAATGGATTTTCTCAAGAGTTATGAGTGGCCGGGAAACGTGCGTGAGCTGCAAAACAGGATTCAGCGCGCGATCCTTATGAGTGATGCCTCGGCACTGGAACCGTCGGATCTTGGCTGCAAAATGGATTTGCCGACCCTGGAGGAGGATATCCAGCCGGTTATCAGGCTGCGGGAGGCCAGGGACAAGGTAGAACGGGAAATGATCGCCGCAGCGATAGATCGCCAGAATGGCAATGTTGTCAAAGCTGCCGAGGAGTTGGGGGTGAGCAGGCCGACTCTTTATGATCTGCTAAAAAAGCACAATTTGACACCGTTAGGCGGGGAAGCGGGGAAGGGGTGAAGGCTCAGAAAAGCGCATCCACGCATCACCGCTTTACCGTGTTTTAAAACCCGCTTCTCTGTACTTTAAAGAGTGTAAAGTTTCCCAACAAACAAGAAGAGGCGCTGCTTTCGCAACGCCTCTTCTTGTTAAGCTGTAGCCTATGTATCTATCAGGCTTCTTTGTTCATGCGGCGTTTGCCGTAGACAGCAAGGCCGAGCATACCGATGCCGAACAACAACATTGTGCCTGGCTCTGGAACTGGAGAAACGTCAGTCACGCCAACAACCATATCGTCATAATCATGATCACCAAGATTGTACAAATCTTCTATTCCCAGAACAACGTCAGACTGACTAAAACCGGTTCCAGTATGTGCACTTGTATCATAGACTCTGAAGTGATCTTTATTATCTGCGTTAAGAGAAGTATGTGTATAGAATGTATAACCCTCTTGTGTCGTAAGGTAGAATCCGAAATTTTTTCCAATCGATGCAGTAACACCAGTTATTGAGTTTTTTACAGTTCCTGCAAGAAGGTCAAATTCAAGAGATGTATCGCTACCATCGCTACCAACGTTGTCTCCACCTGCAAATACTTGAAGTGTATTCACAACATTCACAGTGGTACCAGACATTGTGAAACCATAAATCCCTAATGTGTTTGTACCATAATAACCAGCAAGTTCCAGAAGCATAAATGCATTTGCATCATCGGATACCCCATCTGCGTCGTTGAGTACAACCGACTCTGCCCCAGTATCGTAAAATTCGATTAAATTATTTGACTTTACATATGAACCGTCTGGTCCTACCGTTATTGCCATTGCACTCGTTGCCATCATCAACATCGCCCCTGCCAGTAATGCTACCATTCTTTTTCTCATTTTCTGTTCCTCCTGTTTTGGGTTATTGCGAGTTTTGCAATTAAATAATTTTGTTATGTGATCATAGTAAAGCAATTCCAGTGCCAAGTTGTATCTTGCTGTAATTACAGTGTTTAATAAGTTTATTGGAACGCTTCTTGCCGATTGTAAAGTTTTTCAACATTAGGATTTGGCTGGCTCGCCAGTGATGGGTGACATCTAAACCAACCCCAACCCCCCTCAATCCCCCCTTATCAGGGGGGAGGCCTTTAAGCCTCCCTTGATAAGGGGAGGTTTGGAGGGGTTGATTTGTGAAGCAAACGGCAGTTAACCGCCGATAAAAACGGACACACGCCGAAAAACCAGGACTTATTTCAAAAAAACAAATCGTTTTTTGGGTTAGATACCTGGAACTTGTTGGAATACCGTTTTATAATGTAGGGGCAAAGCAAGCTTCATCTGCTTTGCCCGCCTTTGATCTTTATCCCATCAAGGGCAAAGCAGGTGAGACGTTTGCTTTGCCCCTACGCAAAAACTGTAATTTGGTGATTTCTGCATCCCCCAACTCTGTTTCTAGGTTAAAGTGTTCCATGGCACCTGCCTGTTTATCAGTGTCAGGTTTATCATGCTTCACTGGTTTGTTGGCCTGCCGGATGTTAATTCCATACGAGACTACCCATAAGAAAAGGCGCCCCGTACTGCAGCGCCTTTTCTTGTCGAGCTCTTTATAGTGACAACTCTATCAGGCGTCTTTGTTCATGCGGCGCTTGCCGTAGACAGCAAGACCAAGCATACCGATGCCGAAAAGCATCATTGTGCCTGGTTCCGGGACGGGAGCAACTGTTTCACCTCTACCAACGTCGTTTCCACAGGCGAGAGTTATATGCAATACATTGTCGTAGACTTCCGAACCTGTAAGACCGAATATCTGCATGTAATAATGGTTGTTATTCATTATGTTGTTGTTGTCAGAATCAGCCCATCCTAGAAAAGGAGTATTATCAACGCTACCAGTTATGTATGTAAAATAATTATTAGAAACGGGAGTACCGCCATTTTTGTATGTATATGGATCTGAAAGTGGTGTTACATCTGATGTTGTGTTTGTAGAGAAAGAACCGGTGATTTTATTGTATGTACCGTTAGCTTGGAGGCTCCCGTCAGTAGTATCTCTTGAAAAATCTAGTGCCATGCTGGGAGTAAATCCTTGGGCGACAACGATCCCGCCATTTAAATATTGTGTGCTATTCCAGTCACCTATGAACAAGTCACCTACCTGAACATTCGGGCTATGTGTTACGCCATTGGCAAAATTCCACCCTGCTATCAGCGTAAGTACATTTGAATTTGAATTCCAATACATTCCTTCAAAGTCCCATTTCTGCCCTGTATAAGTTACTCTGCCGTCTTGAAGTCGCTCGGTTTCATTGTCCTCATTGCCAGCATTCGTTGCAGTCACTACCGTATTATTATATGGGTTGTATGTTGAATTCCATATGGAATCATTAACAGTAATATTTTTGCCTGTATCTAAACTTAAGAAGGACACAGCCCTCGCCGGAACGGTAAAAGTAACTGCCGTAATAAGCGCGATGATTATAATTGTTATAGTTTTCATATGCGAATCTCCTTAAAAAAATAGTTATATTTCGATAAGCTATTTATGTGCCAAGCTGTGTAACTAGCTAATACTAAAAGGGTTAAAAACGTTTATTCTGGGTGTTTACTGATTTCTGAAACACATGTAAAAAAAACCGACAGAGGGATATAAACACCTGACGGCAGTTGATGGTTTCATTATGGTGTAACCTTCAAGCTAATTCTTCACCAGAACTGCCACTTCCCGGTAGCAACAACATATACAGCCAGCGCCAGGTTGGTCATGGCATGGGCCAGTACGCACTGGGCAATACTACGGTTCCTGTAGAGGAGCAGATTGTAGAAGATTCCCGCCATCATGCCAGCATAGAAGTAGTTGTGCTCGAGGCCGAAGAATATGACGGTTATAAGGAAAGATGCCCAGGTAAACGTGCCGATGCGAACATTCTCGAACGCATGGTTAATAACATAGCGGATAAGAAATGAGCGCCAGAATAGTTCTTCCATCAGCGGGACAACCAATACCGCCCCGGCAATCCTGATCAGTGTCATCGCGATCTGAATGTTTTGTCCCGGCAGCAGATGCGGATTAAACCCCTGCGGAGCGCTGGCAGCTCCAAGAGCCCAGTCCATATTGATCCAGAGCGCAAAAACCAGTAGGCCGACCGCGCATGACGCCATGGTTGCCTTGAGGTTGGCAAGATCTTTTAACGTCAGCTCGTGGTACTGTTCTTTGAACCGGTATAGCAGATAACCGGTAATCACAGCTTTGACCGGGTAAAGATAATAGAGTGTTGTTGCTTCAAGTTTGAAGAGCCCCTGTCCGGCTAAAAAACGGAGCAACTCGTCAAGGGCAATGAAACCGATAAAGACTGCAAAGGGGAGATAGCGATAAAAGGCAGAACGGGAGGCAGGGTAATTGGTCACAGAGGGGAATCCTTGCGAATGCACATGTGGCGCACCGGTCTGAAAAATTGTAAAATAATCCGACGAACTAAAAAAGCGCCTAAAACTCGCTCGGAAGGGTCTTGACCCTGGTTAATTTGGGGGACTCCTGAAAACGAACCTTTTTTCAGCTTCGGGATTAGCGGGATTACTCTGGATGTAACGTCAAAAGCTTTAATCCCGGGTAATTTCTCACCTTTATTGCTGCTCAATGAATACAGCTGGTTACCTTAAAAGTCTCCTTCATAAGGAGATCTTGATCATTACATTGCATGCTTACAGCATTTCTCAGATGCACAAACGAATTAACATCCATGCCGCTTATCTGGATGCCTAATCCTGCGTCTTCACAGCGTACGACATTGGCATTCAGGTACATGGATGAGTTCTGAGAAAAATAGACTGTGATCTCTACAGGGGTATGAAGCGGCACTTTTTCGGGAGTTTTAATGAATAATCCTTGCAGGCTCAAATTCTGAATATCACCAAAAAAAGTCTGGTTTTCATGCTTGATAGAGGCGCATTGACTAAAATCCACCCGTGTGAAATTTCTGTTTTCCATTAGATAGATTCCTTAGAACGGAATTAAATGCCGGTGGATTTCTGTGCTACTCAGCATGTAGTCACTGCATACTGAATTAAAAGCAAAATATGTGCCATTGAGCTAACCGCCTGTTTCTATGCAATAGAATATTGGATATAGTGCTAAATTAGCGATATAGTGTAAATTTAATCGACGTTTTGTGCCGACTATACTAAAAAATCCCATGCGTCTTTGTACATATTTTTCATTTCTCCAATCTGCTTGTCAACACCCTCCTGTTTTATTTCAGTCTTCCTATGGTTTGGTTCCGAATAGCTATTACATTGTGCCATGCTGAGAAATATCTCGCCACTTGTCCCTGGTTGATCACTGGTATGCGACATAGTATTGGCCAGATAAACTAATTCAACCATGCTTCTGTTTATTGACGCTTTGTCAGGTGAATGGTGATAGCGGATGCATTCTTGTATGTCTTCAGCAAAATGCCATTTCTTTGCAAGCAGATAGCCTATTTCCGTGTGATTTTCCTCCATTACTTTAGCCCGGAGTCCAGGGGAAAGCATGTAATCGTCGAGCATATCAAGCATAATGGTTTTGCCGATATCGTGCATTAGCCCACATATGAAGGCTAATTCAAAATTACCGGACATGTCACGAGCAATCTGACGGGCTATCATCCCGCACACCAGGCTGTGCCCCAACACTTTTCTCACTTCACCTGAATTTTTGGGGCTAAAGCTGCTGAGAGCGTGGACTGCAACAATACTCAACAAAGACTTGAGACCAATAAGAACGACCGCTTCTTTCAGTGTAGATATTTTATTGGCATTTTTGTAATAGGATGAATTGCAAATTCGGAAAATTTTGGCAACGAGTATCTGGTCGGTGATGCAGTCAACAATCTTCCCAATAGAGGCGTTTGGATCTTCGATTTTTTCTTGAATCTGCTGAATGATGTCCGGGATGACGGGGAGGTTAATGTTGCCGGTCATGATATTGGTTTTAATTTCATCTGCAACAAGGTTTGTGTCTAACGTTCTTTCCATTAACAGTTCATCGAATTTATTTACCGATTCCATCAGGAGCAGGGTGGAATCCAGTTCTATCGGACCATTTAGTACAGTGCTTGGCAGCTTGTCGATAAACTCGAATTCACCGGATAGCCATTTCATAACATCAGTCACTGCAGATTGTGCAATCTGGCGAATTATTTTATTAATGATTTCTTTACTGAAAATATTATCAGCTATCAAATAGCTGATGAATGGTAGTCCCAAGCTATTGGCGACTGAAATTTTCTCTTGAATTTCCTGCTTGTTCAAAGGTGTTTCAAGCATCAAAAAGTCGATAATACGTTCATTATCGAGTCCTGAATCGACAAAGATGACCTTGCCGTCCTGAAAATAGAACTTTTTGTTCTGCCCATTACAAGAGACTACGAGTGTACCGGAGCGTTTGCTGTTACCGGCCCACTGGATTAAATCCATTATAGAAATAAACTTAAGATGCCCGTGCAAGGTTCGCAAATTGTCACCTGTTATACATATATTATAAACAACATATATAACATACTATTTTATTAGTCCAATTATTTATTTATAAGTTTATGATTACTATTTTATAAATTATGCTTTGTCCGCTTCAATCAGGTACTGTCGGATATCTTTACAGTTTTAAATGGCAGCAGCGCAGCTTATTTATAGTTCTGATAATTCAGCATGTTGAATTATGGAATAATTATTGCTCTGTTATAAATCGACTGACAGCACTCATCATTGTGGGCTGTTGGTAAGTACTCAATTCCTGCATATCACAAAGGGGAGCCGAACGTGCTTATTCAAGTAAATTATCCTGACAACCGTTTCGATTATGTTCATAAAAATATGTTGCATGGTTTGATCGAATCCAGGGATATTACACGTTTTAAGCGTTCCTCTGGTTGGGTGACAATAGGAATTGACCCTTTACGGAAATTAAAACGTCATTCGATTCGTAAGTTGCAAGAAGGCGA
Organism: Deltaproteobacteria bacterium; assembly: GCA_019162745.1. Lineage (GTDB taxonomy): Bacteria > Desulfobacterota > Desulfuromonadia > Geobacterales > Pseudopelobacteraceae > JACRCG01. The sequence goes on along the minus strand of JAFLLC010000036.1, from coordinate 24,459 downwards.
AAGTAAAATTGTTCACGTACTTTATAATGATAATAATTATGATTATGTTTCAGATTATAAATTAGATGATTTAATAAGATCAAACAAAATTGCCAAATTCAAGCGAAAAGATGGGTGGGTAACTATAGGGGTGGACCCTGTGAGGTTGACTAAACGTGTACAATAATAGTTGATATCATCCTGCTATGTATCAGTTGAGTTCGAGTCTTTCATGGTGGTCCCTATTTATGCCTCCGGCAGGGCGACCGTAAAATTGCTAAAGGTGTGATGGCATTCCTTTTCGGCGAAAAAAATGTCGTTACACAACAAATATTCTGCCTCCGCAGCAGGTACCGGCTTATTAAAAAGATATCCCTGCATCTCGTCACAGCCAAGACTGCGCAATGTTTCCATTTGATACCTTGTTTCAATACCTTCAGCAATTAAATGCAAACCGAAGCCGCGTGCTATGTCGACGATAGCCGGGATGATCGGCGCTGTTTTACGTCCCTCAACCAGGTCGCGAACAAATGCCTGGTCGATCTTTAAGGTAGATATCGGGAAAAGGCGCAGATAGTTAAGTGAAGAATAGCCGGTGCCGAAGTCATCAATAGAGATACGGACGCCTTTTTGACGTAACACCCTCATCTTGCTGATTATGCTGGTTGACTCTCGCAGAAAGATATTTTCCGTGATTTCTACCTCAAGAACATCAGCCGGGAGTTGATGCCGGTTCATCTGCGCACAGATACGCTCAACCATGTCATCATTATCAAATTCCTGGGGAGAAACATTGACGGACATCCGTACATTCTGCAATCCCAGAGTGCGCCAGTGAGCCAGTTGCCGGCACGCCTCGGTCAGCACCCAGTCGGTAATCCTGCTTATTAAACCGGCTTCCTCAGCGACATCGATAAAATCACACGGCATTAACAAACCACGTTCCGGATGCTGCCAGCGGATGAGCGCTTCCATGCCGATGATCCTGGACTCATTTGCGCTGATTTGCGGCTGGTAATAAACTTGTAGCTCGGAATTCTCCAGGGCCTGCCGCAGCTCGCTTTCAAGTCTGATTCGTTTGTGACCACTGATGTTCATATCCTGAGAGAAGAACCGGTAGCCGTTTTTGCCATTGGCTTTGACCTTGTACATGGCAATGTCGGCATGTTTCAAGAGGATGTCAATGCTGTCGCCATCGTGGGGCGTAACAGAAATCCCGATGCTGGCGGTGATATAGATCTGCTGATCGGCGATGTCAAAGGGCTTTTTAAATGCGCTCAAAATCTTTTCGGCGATAATTGCGGCATTTTCGACGTGTAAAAGATCCGGCAGGAGAACCGTAAACTCGTCGCCCCCCTTGCGTGCGAGGGTGTCAACTGCCCGCATGCAGTTGCGCAGACGATCAGCCACACTTTTTAGCAATTCATCACCCTTTGCATGCCCATAGGTATCATTTACCCGCTTGAAGCGATCAAGGTCGATAAACATGATGCCTACCAGTCTCTCGTACCGCTTGGAGTGGGCAATTGCCATTTCGAGGCGGTCATTGAACAGGCGTTGGTTAGGCAGATGGGTGAGGTGGTCGTGGAAAGCCTGAAACGCGATCGTTTCCTCTGCTCTCTTACGCTCCGTGATGTCGCGTGCCACACCATAGGTGCCCATATACCCAGCTGTCTGAGACGTTACGCCCATGTCATCATAGATGCCGGTAGCGCTCATGATGGCTACAATATTCAGGGAGGTTACATCCTGATGGCTTTTGTCTTTGTATTTCAGGCGTATCTCAAGATTAAACGTCGCGCGGTCATCTCTGCGTCGTTCCGTAAAGGCGTAAAGAGCCTTGCCGATATCATCATCATGGACAATGGTATTGTACGGCTTGCCGATCAGCTCCGTTTGTGTGTAGCCGAGCAGTGTTTCTATCCGCTTGTTGATGAACACAAAATGGCCGGAAAGGTCAAGTGTGTAGATCAGATCGGGAGAGTTCTCCACCAGAAATCGGTGCAGACGCTCTGACTGTTCAAGTCGCGCTGCCATCAAGGAATTACTGTGCTCAAGGCGGTGGCGATGGAGCGCATTTTTTACTTTAAACTGCACATCTCCCAGTTCACTCGGTTTACGAATAAATTCCGCCGCACCGTTACGCAGAGCAAGAATAGCTGAGTCGATGCTGGTGTCAGCACTGATAAAAATAACAATCGTGGCAATATTGTTGCGTGAAATCCACTCCATCACTTCCAAACCGGAAATGTCGGGAAGGTTAATATCAAGCAGGACAAGGTCAATATTCCTGGTCTTGAGTGTTGTAATGGCATCCGTGCCGGTGGCGCACTCCAATAATTCACGCCTGGGGTCATCCAGCAGGAGCTTTAAGCTTGAACGCATGCGCTGTTCATCATCGACGATCAGGATGCTCTGAGATCTGGCGGAGAAATCAGGTGACTCATACATATATGGTTGAGTGGTTTTATACATAGTTACGCTTTTCCACTTTTCGGCAGCAGAATCGAGAACCTTGTTCCCCGTCCAGCTTTGCTCTGGCAGGTAATACGGCCTTCAAGCTGCTCTACCAGCGCGGCAACAATTGACAGCCCGAGGCCGGCATGGCCGGGACGGCATCTGTCAGGGCCCAACGGTTGAAAGAGGTGCTGCATGACTTCGGGGGGGAGGCCGGGGCCGGTGTCGCTCAGGCGGATCTCTATATAGGAACGTCCATCCTGGTTGATGTTGTCATGCGTAGAGATGACAAAATATCCTCCCGCTGTAATGGCGTCGGAGGCATTATTCCACAGGTTAAAGAGAATCTGTTTTATGCTGTCCCGATCGCAGGTAACGGCAGAAAGCTCGGGATCCAGCTCTTTTTCAATTATAATACCGTGGCCGGAGAAAAGTGAATCGCCATAAAGCACCACCATGCTGTCAATCACGGCATTAATATCTACGGTGCCGACAGTATTTGTTTCACTCGTAAGATCACCCATCCTCCGGATTATATGCGTGACGCGATCAATCTCTTCGCCAAGGATGTTTACTTCATGCAGTATGCTGCCATGATCCGGAAGCCTCTTGCGCACAATTTCAAGATAGTTCTTTATTATGCCGAGAGGATTCCCTGCTTCATGAATGACTTTACGCGCCTGAAGTTCAAAATTGTTTGTCAGTGTTGTTGTAAGTTTGTGTTCACGTTCCTGCACCTCACGCCATTCATCAAGACTGGTTGCCGCCATAGTGGCAAAACTGGACAGTAACGGCAGACGTGTTTTAAGCCGATGGTATTGTGAGGCGCTGATTCCGTATGCCATGACACCAATGGTTCGTGAGCGCCCTTTTAATGGTATGTACAGCAGCCCCTCGCTCCCGAGAATGCGGGTGATTTGCACATCAGCCAGGGAGATGGTAGCCGGGCTTTTTTGCTCAAAGGTCGTCGAGTATGGATCTTTGCCGAGAGCCACGCCAGCCGCCAGACTTTGATATGATTCAAGCGGGATTCTGATCTGCTGCAGCAGAGTTGGTTGACCACTGATATTTGCTCCTGAAAGTACCGCTTCTTCCGGCTGCACGAGGAGAAAGGCCAGTTGTCCCGGGCCAAAAAGAATCCAGGCCGATTCACGTATGGAAAGCAGTATTTCAGTTTCGCTTTGTAACGAGGCAAGCCCACGCTGAAGGGGCTGCAGCATGGCCATATCGTGAACCATCACAGTCATTTGAGAGGTGGCGGTGTCAGTTGTTTTCAGAGGGGGGCGCAGGATTTCAAGAGGAACGGTTGTCGAATACGGAAGAGTTTTGGCGTCAACAGATTCAGAAATACCCAGGGCTGAGGCAACCTGGGTAATCTGGGCAGAGCACTGTTGGTAAAGAGTAAACAGTTTTGAGGTGTCAACTCCCAACGTTGAATATATTGTTGCGAAGTCGGTATCTTGTTCCTGTTGCAGATGGTCCGATGCCGTGTAGTGGTGACAAATTTTGTGAGCGGACCATATGATTCGACTTAATGTGTCGGCAGCCACAATCTCATCTGCCGCGGTATGATGGAACAGAATTGCATCAGCCATGAAGGAAGAGATATTCCATTGATCAACCAGCCATGCCCCTACGGCAGAATGGTTTGTGCCGAGTTCCTTTTTTTCGCAGTCCCGAAGGTATGTCTCGTCTGAACTTGCTGCCAGCAGCAAGCCGTAGCGTCCCCTCAACCCGCCTAATAATAGTAATTGCCCTATATCATGCAAAAGACCGGCGAGATAAGCTTCGTCTACGTCGGGATAATTGATTTCGACGGCCAAAGCACGAGCCACTTCAGCAACCCGTAAGGAATGCCCCCAAAAACCGGTAAAATCATAGTCCTGGTTATCGATCGCCGGTGAAAAAACTTTTTGTACGACAAGGCAGGCCGCCAGAGTTCGAGCAAGGCGTGTTCCGATATTGGTCAGGCTGCGGACCAGACTCTTTGACTCTGCTCTGCATTTCAGCGCTGGCGAGTTGGCAACAGTTAAGACCCTGGCACTCAGAGCAGGATCCTGACTTACAAGCGCTGCTAATTCCGCCATGGAAGTCTTTTCATCATCAGCTAACTGCAAAAAACGTAATAACGTTTGCGGTATAGTAGGAAGATGAATTGCTTCGATAGAGTCAATAATCTCTACTGGTATGAGCGACAAGGATCACACTCCTATACATTGCTGACTAACCTAACGTATAAAATGATATAGAGTTTTAATTCAACAACGTAATATATTAATACTAGCATATTACATCGTTGTAGAAAATATCATCTAAAAATAATACCGTCAACAATATATTGGATCATATTTCATGGGTTTGCACCAACATCATTATGTAAGCATCTCCCACCTTTAATGGAAAATGCTTGATGTTAATCCAAAGCCTTTACCCGACTTCCGAGTATTCCCTCACCCGAAACTCGGCACCGAGCGATTCTGCCAATATTCGACAGGCCTCGACGTCAACGCCAGGAACTGTCACTACGCTGGCTATTACCTGCGGAAAATGTACGGATGCCGCCCGGATAAAGTCACAGACCCCTGTAAAACCGGCTCCGCCGAACGGGGTATTGCAGAGTCGGCTGTAAGTTGCGGCATCGGGAGCATTCAGGCTGACGGAGATGCTGTCCACCAGTCCTGCCAGTTCCGGCAGGACATTGCGGCTATGGGCCAGATTGGCCTGACCGTCAGTATTTATGCGGATCTGATAGCCACGCGCCTTAAGGGCGACCGCAACCTGTTTGACAAGATCCAGACGTAGCAGAGGCTCGCCGTAACCGCAGAAAACGACCTCATCAATATCCTCCGGCTGGCCGACCGCTGCCATAACCTCCTCAAAGGATGGTTCATGATCCAAAAGCAGATTGTGCCCTTTGACCGTAAAGTTATCAAACTTTGCGCAGAAAATACAACGGTTTGAGCAGCGGTTAGTGATATTAAGGTACAGGGAATTACGAATCTTGTAAGCGATTTTCGTCGATTGATCCCAGATGCTGATGCCGAACAGGTCGCCGGCATTTTTCGTTGTGATGCGGGCGACATCTTCCAGAGTTAGTCCTTTAACTTCGGCTACTTTCTCGGCAGCGAGACGTACAAAAGCGGGTTCGTTGCGACCGCCGCGATGCGGGACAGGGGTCAGGTAGGGACAGTCGGTCTCGACCATCATGCGATCGATACTGACCGCTTGCACCACATCTCTCAGGTTTTGGTTGTTGTGGTAGGTGATCGTGCCAGGTATTGAAATATACAATCCAAGGCTGAATGCCTCTGCAGCCATAGCGGCATCACCGGAAAAACAGTGCAGGACGCCTCTTTTTACCTTTTCTTCCCGCAGAATAGCCATGACACGGAGATGAGCGTCGCGATCATGAATAATAACCGGTTTGTTCAGATCCGCGGCAATCCGGAGGAAACGGCGAAAAACGAGTTCCTGCTGGTCGCGCGGCGAACGGTCGCGGAAGAAATCAAGCCCGATTTCACCGATAGCAACGACCTTCTTACTTGATACGGCAAGCGTTCGTATAATGTCATAACAGGAATCGGTGACCCGTCCTGCATCATGTGGATGAATGCCCACTGCGGCGTACAATTGCGGGTATTTTTCTGCAAGTACGACCGCTTCACGACTTGATTCGATATCTGTGCCAACCACCACAATGGCAGACACACCGGCTTCCTCGGCACGCTTCAGCATGTCTTCAAAATCACCGGCAAAGTCGCGGTAGTATATATGAGCGTGAGAATCTATCAGGACAGGCTTTTGTTGCAGCATTATGACCCCTTTAATTCCTCTTTGAGCCCCTCGATAACCGCCTTGACCTCGGCGATCATGTCAGCTGCCTGGAGTGATTTTTCATATTTCAGGTAGTTCTCAAAATAGGCTACCGCATCGGCCGTGCGGTCCTGATCCATACAGATGCCACCCAATGTCAGGTACGCCATACTGTAGGCCGGATCAAGACGTACCGCTTCCAGGCAGGAATCTTCGGCCTCTTCCAGTTCTTCCAGATCATAGTACAGTTCGCCCAGGCTAAAGTGTGCAGCCGGATCTTCAGGGTCTATTTCCACCCCTTTGGTGAAGGCGGCAATAGCCCCATCGACATCTCCCTGTCCGTAAAGCGCATCTCCAAGCGCATTGAGCGCAAAAACGTTGTCCGGTTCTACTTCGAGCGCTTGTCTAAAGGCGCGAATAGCATCATCAGTGCGATCCTGGCTGTTGTAGACAAGACCGATGCTCACGAGAGTATCGGTATCTTTCGGATCTATCTCCAGAACTTTTTTGTAACAGGCAAGCGACTCCCTGTGGTCACCAGTTTCGAGCAGCATATCCCCCAACGTCGTCAGAGCGTCGGTATCTTCTGGAGACAGCTTGAGCCCTTCACGGTAGCGGGCGATGGCGTCATCCAGGCGGCCATCTTCAGCCAATGCATCTCCGAGGTAGAACCAACTGTCCGGTTGGTTCCTGTTGCTGTCCAAATACTCTTCGAATAAGGAAACAGATTGTTTAACCTCTCCCTGATCGAGAAGATCAAGCCCTTTTTGTACTGTTGCGTTCAATTCTGTATCACTCATATGATTCTCCTTTTTGTTTCAATTTATGATCAATACGGCCCATGGCTGAGTGTCTATTCCTGTATGAGCGGACTTATTCTTTTGCCATATTCCCATATTCAGGTAACCAGATCTACCACCAACCCCTTGATGCCGATGACCTTGGCGGTAATCGCCATGGAAGTGCGGTTTTCTTTGACAATAAGGTTGTAGAGGCTGTCTGCTTCCCGATTAATTACCGTGATGATTTCATAATAGCGTGGATTCTGCGCTGTTCCGCCAAACTTTTCCAATCGGTACGCCTCGGCATTTACCTTTGTTGCGAGCTTGCTCAGCAGATCGCGAAAATGTTTAAAGTTTGCCAGTGTCGGTTCCGTGGCCAGCAGATCTCCCGCCTTCTCGATTTCTGCTCTGAACGTTTCAATATCATCCTGATAAGAAACGGCACCTTCCTCCTGGTGACTTAATTCATCCGCGAAGAATGAATTCATGATTTTCTTTATCGGTGATGAACTCTTTGTGTTTTTATCAAGTTCTCGCAGTGAAGATGAGTCCTGTATGCGCATGACCTTACTCCAGTTCTGTTCAGATAATGCAGGACAGTATCATACCTGAATTGAATCGGCAATTGATGCAAAAATGCAACAATGAGTTTTAAACGTATGTTATCTATGCTAGTATCGGCATCTCTCTATAATAGAAAGGAATTCCGGCTGTATGAATAGTATAGTTTCAAAGGAAGAACGTAAAAAACGATATCGTGAAGCGATGATCATAGTTCTGGCCTTTATAGCAATTATATTCCTGACCAAGTTTGAAATCAGTCTGACCCAGATAAGCGCCGGTGCCAAACTGGGGAGCAATATTGCTATTTTCGCAGTTATTAATGTAGTCATTCTGCTTGTTATTCTGCTTGTATATCTGGTCAGCCGCAATGTTGTAAAACTATTTATTGAAAGTCGCTCAAACCCCCTTGCAAAAAAACTACGTACAAAACTTGTACTTTCATTTGTCGCCCTTTCGCTGGTTCCCACCCTGTTGCTGTTTTTTGCCGCCGCCGGGTTTATTAATAATACCGTCCATAACTGGTTTAACACCCAGGTTGAAACATCTTTGAGTGAGTCACTTGAAGTCGCGCAAACGTACTACAAAAGTTCGGCATCAAATTCACTGTATTACGGTAAACAAATCAGCAGTTTTATTAAAGATCAAAAGCTGCTTAACGAAGCGAATCTGCCGCGGCTCAAGCGGCTTATCCACCAGAAACAGAAGGAATATAACCTGGGAGTTGTTGAGGTGTATTCTGCCCAGCGTGAGGAGTTGGTACGCTCTTCTAATCCTGCAGTACCAAAGGGTGAATTTACCAATCCATCTTCGGAAGATATCAAGCGTGGTTTGGCTGGTGAAGAGCTGACCAGAGTGAATCAGGCAGGAAAGGCCGATCTGATCCGGGGCATTGTGCCTATCCGTTCGACCTGGAACGAGTCGGATGTTGTCGGTGTCGTTGTTGTCAATTATTACGTGCCGTATTCACTTGTGAACAAAATGAAGGAGATTACCGCGTCGTACCATGAATTTCGTCAGCTCAAGATTATGAAAAATCCGATCCGGACCGGTTATATAATCACACTTTTTTTAATTGCGATGGTGATTGTATTTTTTGCGTACTGGATGGGAGTCTATCTGGCAAACAGTATGACCAGACCGCTTCAGGAGCTGGTGGATGCTACACATGCCGTAGCGGGTGGTAACCTGGATGTCCGGATAGAGTCTTATTCAGCTGATGAAATCGGCATGCTGGTGCAGTCGTTTAATCTCATGACGGATGATTTACGTACCAAACAGTATGCGCTGAATGTCTCCAATCTCGAACTGCTCCGGAGTAACAGTGAAATCGAGCGGCGTCAGCAGTATATGGAGATTGTGCTGCACAATATTACTGCCGGTGTCATCTCGATCGACAGCGAGGGAGTATTGCGTACGATCAATACTTCTGCCGAGCGTCTGCTCGGTTTAAGCGCCGGTAAGGTTCTTGGTAAAAACTACCGGGAGGTCATCAACGAAAAACACCTTGATATCGCCTCGGAATCCATCAGGGAACTGATGCAGTCGAAGCTGGGGACTATCAGCAAACAGATTTTTCTGGATCTAAGTGGGTCTCGTCTCGCACTGCAGTTGCATTTGACGCTGCTGCGCGCCCAGAATGGCGAGATACTCGGGATGGTCGCTGTGCTTGATGATCTGACGCAGATGATGCGGGCCCAACGCATGGCCGCCTGGCGTGAGGTCGCCCGCAGAATAGCCCATGAAATCAAGAATCCGCTGACTCCGATTCAGCTCTCTGCCCAGCGCCTCAGAAAACGCTATCTTTCACGCTTTAGTGATGATGAGAAGGTGTTTGATGAATGTACCGAGATGATTATCAAATCGGTTGAAGATTTGAAAAATCTTGTCAATGAATTTTCCAATTTTGCCCGGATGCCAGCTATTCAACCTGAACCGAACGATATTAACGGGCTGATTCACGAATCTCTGACACTGTACCAGGAAGCTCATCGCGGTGTGCAATTCGAAGTCGCTACCGATGCCCGGATGCCGCTGTTAATGATTGATCGAGATCAAATCAAGCGTGTGCTGATCAATATTCTTGAAAATGCTGTTGCCGCCATGGGAGAGCATGGCACCGTTATCATATCGACATTCTTTGATGATGTGCTGAAAATGGCGACTATAAGCATTGCTGATGATGGGCCGGGAATTTCGCCGCAAGACAAGCCGCGCCTGTTTGAACCGTATTTCTCAACCAAGAAGAGCGGGACAGGTCTCGGGTTGGCCATAGTGAGCAGTATTGTGACAGATCATGGCGGTTTTGTGCGGATACGTGACAATATGCCGCACGGAGCGGTCTTTGTAGTAGAATTGCCTGCCGGATAAACAAATTATACGTTTGGAGCCGTTATGACACACACAATTTTGATAATTGATGATGAAAAGGATATCAGAACCGCCCTGAGCGGGATTCTTGAAGATGAAGGGTATCAGGTTCTGAGCGCGGAAAGTGGCGCTGAAGGTATTGATACCGCCCGACAGGAACTTCCGGACCTGATCCTCCTCGATATCTGGATGCCTGGTATGGATGGTCTGGCGACCCTTGAGAAACTTAAAGTGCAGTTCCCTCAGATAACAGTCATCATGATTTCCGGTCACGGCACGATTGAGACGGCGGTGCGTGCTACCAAGCTGGGGGCTTTTGATTTTATTGAAAAGCCGCTTTCGCTCGAAAAAGTTCTGATCAGTGTCGCCAACGCGCTGCAGTTACAGGAATTAAAAGTTGAAAACGCCGAACTGAAACGTTCAGTCTCTGCAAATTATGAACTTATCGGTGATTCTCCGGAGATTATTAATATTCGGGAACAGATCCGGCACGTTGCGCCGACTTCGGCCTCCGTATTGATACGTGGTGAAAACGGTTCCGGAAAGGAATTGATTGCATGCTCAATTCACTGCTCCAGCCCAAGGAGAGAGCGGCCACTTGTCACTGTGCATTGCTCCGCCATCCCCGAAGAGCTGATCGAGAGCGAGTTGTTCGGTCATGAGAAGGGCGCTTTCATCGGTGCAACGTCACATAAGAAAGGGCGCTTTGATCAGGCCGATGGCGGTACGCTTTTTTTGGATGAAATAGGTGAATTGTCACTTGCCACTCAGATGAAAATTCTTCACTTTATTCAGGAAGGGAGTTTTGAACGGATAGGGGGTATCCGCCGGCTTAACGCGGATATTCGTATTATTGCTGCAACTACGAGATCCCTCGAACAGGATATGGCGGCAGGAAAGTTCAGCGCTGATCTGTATTATCAACTGAATACCATGCCATTCAGAGCTCCGTCACTGCGTGAGCGCCTGGAGGATATTGGTCCGCTTGTCCAGAATTTTGTTGTCCAATTCTTCCGGCGGGAAGGTGGCGAAGCAAAGGTTTTTCTTCCGGAGGCGCTCGACAAACTGCAGCGGTATTCATGGCCCGGTAACCTGCGCGAATTAAAAAATGTGGTGGAACGAATACTGATTGTGGCACCAGGGCGTATTATTTCAGCTGAGGATATTCCGGATTTATCAGGAGAATCTTTAACCGGAACGATGCATGCCGCATCTCCGGATGGCCTTCATGCCCGGTCGGCACTGCGGGATGCCCGTGAGGATTTCGAACGGGAGTTCATTATTCAAAAATTAGAAGAAAACGACTGGAATATCTCCCGTACTGCGGAACTTATTGAGCTGGAGCGGAGTAACCTGCATCGTAAAATCAAAAGTTACGGCATTGATGTACGGAGATAATCAGCTGGCGAGCAGTTCACGAAGTTTCTGACCAATATCAGCTTCACGCATCATGGATTCGCCGATCAGATACGCTTGAGCTCCATCAGCAGCAAGACGGTTGATATCATCCCGATGGTTTATCCCGCTTTCAGTCACCAGGAACCGGCCGGCCGGCATCATGCGTGCCAGACGTCCGGTAGTGCCGAGATCGGTTGCAAACGTCCTCAGATTGCGGTTGTTTACACCAATCAGGGTGCAGTCAGTTTTAAGAGCCTTCTCCATCTCCGCTTCATCATGGACTTCCAGCAGCACATCCAGGTGAACCTCCTGTGCCACGGCATGGAAATCAAGCAGCGTATTCAGATCAAGCATGGCGGCGATCAGCAGAATGGCATCCGCCCCGGCGGCCCGAGCCTCAAAGATCTGATAGGGATCACAGATGAAATCCTTGCGCAGCAGCGGGAGGGAGACCGTTTCACGGATCAGGGCCAGATAGCGGAGGTGCCCTAGAAAGAACTGCTCATCAGTCAATACCGACAGGCAGATTGCACCGTTGTCCTGATAGATCCCGGCAATCTCCAGCGGGTCGAAATCATCACGGATAACGCCCTTGCTTGGGGAGCCCTTCTTGATCTCGGCAATGACTGCGGTCCAACCGGACGCTGCCGCATCACGCAGATGACGCTCGAAACCGCGCGGCACATCCTCCAGGTCAAGTATACGTCCCTGCAGTTCGCTGAGCGGAACCTTGAATTTGGCAGAGGCTACTTCTTCTATCTTGTGAGCTACTATTTTTTTAAGAATATCCGGGGTATCGGTAGTCATGGTGTCTGCTTTCATATCAGATGATTAGTCAAAACCGCCAACTTCTCCACCTGCTGCAGCGCCCGGCCGGAATCAATAGCCTCAGCGGCCAGCGTTATTCCTTCTGCGGGTGAGTCCGTCTTGCCTGCGGCCACCAGGGCATAGGCAGCATTCAGGAGGACGATATCTCTCCGCGGTCCACGTTCCCCGGATAGTACTGCTTTAATGATTACCGCGTTGGTAGCGGCATCGCCTCCCTTGAGTGCCTGCATCAGGCAGCGCGTCAGTCCCAGCTGTTCCGGGGTGACCGATAACAGTTTTATACCGGCGGGGGTGACTTCGGCGACGAGAGTTTCACCGGTCATGGTCATTTCATCCATGCCGTCCGATCCATGAACCACAAAACCATGCTTGCACCCCAGTTTGTGCAGTACACCGGCCAGCTTTTCCACCAGATCAGGACTGTAGACCCCCATCACCTGGCAGTCGGCACCGGCCGGATTAGTCAAGGGGCCGAGAATGTTAAAGATTGTGCGGATGCCGATCTCCCGGCGCGGGCCGATGGCGTGCTTCATGGCGCCGTGCAGGGCAGGGGCGAACAGGAAGCCGATACCGATCTGATCGATACACTTTTCGACAAGATCGGGTGTCACATCCAGATTAATACCCAACTTTTCGAGTACGTCGGCGCTGCCGCAGGCGGAAGAGACCGAGCGGTTGCCGTGCTTGGCTACCTTGACCCCGCAGGCCGAAACCACAAAGGAAACGGTAGTGGAGACGTTGAAGGTGTTAGTGCCGTCGCCGCCTGTGCCGACCACATCCAGGATTGTTTCCCGGTCGATGTTGATATCGTCGCGGTCAATATCAAGCACACCTTTGCCGACCTTGATCGGAGTAGCCCGTTCGCGCATGACGCGGGCTGCGCCGGTTATCTCCTCGACAGTTTCTCCCTTCATGCGCAGAGCGGTGATAAAGGCTCCGATCTGCGCCGGGGTGCACTCACCAGACATGATCTGATTCATGACCTCGATCATCTCGCCTTCGGTCAAATTTTCACGGTCAACAACTTTGGCTATGGCTTTTTTGATCATGTTCTGTATCTCCAGACGAAAAAAGAGGATGTCGCCATCCCCTTATAGGTTGTTATGCCTGCAATGGGAACTAGGCCCCTTCTTTGATCTTACGGATTGCCTCGCGGATCAGAGCCTCTGCCAGGTCAGGAACGACCTCCCAGACGATTCGCTCGATAACTTCTTTTGAAGCGGCAGAGATCGCCGCTTTCAACTGCTCCTCAGTCAGAGATACAGTGTTAGCGGGTGCAGCAGGAGCCGCTTTTTCTGCAAGGGGGGATGAATCTGACAGAATTGGCGCTTCAAATGCCGCTGACGGAGGAGTGGAATAATTGAAATCCGAAGCAGGAGCTGCGGAAAAAGCTGCGGCAGCCGGAGTCGCAGCGTCATCTTCAAAAACGATGGCACCAAATGCTCCCTTCTGAGTCGGAACTGTTTGCTCAGCAAATGCTGTCGGTGGAGATTCTGCAATGTCCTCCTCTTCAAATTCAAACGTATTTTCCTCAACAGGGAACCATTGTGAGCCTGCATCTTCAGGCAAAATGTCAGCTGTGATTGCAGTCTGAATGAGTTGGGCATCATTTTCTTCATGGACTATCGCAAATACGTCCGGTTCGGCCGTCGCTGCAGAGGGAGGAGTGACTATTGGAGCCGCTGTTGTTGCCGGTGGTTCAACATCCAGGGTAAATGCACCCCATATATCAGCCGGTGCTGCTTCCGGAGCTTCGTGTTGTTGAGCAAAAACCGGGGTTGGTATATCAGTTGTTTCAAAGGCAGGCTGAGATTGCGAGGCGGCTGAAGTGGCCCTTGATTTGCCAAGTTCCAGGAGTTCTTTTACCTTGGTGATAATTTGCTGTGACTCAAAAGGTTTGGCAATAAAACCATCCGCACCGCTTTTTTTTGCTTTATCTTCGTCAAAAGGTTCAAATGAACCGGTAAGGATCAAAATCGGCTTAGCGGCCAACGACGGCGTCGAGCGGACGGCTTCAGCCACTTCATAACCGCTCATTCCAGGCATCAGGGCATCAATCAGTAGTATATCGGGGATGATTTCACGTGCTTTATCTACAGCAGATTTGCCGTTATCAACAATTGTTAAGGAGTATTCGTCTCCACCAAAAATAATGCCGATTACTTTCTGGATGGTGATACTGTCGTCGGCGACCAGCACTTTTATGCTCATCAAGCCCTCCCTTGCTTAGTGGATACGCAAGAATAATACGCCGGAAACAACTAACACAGGTGCAATAACGTGTCAAGGTATTAGCGTTTCAAGGTATTTTGTGTTGTTGTTAATTCCGGCCGCAGTTCTCAGTGTTGATTTATCACATCGTAATTTCATCACAGGTACACCATTTAGATCCCTTGGGGTGTCTGCTCTTTAAAAAATCAGGATCGATAGTCCGCGTTGATATTGATGTATTCATGAGTCAGATCAGAGGTGTACACGGTGGCAGTGCCGCTGCCGATGCCAAGATCAACCGAAACGGTAAATTCCTTTTGTTTGAGCACCTCTGTGCCGCGGACTTCGGCATCTTCACCGGCAAAGATTCCGTTTCTGGCCATGCAGACTTCGTTAAAGTTCAGTGACAGCCGCGATTGATCGACTTCAGCGCCGGAATACCCGACTGCGGCAAAGATCCGTCCCCAGTTGGCATCCTGCCCGAAAAAAGCTGTCTTAACCAGACTGGAGTTGGCGATCGCCATGGCGGCACGCTTTGCATCGGAATCGTCCCTGGCGCCGGTGACTCGTATTTCAACAAATTTTGTTGCTCCCTCGCCGTCTTTTACGATCTGTTTGGCCAATGAGAGTAAAACGTCATTCAAGATTAGTGTAAAGGAAATTCCTTCCGCTGATCCCGCAGTGATAACCGGATTTCCTGCCATACCGTTTGCCATAATCAGGCAGGTGTCATTGGTAGACATGTCGCCGTCAACGGTGATGGCGTTAAAAGAGTTGTCGACCGCGTGGCGGAAGCTCTGCTGGAGGAATGTCGGTTCTATGACGGCATCGGTGATGATTAAGGAGAGCATGGTAGCCATGTTTGGCATGATCATGCCGGCTCCTTTGGCGATTCCTGCTACAGTGTAACTGACTCCGCCGGCCTGGCCGCTGCTGGCTTCCATTTTGGGGAAGGTATCAGTCGTCATAATTGCCTGGGCTATATCGTCAAGCGTACCTGAGCTGAGACCGTCAACCAGAGCAGGAATAGCGTTCCGTATCCGTTCCATCGGCATCTGCACGCCAATGACTCCGGTTGAGCAGACTTGTACGGCAGTAGTGTCAATTCCAAGAGCGTGTGCAACAAGCCGGGTAGTTTCCTGTGCGACTTTCATTCCGGCTTCACCGGTACAGGCGTTGGCATTGCCGCTGTTAACAACCAGTGCCTGGGCGAGCCCGCTTGCAATGTGCTCGCTGGATACCAGCACCGGTGCGGCCTTTACCGTACTGGTTGTAAATACGGCAGCGGCGATTGCCGGAACTTCTGAAAATATAAGTGCAAGATCTTTACGCCCCGCTATTTTAATTGCCGCTTCTATCGTAGAAAATGAAAAGCCCCGTATATCCATCGGACTACACCTCTTGAAAAGATAAAATATTCAGTTCTGGAAAGAGCTCAGTTACTTTCCGCAGCATTTTTTGTATTTTTTGCCGCTTCCGCACGGACAGGGATCGTTACGCCCTGCAACTTTCTGGCTTTTGGCCGGTTCCTGGGAATACTCGTCGCCACCTCCAAGATTGAAAACAAGCTTTTTGCTGCGCTGTTCTTCCTCCATCTCTTCTATTTCTTCACCATCTTTATTTATCTGAACCCAGAAGATACGTTCTACAACCTCATCGCGGATACGGCTCATCAATTCCATAAATAGGTTGTAGGCTTCTTTTTTGTATTCCTGTTTGGGGTCTTTCTGACCGTAACCACGCAGACCGATACCTTCCTTCAGGTGGTCGATGTTCAACAGGTGGTCTTTCCAGTGCGTATCAATGGCCTGCAGCATCATTATTTTGATGAGATGGTCAATCAGTTCGTCGCCCATCTCTTCAACCCGGGCAGTGAAGATGGCATGGACCTGCTCGCTGATTGTTTCCTGGAAATTGACCGGTGTCAGGCGGCTTATCATCTCTTCCGGCAGATCAAGCTGGAGGTTAAAATATTTATAAACACTTTCGCTTATCCCCTGCCAATCCCATTCGTGCGGGGGTACCTTGTCAATGGCGAAAGCGGAGGCAATCTCCTCAATCGTATCATCGAGCATTTCCAGGAAACTCTCCCTTATATCCTGGCCCCCCAGGATTTCGCGGCGCTGGCTGTAAATAACTTCGCGCTGCTTGTTCATGACATCATCATATTCGATGAGGTGCTTACGAATGTCAAAGTTATGCGCCTCAACTTTCTTCTGGGCATTTTCAATCGATCTTGAAATCATGCCGTGAGTAATAGCCTCACCCTCCTCAATTTTGAGAAGATCCATGATTTTGGAGACTCGCTCGGAGCCGAAAATCCGCAGCAGATCATCTTCCAGTGACAGGTAGAATTTAGATGACCCCGGGTCTCCCTGACGTCCGGAGCGGCCGCGCAGCTGATTGTCGATACGGCGCGACTCATGCCGTTCGGTTCCGAGGATGTGCAGACCGCCAAGTTTAATTACTTCTTCATGCTCAGCAAGACATTCAGCTTTATATTTGGCAACCACCGCTTCATATTGTTCGTCCGTAGCTTCCGGATTAGCCCGCCGCCACTGTTTAGCCAGGGCATCCGGGTTCCCGCCCAGCACAATGTCGGTACCACGGCCAGCCATATTGGTGGCAATCATTATGGCACCCTTGCGCCCGGCCTGCGAGACTATCTCCGCCTCGCGTTCATGCTGTTTGGCATTCAGTACGCTGTGTGGAACACCCTGCAGTTTCAGCAGTTCTGAAAGGACTTCAGATTTTTCAATCGAGATGGTCCCGACAAGGCAAGGCTGACCAACAGCATAATGCTCTTTGATATCCTCAATAACCGCTTTGAATTTTTCCTTCTCTGTTTTGTATATAACATCAGGAAAATCGGGACGTACAAGCGGTCGGTTAGTTGGAATAACACACACATCAAGTTTATATATTTTGTGAAATTCTTCAGCTTCGGTATCGGCCGTACCGGTCATCCCGGACAGTTTGCTGTACATGCGGAAATAGTTCTGAAAAGTGATCGTAGCGAGGGTCTGGTTCTCGTTTTCGATCTTGACCCCTTCTTTCGCCTCAATAGCCTGGTGCAGACCGTCAGACCAGCGGCGACCTGGCATGAGACGGCCGGTAAATTCATCAACAATAAGCACTTCACCCTCTTTTACGACATAGTCCACATCAAGCTTGTACATGGCGTGGGCGCGCAGAGCCTGGTTGACATGATGAAGAATTTCAATGTTACGTGGATCATACAGGTTTTCAATCTTTAAAAGTTTTTCTACCTGCAGTACACCCTGTTCGGTCAAAGCCGCACTTTTGGCCTTTTCATCAATGGTAAAATCACCGGTATATTGCTTGCGTTTCCCGGAGAGAGTATTTGCTTCGACTTCTATTGTTTCACCTTTTACCAGCTTTGGAATTATATTGTTAATAACGTAGTATTTGTCTGTTGAATCTTCGGTAGGGCCGGAAATGATCAGCGGCGTCCTGGCCTCGTCAATCAGAATAGAGTCAACTTCGTCCACGATGGCGTAGTTGAAACCGCGCTGAACATAATCAGCGAGGTCAAATTTCATATTATCCCGCAGGTAATCAAAGCCGAACTCGTTGTTGGTTCCATACGTAATATCAGCAGCATAATTAAGGCGGCGCTGGTCATCTTCAATGCCATGCACAACTATGCCTACCGTCAACCCGAGGAAATTGTACAGCCGCCCCATCCATTCGGAGTCACGTTTTGCCAGATAATCGTTGACGGTAACAACATGCACACCCTTGCCGGAAATGGCATTAAGGTAGGCGGGAAGGGTGGCTACCAGCGTTTTTCCCTCTCCGGTTTTCATTTCGGCAATTTTACCCGAATGCAGTACCATGCCGCCTATCAACTGAACGTCAAAATGGCGCATACCGAGCACACGTTTACTTGCTTCACGGCAGACAGCAAATGCTTCAGAGAGCAATGAATCAAGAGATTCACCCTTTATATAGCGTTCCTTGAATTCTGCGGTTTTGTTGGTCAGCTGTTCATCAGAAAGGGAAGAAAGTGAAGCTTCAAGAGCATTGATCGCCGATACGGTCGGCCACATTTTTTTTATTTCACGCTCATTTTTGCTTCCGATAAACTTTTTTATAATTGAACTGAACATATAAATTATCTCCCGCAGGTTGAATATTTGCCAAAACAGCTTTGTACAGTAACATAACTCATGATGCCGCTCAATTAAAAAGGTCGAACAGAACATAGTGGCGGTGGTGCGTTGCTATTGAATAGTTTTGGACCAATACTAATATAAACGTACAGCTACACATTAAAACGAAAATGCATAACGTCTCCGTCCTTAACTATGTACTCTTTTCCTTCCAGCCTCATCAACCCCTTCTCTTTCGCACCAGCTTCACCATTGCAGCTTATGTAATCATTGAAGCCGATTACTTCCGCCCGGATAAACCCTTTTTCAAAATCAGTGTGGATAACGCCCGCAGCTTGTGGCGCTTTTGTGCCGTTGGCAATTGTCCAGGCGCGGACCTCCTTGACACCGGCTGTAAAATAGGTGATGAGGCCCAAAAGCGCATAACCGTTGCGGATAAGGCGATCAAGACCGGCTTCCTCTAATCCCATATCATCAAGAAACCCCTTTTTTTCAGGACCGTCAAGCTCGGCTATTTCTGCTTCCAGTTTTCCGCAGATAACTACAACGCCTGCTCCTTCAGAGGCGGCAATTTCGCGGACCTTGGCAACGTTAGGGTGGTTCCCCTCCAGGTCGTCTTCGGCGACATTTGCAACATAAAGGACCGGTTTATCGGTCAGAAGATGCAGGTCTCGCATCCAGATTCTTTCGTCTTCGTTCTGGGCAATCCCTTGAAGCTTTTTGACCTGTTCGAGAAGGGCTCTGACCCGCAGATAAAAATCAACCTCTTCCTTTGCTTTCTTGTCACCGCTGCGTGCCATTTTTTCAGCCCGCTGCAATTTTTTTTCAATTGTGTCAAGGTCTGCCAGAGCGAGTTCGGTATTAATGATCTCGATGTCATCGGCCGGCGAAACACGACCATTCACATGAATAATATTGTCGTCATCGAAACAGCGCACAACATGAACGATCGCATCAACGCTGCGGATGTGACCAAGAAACTGGTTCCCGAGTCCTTCACCCTGGCTGGCGCCCTTGACAAGGCCGGCGATGTCGACGAATTCAATTGTCGTCGGCTGCATTTTCTGCGGTTTGACGATGATTGCCAATTGATCCATTCGGGGGTCGGGCACCTGGACAATTCCGACATTCGGTTCAATTGTGCAAAATGGATAATTTGCAGATTCCGCACCGGCTGAGGTTAGAGCATTAAAGATAGTAGATTTGCCAACATTTGGCAGTCCGACAATTCCGCAGTTAAAACCCATAAAACTATCCTTCCAGAAAATTCTTGTTATTGTAGAGACTCATAGATTTAGGGAGCCCTTCTTTAAGCATCACTTCAAGCATTTCTATGCCGCCATCGAGTACTCTGGGCAGCCTTTCCATCTGGTCCGGGGGGATATTTCCAAGGACATGGCCGGTTGTGTCACCATAGGGTGATTTTCCAATGCCTATTCGCAGTCGAATAAAGTCACCTTTGCCAAGATTTTCCATTATGGAACGCAAGCCGTTGTGGCCGCCATGCCCGCCGCCATGCTTGAAACGTACGACCCCAAACGGAAGATCAAGTTCATCATGGACGACGATCAAATTGGAAATCGGCAGCTTAGAGAATTGGAGAGCCGGCATAACAGAGTTCCCGGACAAGTTCATGAAAGTCTGAGGCTTAAGCAGTATCAGACGGTGTCCGGCAAAATTCCATTCCCCGCTAAAACCTGAGAATGATTTTCTGGAAATAGAAATATTTTCACGCTGAGAAAGGCGCTCCAAAAAAAGAAAACCCGCATTATGGCGGGTCCATTGATAGGTGGGGCCGGGATTACCCAGCCCCGCAATTATATAGGTACTCATACTGTTAGTTATGGTTCTGCTAGGCGGCGGTTGGAGATTCAGCTGCAGTTTCTTCTTCTTCCTTGGCTTTACCAAGAATGCTGACAACAGGAATCTTGGGCTGATCAAGAATAACAATACCTTCAGGAAGCGTGATTTCGCTGACATGAACCGATTCGCCAACTTTGAGATCAGTTACATCAATTGTAATGCTGTCAGGGATGTTTCCCGGGAGGCACTCGATGTGCAGTTCATGATGAGCTTGATCGAGCAAACCTCCTTCTTTTACGCCGATAGCGGAACCGGAGATAACAACAGGTACGGTGACCCGGAGTTTTTCATTCGGATTGATGCGATGGAGATCAACGTGCTTAAAGGTACGCTTGATTGGATCACGCTGAATATCTGCAACAATCGCAATATTCTGGTCCAAACTTCCGCCGCCGATAAAGGTGATCAGATTGTTCTGCCCGCCAGCGCCGGAAATAGCTTCCTGCAGATCACGGCTTTTAACACTGACAGTTACCGGATCAAGACCCTTGCCGTAAACAACACCCGGTACCATATCAGCCATGCGAAGTCTTCGGCTTACGCCTGTACCGGTCTTGGTGCGCAGTTCAATATTCATTTGTTTCTGTTGCATAAGTTCCTCCACGTGTAGTGACGGGTCAACACCGTCCTATTCATAATCAACAATTTGGTTCTATACAAATAACGAACTTACAGATTCATCTTCATGAATTCGCCTGATAGCTTCGGCCAACAGGTCTGCCACAGAAAGTACTTTGATTTTTGACGTTAAATTATTACGGGTACCGCCCGGTATTGTGTCAGTAAAAACAACCTCTTCAATTTCGGAAGCATTGATGCGCTCAATTGCCGGGCCTGACAGGACGCCGTGTGTGGCACAGGCGTAAACCGCTTTGGCGCCGTTTGCTTTAAGTGCTTTGGCCGCTTGAGTCAAGGTGCCGGCCGTATCAATCATATCATCCAGAATAACGGCTATCTTATCACGGACATCACCGATCAGGTGCATTACTTCGGCTACGTTAGGGCCGGTACGGCGCTTGTCAATTACTGCAAGTGAGTATTCCAGGCGTTTGGCAAATGCGCGGGCTCTTTCGGTGCCGCCGGCGTCAGGAGAAACCATGACTACTTGTTCGCCGATGAAGCGATCTTTTAGATAATTAAGAATAACGGGTGCCGCGTATAGATTGTCAACCGGTATATTGAAAAAGCCCTGAATCTGACCGGCGTGCAGGTCAATAGTGACAACTCTGTTAACACCGGCGGTTGTTATGAGATCTGCAACCAGTTTGGCTGTGATCGGAGTACGGGGCGCCGCTTTGCGATCCTGGCGGGCATAGCCGTAATAGGGTATAACTGCAGTTATGGTTGCTGCCGACGCCCGTTTCAATGCATCAGTAATAACCAGCAGCTCCATGAGGTTGTCATTGGTCGGCGCGCAGGTTGACTGAACAACATACACATCGCGGCCGCGGACATTTTCACCGATCTCAACCATAACTTCGCCATCGGAGAACCGGCGAACCCGAGCCGTACCGAGCGGAACGCCAAGGCTGTCGCAAATGCTTTGAGCCAAATCAGGATTTGAGTTGCCGGAAAAAATCTTAATTTTATCGTACATGGCGATTAAGCACCTTTCAAAATAGGAGCAGAGTAAAAAACATATGCCAAAGAATTAGTACTTATACTTAAAAAATAAGCGAAATGCAACCTCTTTCAATACTACCAAGCTGGATACGGATAGTTGATCGGTCCTGTTTTTTATCATATTTTCATAATAATACCTTCCTGTAGAGCAAAATCAATAAATTCATTGACTTCATCGCTGGTAAGCCCGGTTTCTGACAAGCTGATACTGTCGCCTCCAACTCGGATCTGCTCCAACAGGGATATGTAGGGAGCTGCCAGTGATTCGGTGCATACCGATCCATCATTGAGGTAGATAACCGCCTGGGAGCCGGATTGAGCGAGATTTTCGTACATCAGGATAATATGCGGCTCTCCACAATCGAGAAGTTCTTCTATCTCATAAGTAAAATGCACTATCCGGGCTGATGGAGAAAGCCTGAAGCGAGTTGCGCACAAGTTGTCAGTGGTGGGGTAATCAACAGTGGCCTCCGGTAAGGGAGACAGCAGCACAGAGGCGTAATGATGATGATAATTTACCAGATCAAGTACAAGAGGATGCAAGCGCTTTACTTTTTTACCGCTGAAAAGATATCTGGTAAAAAGCTGCTGTATTTCCCAGATGTCATCATCACTAAAGTCAGACTCTTTTTTGCTGCAGCCCCTCTCTTCAAGCAGCCAGCGGCTGAACTTCTGCAAAAAAGCTGAAGGTTTCAGACCAAGGACGGCAACTACGGCATTAAACCATGCGACCGCTTTACCTCGTGTATAAAAAATGTCACACGCAGCGGCCAGTGCGGATGCCGTGGCCATATCAGCCGGGCTGAAACTGTCGGTCGCTTCGAGTATATAAGGTGGCTTATTGTCCCAGCGTAATTTTAGAGAAATCCCGCGAGACGCCAACCTTGTCCCCGGCAGAACAGCAAGTGGGAAAATATCGAGGTGATTCGGGTAGAGCGACAGAGCATAGTCCATGGTGACACGAAAACCGTCCAGGGTGTCCCCGGGCAGGCCGTAAATCAGGTCAAAACCGAAAATAGCGCCGCTTTCATTCAGCAGCCCGACCTTTGCAGTGAAGTCAGTTTTGTCAAATGACCGCCCAACCTGTCTGAGAACTTCCCGATCAGCACTCTGCAGCCCGATTTGCAATGAACATGCAATCTGTGCGAAGAGTTTTGCCATTTCACGGTCAATAAATTCATTGCGGACCTCAAAATGAAAGTGGATATTCGGGGCAATTTTTTTAATCATCCTCAGGATTTGTTTGGCACGCTTTGGATTCAGGTTAAAAGTGGAATCAAGTACAAATATCTGCCGGATGCCGCTGGCGGCAAAATGTCGTAATTCGGCTTCCACTCTTTCCAGCGAAAAATGCCGTACACCGTGGATCCCGCGCGAATCAAAACAGAAATCACAGGTAAAGCTGCAGCCACGAGACAATTGCCAGAGAATCCCCGGATAGGCATGAGTATCGATCACCCCGGTCAGGTATGGAGATGGTATTAGGTCCATATTTGCCAGTGGGGCAGGCGGGGGGAGTATGGCAGAGCCGGGCAGCAGAACACCGGGTATGCTCGAATAATCTCCACCTGTTTCCAATGATTGGCAAAGTGATAAAAAAGGGACTTCGCCTTCGCCGATAATAACGAAGTCAAAGATGCCCATATTTAAGACAGACTCAGGATCAGCAGTGACTTCCGGACCACCGGAAAAGAGTATGACGGCAGGATGATTTCGCCGCAGTTCGGCCGCAATTTCACAACTGAGTTCACGATTCCAGACATACATCGAAAAGCCCACTGCGATAGGGGGCGGCTCGGCGAGCTTTGCAGCGCACGTTGCAGTATCATCTCCGTTAAAAAAATCAACAAGAGTTATAGAAACAGCGCTCTTGAGCGCATACGCCTTTAGAAAGGCGTTCGCCAGGGGAATTGATTGCGGAGAAGGGTAGGGGTGAATCGAAACAAGGTTGATCAGCACGCTGCTTAAGTCCTTGCCTACATCACAGGGCGGCGGAGTATAGGCTATCAGATATAGATTGAACAAAAAAGGTCAGCCTCGAAAGCTGACCTTTACAAAAAAAATGGCTGGGGCGCCAGGGGACTCACTGTCGCACAATTCAACTCTCTTCACAATCCAATTAAACTTTATATATCAGTACATTAACTGGATTATCAGCCGTTACCATACAAAGATCATCGTTCTTAACTTGAAAATACGCGTCCTTGTATACCTAATTGAGTACCAATTATCAATCCAATTATGTTTACGTTCCTGTGACAATCCTACTCGCTATAATGATACAAGTGGGTCAGTAGTTGATATTGGGTGACAAATCTTTCTTACTACTAATAAAGGCGGCCTTTCGGTCGCCTTTATTAGTTAGGACTATATGCATATTTTTTTACGGCTTATACACCTTCAGCAGCGCCTGTGCCATCTCGGCAGGGCTGTCCGCC
>JAFLLC010000125.1 GCA_019162745.1 Deltaproteobacteria bacterium | reverse complement strand
AACACATTTTTAAATATAATATAGTACGCAATAAACAATGTATACTAACTTTGGATTGTGGTATTTTAACCGCCGCTACTTGACTCTCCGCTGTGCCTGTGTTAACTATTTTCCTGATTTTTTCACATGAGGTACGTAATGTTCTTCCCACCCCGTGACAAATTTTATGCACTTGCTGAAAAAGGTAATTTGATTCCGGTCTTTCGGGAAATCATGGCGGATATGGACACGCCGGTTTCGGCTTTCAGAAAGCTTGACGATGGTCGTTTTTCATATCTCCTCGAAAGTATTGAGGGTGGTGAAAAATGGGGTCGCTACAGCTTTCTCGGCTCGGCGCCCTCTGTCATCATTCGCTCAAAGGGAAATCTGGTTGAAACTATTTCTGACGGAATCACTGTTCAGCAGGAATCCACCGATCCTCTTAATTGTATTAAAGAACTTTTGGCGCAGTTCACTCCTGTCGAGGTTGATGGACTCCCCCGTTTTTTTGGTGGAGCTGTCGGCTATCTCGGCTATGACATGGTGCGACATTTTGAATCTCTTACGACTAAAAAACCGGCTCTGCTTGACGCATATGATTCATATTTCATGATAACAGATACCATCGTGATTTTTGACACTATGCGTCAGAAAATCAAAGTGGTTTCAAATGCACATATTACTGAGAATGTACCTACCTCAGAAGCATATACACGTGCAACCGAAAGAATAAATAATATAATCCGGCAATTGCGCACTCCTTTACCGCCACAATCTGCTTCTCCCACTGTAAAACCGGTCAAATTCCTCTCCAACATATCCCGTGCAGAGTTTGAGGCTTCTGTCGAAAAGGCCAAGGAATACGTAAGATCAGGCGATATCATTCAGGTTGTGCTTTCCCAGCGCTTCAGCGGAGAGCTTACCGCCGACCCTTTAGATATCTATCGGGTGCTGAGAACTCTTAATCCTTCACCTTATATGTTTTTCCTTCGGCTTGATGATACGGTGATTGCCGGTGCCTCCCCTGAGGTAATGGTTCGCAAGGAGGGGGATCGGGTAGAATTGCGCCCCATTGCCGGAACCCGCCCTCGTGGAGCAACTCCCGATATTGATGACCGACTGGCTGATGAACTGCTTGCTGATCCAAAAGAGTGTGCCGAGCATGTCATGCTGGTGGATCTAGGCAGAAATGATTTGGGACGGGTCTGCACAACCGGCTCTGTCAGCGTATCCGAACTGATGCTCATCGAACGCTATTCCCATGTCATGCATATTGTTTCAAATGTTCAGGGGCAATTATCGGCTGACCGGGATGCCTTTGATCTGGTTCGGGCCACATTTCCCGCCGGCACACTGTCAGGAGCCCCAAAAGTCCGTGCCATGCAGATCATCGACGAGCTTGAACCGGTACGCCGTGAGATCTACGGTGGCGCAGTCGGCTATTTTTCTTTTTCTGGAAACATGGATCTTTGTATCACCATCCGCACCCTGGTAATAAAGGGAGGGGAAATTCATCTGCAGGCAGGCGCCGGTATTGTAGCCGATTCTGACCCCTCGACAGAGTGGCAGGAAACTGTTAATAAGGGAATGGCTGTTATGCGGGCTGTAGAAATCGCCGAGAAAGGTTTGACCTGAATGTTACTGATGATCGATAATTATGATTCATTCACTTTCAATATTGTCCAATATTTCGGCCAACTTGGTGAAGACGTGAAGGTATACCGGAATGACAAGGTATCACTTGCAGAGATTGAAGCCTTACGGCCTGAGCGGCTTGTCATCTCTCCCGGTCCGTGCTCTCCGGAAGAGGCCGGTATTTCCGTTTCAGCCATCAAACATTTTGCGGGAAAAATTCCGATACTGGGAGTCTGTCTTGGACACCAGTCCATCGGCTATGCCTTTGGCGGCAAAATACTTCGCAGTGTTTCTCTCATGCATGGCAAGACATCACCCGTTCTTCACAACGGCCAGGAATTGTTTGCCGGACTTCCGAACCCTTTCCTTGCTACTCGCTACCATTCTCTGGTTGTCGACCGCCCCACTCTACCGGATTGCCTTGAGGTAACCGCGTGGGTTGAAAATGGTGAGATCATGGGACTGCGGCACAAGGATCTACCGGTCTGGGGGGTGCAGTTCCACCCGGAATCAATTCTGACCGAGTGCGGCATGGATCTGCTCCGAAATTTTCTGTCCATCAGTAACAGCCGATTTTAATACCTTCCTATTAAACAGTCCGGTTTCCCGGCAATTTTTTACGTTGACTTTTAACATCAATAATTGCTAGAGTTACCTTTCGTTCAAGAACAAATTCAGGAGGAAGAAATATGAAGTGTCAGACCGTACTTGCAGGTACCGAGTGTACCTTTTGGGGGAAACAGGGGTGTATATTTCCAGGGGGCTCCTGCCAGACTATTGTTGAAAACTGTGAAGGGTGCGAACGCATTGTAACCGGTAGCATTGGTCAGGTCTGCAGCGCATATCCTGCGCCGGCAAAGAAATGGATTGGCGGTATCTGCAACTTCGCCTCCCACGTAAAAGTTGATCTCTCAATAGCCGATTTGAAGGTCAACCCGCTTAAGGCTTCCAAAAAGGCTGCCGGAGCCAAGAAGAAAAAATAGTTTTCAGGTTCAATATTGTTTTGTCCAAAGGTGGGGAATTCCAATTCCCCACCTTTTTATTTGTGGAGGTACCGTATGTCGTTCACCACCATCACCTGCCCATCCTGCGGTTCCGCTGTAAAGCAGTATCGGAATCCATTCCCGACTGTAGATATAATCATAGAGATGGACCGTGGCGTAGTACTGATTGAACGGAAAAACGAGCCTTTTGGCTGGGCTCTGCCGGGAGGATTTGTAGACTATGGGGAATCACTGGAGTCTGCTGCTGTTCGGGAAGCGCGCGAAGAAACATCGCTGGAGATTTCAAATCTACGGTTATTGGGATGTTATTCCGATCCGGCGCGTGACAGCCGTATGCACACAATTTCAACAGTGTACATTGCATCAGGACTTGGTATTCCCTCTGCAGCTGATGATGCACTGAACCTGGGCATCTTCAGACTGGATTCGCTGCCTGAGCGGCTCTGTTTCGACCATGCCCGTATTCTTGCCGATTATGCCGCAAAATATTCAACCCATCACTCAGGTTTACTACCGTAAATTAGCTCAATAACAAATACAGCGGATTTATGGCGAGACAAAATGCAGCGCAGGGACTACATCTATCAAACCGATCTCAAAACATTTAGAGTAGTAAAGTATTAATCCGGCTTTCGCACTTTCATCAAGGTGATATGAAATATTATCGCGCCAATACGCCAACAAACGGTCGTATCCCAGCCAGCCCGTCTCCTTCGCATGTGTCGCAATCAGCTCCAGCTGCTCTGGTACGAGCTCTTTAGCCGAAACCAACTGTCTGGCAAGAGTCCTAAGCTCCACCCTATCGGCGATCTCGTTACGGCAGAACCAGAGAGCAAATACAAACGGGAGGCCGGTCCATGAGTACCACATCTCTCCGAGATCGTACACGAACAAATTCGATTTTTCCAAAGAGGCCCGCAACGCTGAATCACCGATAAGCAGCAGAGCGGATGACCCAACATCGTGTGCAGTGGTGCCTGGTACCGCCACTTCATAAGTACATGAACAGCCATACCGCTGGGCGAGCAGGATTTTAAGCAAATTTACTGACGTGGCTGATTCCGAACTAAGCTTAATCTTACAGCCATCCAGCCTCTCTACAGGCACCCTGGAAAACAGCAGCACACTAGCGACAGCACCGACGCTTGAAATGGAAAGCTGTGGCATAATCGTGTAGTTTCCAGGATGATACGCATACTCAATAGAGGATGATGGACATACATCAATCTCACCAGCCAATAGCATCCTGTTCAGTTCAGCCGGAACGCCAGTAACAAATTCATACGTGGAACAGGGGAATTGCTCCCGCAGAACGTGGAAAAGCGGGGTGCAATTTGCATACTCTATTTCGCCTATTCTAAGCATCAGCGGGTAGTGGAGTAGAGTTTATCGGCATCACCTTCTACCACTCTAATCCCTTCATGTTCCAGAAGTTCTCCAGTTACCTGCCAATAGCGGGTCAGGGCGTTTGCATACCCGACAACGGCGTTAATCTGGTTACTCTTTGCAACGTCCAGGTCATTTTCGACATCCAGAACATCCTTGTTAGTTGCCAAGCCAACCTCATTTTTTCGAATAAACGCTCGCAGGCGCTCTTCGGCAAACTTTGCCCCACGGTCAGCGACCTCAATCTGCTTATAGCCGGCTACAACTCCGCGTATAGCGGCTCTGACTTCATTGGCAGAGGTTTCTTCCAGACTGCGGAGCTGCAGGGAGATCTGCTCTGTTTTCAGCCGACTCCTGCGATAATCGTTTTCAGCCGCACCATTACCCAGCGGATATTTAAACTCAAGCCCGACCATCCAGACCGGATAGTCAAAATTCAGAACCTTTTCCACGTTCCGGTGGTAGGCGCTATCAATGGCATTTAACTGGGCAGAAGCCGTCAAATTCAGATCTGGACGGGTCTTTTGACTCAGGTTCCTGGTTTGAAGTTCATATAACTCCAGATTACGTTTCTGCTCCCGGATATCAGGGCGATTTAAAGCTTTCTGGATCGCTTCATTTTCACTTACGGCAAACAGTTCACGTGGCGGGAGATCAACCGTCTGCAGATCACCGACATTTGTGTCAATCTGCAGAAGCAGGCGCAAAACGTCAACCTGATTGCTCACTGCCAGTTCTGTATCTATAAGTTCTTTCTCGCGAGTGGCAACACCGAACTCAGCGTTAAGAACCTCCATAGCGGGCAGGACTCCGGCCCTGACACGCCCTTGAGTTTCGGAAAGAATTTTTCGCGCCAGCTCCAGCGAGACTTTTTTCACGTCTCGCTCTTCACGCAGACTGTAGAGCTTATAGTATTCGGTGCGAACCTGCGCCACTGTGGACAACAGAAGAGAATTGAACCGTTCTAGTGATGCAAACTTTGAGGATCGGGATATGTTGATCGCTATCTCGGTCGCCTCACGCCCGACATTTTTCAAAAGAGGCTGGCTGATGCTAACGCCGAGTCCGGTCTGCCAACTCTTGGAAGGGATAACAACATTATTGCTGGTGAACACATTACCGTTATTGTACCCATTAGTAAATGTAATGGCGGCAGTGCCGCCGGTCCAGAAAAGTTGACTGAGAGAAGAATTAAGATCCAGGGTCTGTGATTCAACGCCGCCTGAATTGATCGAAGCTGTAGTAGAATTGGTGTAGCCAGTCTGAAGGGTTAAAAGAGGATCATAAATCGCGCGGTTCCGGTTAATATCAGCCTCGTACTGGGCCGGATTATAGAGTTCAGCCCGCACATCCAGATTTTTTTCGACAGCCATACGAATGGCCTCGTTAAGAGTCAGTGTTAGCGGAGCTTCGGAAGAAAATCCAATAACCGGAAGAAACAGCATCAAAACTGACAACAGTATCGGCAAGCGCACGTGTAGTTTCCTTTCAAATAATTAAGGGCGAGATCAGTGGTAATCTCGCCCTTACACCATAAAGTATTTCTTAAATTAATCCCTGTTTTCAATATAGTCGACATAATCATCGGCTGACAGGAGATTTTTCAGTTCTTCAGGATCATCAAGCGAGACTTCAACAAGCCAGGCACCGTCGTAAGGATCGTCATTAAGAAGTTCCGGGTTATCCAGTACTTCATGATTGACACTCCGGACTGTCCCGCTAAAGGGTGCATAAATAGAAGCGACTGTCTTTCGAGCTTCTATTGATCCGATCGCATCATCCTGCTCTATTTCATCTCCTTCATCTGGCAGTTCCACACCACTGATGGTGCCGAGTTCCTCCTGCGCAAAGTCGGTAATACCGATAATTGCCGAATCATTTTCAATCCTGACCCAGATATGTTCCTTCGAATATTTCAGTTCGTCTGGAAAGTCCATGGCAGTTACTCCAACACAATTCGATCAAGAAAAGAGGTATCAATATCACCATCAATAAAATCTTTATGAGCCATAATACGCTTATGAAAGAAAATAGTCGTTTTAATCCCTTCAATGCGGAATTCGTCAAGAGCACGTGCCATCCGTTTGATGGCTTCCTCACGAGTATCAGCATGAACAATCAGCTTCCCGATCAGCGAATCATAATTAGGGACAACCGTATACTGGTCGTACACAAAAGAATCAACTCTGACACCGAAACCGCCGGGTGGATGATATGCGGTTATTTTGCCAGGACACGGGGTAAATTTGAAAGAATCCTCAGCATTGATGCGACACTCTATCGCGTGGCCCCTGATCTGAATATCTTCCTGTTTAAAGCGCAACGGTATTCCGGCCGCTGAGCGGATCTGCTCCCGGACCAGATCCACACCAGTGATCATTTCGGTCACCGGATGCTCAACCTGTATACGGGTATTCATCTCCATAAAGTAAAATTTATTCTGTTTATCCACCAGGAATTCAACCGTGCCGGCGCTATTATACCCAACGGCAGCAGCAGCCCTGACGGCAGCATCTCCCATAGCCTTGCGGATTTCAGGTGTAACGACGGTAGAGGGGGCTTCTTCGATCAATTTCTGGTGACGACGCTGGATCGAGCAATCTCGTTCGCCCAGATGAATTACATTACCATGTTTGTCGCCAAGAATCTGGATCTCGACGTGACGCGGTTTTTCGCAATACCGTTCGATATAGACTTCGGGATTGCCAAATCCGGATTGGGCTTCTGCACGCGCAGTTGCAAACGCATTCGGCAGTGCAGCCTGTGAGTGAACTATCTTCATGCCGCGGCCGCCACCACCTGCGGTGGCCTTGATGATTACCGGAAATCCGATTTCCTTCGCAACTTTAACAGCCTCTTCAACAGTTTTTACGCCCTCTTTTGTACCGGGCAGAATCGGCACACCCTGTTTGATGACGGCCTGACGGGCACTGATTTTATCCCCCATGATACGCATACTTTCAGCGGTCGGTCCGATAAAAGTAATGCCGCACTTTTCGCATACCTCGGCAAATTTAGCGTTTTCAGACAGAAAACCGTAGCCGGGATGAATCGCCTCGGCATCTGTCAATTCAGCGGCACTGATAATGGCATTTATATTGAGGTAACTCTGGGCACTGGGAGCAGGACCGATGCAAACACTCTCGTCTGCCAGCTTGACATGCAGAGAGTGGATGTCGGCCTGGGAATAGACCGCCACCGTCTTGATGCCCAATTCCTTGCAAGCCCTGATGATCCTGACGGCAATTTCACCGCGATTGGCAATAAGTACTTTATGAAACATGAAGGCGAACCCCGCTTTACGCTTTAGATTGAAATTAAAGTTTCTGGATTACAAACAGTGGATCACCGAATTCTACCGCCTGAGCATTGTCTTTGCAAACTTTTAAGATCTTGCATTTGCACTCAGCCTCAATCTCGTTCATCAATTTCATTGCCTCTACGATACAGAGCACCTGCCCCTTTTCTACAATCTGACCAACAGTCACATAGGGATCAGCTTCAGGACCAGGGGCCGCGTAAAATGTACCGACGATCGGTGAATCTACAGTATCACCTGCTTCGGCAGCAGGAGCTGCAGAAACGGCTGCAGCTAAGGCTGGTGCCGCTGCCTGAACCTGCTGATAACCGGGGAGCGCATACTGCTGGACAGCCGGGGCAGCAACCGTAACATATTCAGGTTTTTGGCCGCGCTTGATGATGATTTTCTCGTCCGAATTATCCATTTCGAATTCGGTGATGTCTGTTTCTGTTACAAGTTTTATCAGTAGTTTCAGATCTTTGATATCCATTTCTGTGAATCTCCTTTTACAGTCAGTATGATATTGGTGCAACTGTTTTTATTAATAATTCTGCCCTTTATATACAAGATAGTCCGTTAGCCAAATTATTCATCTGTCGGACAAGCGCTGATAAAATGTTGTTTGCTAAAGGATCAGTAATTGCTTATCCGCGCTTGTAAGAACACGGCAACCGTCACCGGTCACTGCCACGGTGTCCTCAATCCTGACCCCCCCGAAACCGGGGATATAGATGCCGGGCTCAACCGTTATAACCATGCCTTCTTCCAGTACTGCAGTACTACGAGGTGAAAGTGTTGGCATTTCGTGAATTTCCAGACCAACGCCATGCCCCAATCCGTGCCCGAAATATTCACCGTATCCTTTATTGCGGATGTATGAGCGTGCGACCTCATCCAGGTCCCTGCAGCTAATGCCCGGCCTGACCGCCTCCATAGCTAAATCATGAGCCGACTTAACTATGGAGTGTATCTCCAGCGCTCGGATTTCCGGCTTTCCGCAGGCGACCGTGACTGTTTCATCAGAATGATAACCGTCTTTCAATGCACCAAAATCGATTGTTACAAGCTCACCGGACCGAATGACCTTGCTGCTTGCCCTGCCATGCGGCATGGCGCCACGCTCTCCGGATGCAACAATAAAATCAAAAGCCCTGCCATCTGCACCACGGCGCCGCATCTCAAATTCAAGCGCTACAGCGATGTCGACTTCTCGAACACCGGGCTTAATATCCGCTAGAATTGAAGTAAGAGCCTGGGACGCAAGCGTTGCTACCGCGCTAAGCTGTTCAATTTCGTCATGGTCCTTACAGATACGGATCTCATCAAGCTTGGAGCCGATTTCAACAAGTTCGCACCCGCTCAATTTCTCACTCAAACGCCTAAAAGCGCTGACAGTCGTGTGAGCGGCCTCAAATCCGATCCGCTCAAGTCCGTATTCGTGTGCCAAAGCAGCTACAGTGTCAATACGAATTGCGGCGCATTCCCTGATTTCAGCTCCATGAACTTCTTCAGCGGCCTGCGCGGTATAACGAGAATCACACAGAAACCATGCTTGATCCTGCGAAACAAGCAGGGCGCCTTCACTGCCACTGAAGCCACACAGGTAACGAATATTTCTGAGATCAGTGAATAACAGCGCTTTAAGCGAATATTCTTCAAAGAACGATTTTAGACTAGCACGCCTGCTTTTTAGCATAAATGAAACCCTGACTACAAACTGTTTTTACTAAACTACTGTCAAACAGGTACGATGGAGATATGGATATTTATTTATTTTTAACGTGATTAAATAATGCATGCAAGCCCAGCAGATAACTGTCCCGTCCAAATCCGCAGATTTGGCCGATTGCAACCGGGGCAACCATGCTGATATGCCTGAACGTTTCACGGCGGTGAATATTGGAGAGGTGTACCTCAACGCATGGGAGCCCCACGGCCGACAAGGCATCTCGAATTGCGATACTGGTGTGTGTATATGCGGCCGGATTGATCAGTATGCCGTGGCAACCATCTGCAGCCTCCTGGATCGCATCAATTATTTTTCCTTCACTGTTGGACTGAAAAAAAGAGAGTTCACACCCCAACTCTGCAGACAGCTTCTCCAATGAAACATCAATATCCGCAAGTGTCTGACTGCCGTATATCGCGGGCTCGCGTTTTCCAAGCAGATTCAGATTAGGACCATGCAGTACAAGGAATTTCATAGTCATGAAAGTTCCCGCAGCATTTCAAATGATTTGAGTTTGAGCATATAACGCCCCTTGCCTATATTTCCGTCACGGCTCATTATAAGGGCGGCGAAAAGATCATCGTTCAAAATCCTGACAACAAGACAGGTACGTGTCGTTGTAATGGAAACCTCTTCAAGTGTCCCCATTTTCATAATGTCAACAGCACGCTTGATTTCTTTAAGTACGGTTGCATATTCAACCGACAGGAGCTGCATATCGAACTCTGACTGTTCAACAGTGACTTCATCAATCGGAATACCGTCGTAGGCCATAATTATTGCAGCCAGGGATCCATCTACGCTCTGAACAATAGTGCTCAGTAAACTTCTTAGCGACATGATCTAATCCTCCTGATATTTTCAAGCCACATGTCAAGCGTAGAAAGAGTATTGTCCGCAATCCCCTGTAAAGGAGCAAGAGAAGTCCTGCTATCGTACCCGCAGGGATCTGCAGAGGCCTGACGACTTTCAAACCCGGATATCAAATCAGTTGCCGAGAGCGCAACTGGTCCGGCTTTCTCTAAAAATACTTCGTCCGGCATGCTGAAGGCCGAATCATCATCGGATTCCATTTCAAAAGTATCATCAAATTCGGCGTGCTGTTCTGACGGACCGGCTTCCAGTGCTTCAAGCTCGACTACACGCTCAGCTACGGCAAGATCCGCCGGATTATCGGCCAGAATGGCCCGGTAGATTTCAAGTGCTTTATGAGTAAATCCCTGTCTTACATACAGTTCTGCCACGGTACCGGTTGAAAGAGGGTCGTAATGCGGAACCGCCGGAATATCAGGCTCAGGTGGAGTATCCTTGGAGCATATTACCGCTCCCTCCTGATCTTCTTCATCAATATCATAATCTTCCAGCATCTCCAAATCTTCAATAATCTCTTCATCATCTTCATCCGGTTCAAGCTCAAATTCCGGTTCTCCAGCCGATTGTTTGAGCGACTCCAGTTCAATCCGGCACTCCACATCATCGGGAGCAAACTCCAGCGCCGTTCGGAAGGCCTGACTGGCGGCAACCCGGTTTCCGGCTTCTGAAAAAAGACGACCCAACAGTTTTTGCGATGAAACATCCTCAGGCAACGCCTCAGTAACCAGTTTTAAAGCAGCCAGAGCCTCATCATCCAGTCCCTTCGCATGACACGCCAGAGAAAGCGCTCTTTGACCGGAGAGATAACGGGGGTGTTTTATGGTCCCCTGGCGCGCTACATGGAGGGCCTCGTCTATCAGTCCTACCTTGAGGTAAACATCTGACAGCCGTGCAAAGCAGAGCGAATCAGGTGACTTGGCCAGCTGTTCCTCAAGGTTCTTGATGTCTGTCCAGAATGAAGCTGTTTCCTGCATAGTCACGCCTCCAGCCCACTCAGTATGAGCAGCTCCTCAGGGGTATGATGCGACATTGCATAATTGCCGATGCCCCGGTTACAAATAAAGGTAAGATTGCCGCCTTTGGACTTTTTATCGGCGGCAATGGCGTCCAGTAGCTGTTGGCGATCATAGTGAGGTATTTCATCCGGCAGCCCGCACCGGGTAATAAGAGTGGATATTCTTAAAAGTTCCTTCTGGCTGCAAAAGCCTTCAGCCGCTGAGACCCTGACTGCCAGCATCATCCCGATTGCAACCGCTTCGCCATGTACGAGCCCACGATAGCCGGAAAGAGATTCAAATGCATGCCCGAGGGTATGGCCATAATTCAGGATGGCCCGCAAACCGGCTTCCCTTTCGTCAAGCTCTACCACTCCAGCCTTTAATTGACATGATCGCAGAACTATCTTTATCAAGATATCCGGATCCATCTCCAGAATTGCAGCACTATTTGTTTCTATAAATTCAAAAAACTGAAGATCTACAACCACCCCGTATTTAATAACTTCAGCAAGTCCGGCTCGAAATTGGCGCTGGTCGAGAGTGGCAAGAGTATCGACATCAATCAGCACCAGGCGTGGCTGATAAAAGGCACCGATCAGATTTTTACCCTTCGGGTGGTCAATACCTGTCTTACCGCCGACACTGCTGTCCACCTGTGCCAGCAGTGTTGTCGGCACCTGAACAAAGGGGATACCCCTCATCCAGGTTGCAGCGGCGTAGCCGGCCACATCCCCCACGACACCGCCACCAAGCGCAACCACAAAAGAACCGCGATCAACACCGGCAGATAAAAGAGAGTCATAGAGCTGATTAAGTGTTGTACTGTTCTTATATTCCTCTCCGTCCGGTATTTCTATTGATGCAACAGTAAAACCGGCAGCCAGCAGAGACGCCTGCACAGCCGCACCATATAATGGAGCAACCGTCGGGTTAGAAACTACTGCCGCCACTCCCTTCAGTCCGACAGCACGGCATCGCTGTCCAAGTGAAGTCAGGGCACCACGTTCAATGACAATATCATAACTGTTCTCAGCAAGATTAACGGACAATATGCTCAATTAAAAAGCCCCTTTAAACTGCACAGAATCTCTGCCGCAACATCTTCCACGGATTTTTCATCCGTGTCAATTCTAATATCTGCGTCGGCATAATATTGTTCCCGCTCATCCATCAGCGTTGCCGCCCGCTTCGCGGCATCGCCACCAGCCAACAGAGGCCGGTCACTGCAGCCATTCAAACGGGTCAACAGCTGTTCCAGCGTCACCTTCAGGTTAATGATCACACCACGACTCCGCATCAGCGTACGATTCTGTGCGGAGATCACCGCCCCACCGCCGGTCGCAACGACACTTCCCTCCCACACAGTCAAAACCTGCTCCAGCTGAAAACTCTCCAGCTTACGAAATCCATCTTCACCATCGCGGGCAAAAAGGTCGCTGATTGAGCATCCCGCCGCTGTGACTATTTCCGCATCCAGGTCTACAAACCGGCAGCCAAGCCGCTCCGCCAAAACTCTACCGACGGTGCTTTTTCCGCTACCCATAAAACCGGTCAGGATCAATGGCCGCTCAGGCATTCCTGATCTGCTCCCGGTATCCTTCAAGGTTGCGCCGGATTTCAAAGACAGAATCGCCGCCGAACTTTTCCAGTAGAGCATTGGCAATTTCTATCGCAACAACCGCCTCCGCGACTACCAGAGCGGCCGGCACGGCACAGGTGTCCGAACGCTCGACTGTTGCTTCAAACGGCTCATGGGTTATCATATCAACGGAGCGGAGTGGCGAATAGAGGGTAGGAATCGGCTTCATGGCGGCCCGCACAACAATCGGCTCACCATTTGACATCCCCCCTTCTATACCGCCCGCATTATTGCTGTTGCGGTGGTAGCCATCCTTGTAGAATATTTCATCGTGCACTCGAGAACCGGGTCTGCGTGCAGCTTCAAAGCCGATCCCGACCTCAACCCCCTTGATAGCCTGAACACTCATCAGCGCCATAGCAAGGCGCGCGTCCAGCTTGCGGTCCCACTGCACATAACTCCCAAGGCCGGGAGGAACACCGGTCACCTGCACTTCGACAACCCCCCCCAACGTATCGCCTCCGGACTGAGCCGCATCAATAACCCTCTTCATATCTATTTCCGCTGACAAATCACAGCAGAACATTTCTGAAGCCGCAGCGCGCTGCCACAGGATTTCAAGCGGTTCTTGCGGAGTGGCGGCACAAACCCCGCCCAACTCAGTCACAAAACCACCCACCCTGATACCAAACTCTGCCAGCAGCGCCTTTGCTACTCCACCGACGGCTACGCGAACAGCTGTTTCACGCGCACTGGAGCGTTCCAGCACGTTACGCACATCGTTCAGGTGGTATTTTAAAACTCCAGAAAGATCGGCATGCCCGGGGCGCGGACGGGTTACTGCGGTCGAATCATCGCGATGTTCGGAAAGCGGCGACATTTTCTCAGACCAGTTCTCCCAGTCACGGTTCTTTACCACTATTGTAACCGGAGCTCCGATCGACTCTCCCCAGCGAACGCCGGAAAGCAGCTGGGCGGTATCCTTTTCTATTTTCATCCGGTCACCGCGGCCATAACCCTGCTGCCTGCGTGCCAGATCGCAATTCAGCATCCCGGCAGAGAGATGTGTCCCGGACGGGAGCCCTTCAATAATCGCACTTAACTGAGGCCCATGAGATTCACCGGCTGTCAGATAACGAAATATGCTCACAAAAAAACCTCCACAGATGATTCAAAGCGGAGGCAAAATAGCATTTATGATGCGATTACGGCAAGATAAAAGAGGTTACATCAATAATACTCTTCCTGATATGACGGCACTTCATCCAGAAAACCAACCCGCATTCCTGCGTGTTTAAGAGCACTGTCCACATCAGCTATCAAACGCATCCGGTCCTTGGGGTAGCTGCCTGCCAGATTGAGAAAATTGGATACATGATTCGAGCGGAGAATAGTTTTGGCGGGGTGCAGATGCTGCAGCATTTCACGCGCCTCCAGCATTAGCTCGCGGCGGGTACATTGCTGAAGAGTTTGAACGAAATCATCATTATGACGGTTAAACAACGTTAACAGCGAGAAGTATTCCGGATTTACGCGGTTGACCCACTCTGCTGTCGCCACTGCATGCTGCAAACTGCGTCCGCTCCCCGCCAAACCGAGAATAGCAGTTACCGAAAGTTTCATGCCGGCGTCACGGGCCATCTGTGCCAACTCTGCCATCCGCCCGGAGTTAAATCCTTTATTAATATTCAGTAAGGTAACGTCATCCCCTGACTCCAGGCCGAAATAAAGGACTTTAAGCCGTTTGGCGTGCAGCAGGACCAGTTGTTCAGCACATTTTGTCGTAAGACTGTTGGGAGATGCATATGATGCGACCCGCGTCAAAGTGGGAAATGCAGCATACAGCGCGTCAAGAATAGTACAGAGGTCATCGAACGGGTAAACAAGCGCATCGCCATCAGCCAGAAAAACACGGTCTACGCGAAGGCGATAGCCTGCTGGAATTGCGTTTATCTCCTCGAGGATCTCCTGAAGTGGGCGGATATGAAATCTTTTTCCCTTATACATTCCACAAAAGCGACATTGATTCTGGGAACAGCCGACCGTTATCTGAAATATAAGGCTGCTTGCTTCACTTGGGGGGCGAAAGATTGGTTCGATGTAATGCGGCATGAGCGAATATCCTTATCATAAAAATCAGAATTTGATATCCAGCCCGATACCGAGGGATTGCGGCGTTGCCCTGGAGTCGCCACGCAGCTGTTCAGGTGATAATGAAAGATATTTGTAGTCAAGTTTTAAGGTAGAGTTTGAACCTAGAAGATAATTGAAACCAAACTGGGCGGCAACTCCTGTTTTTATCTTTGATATATCGCCAGTTTTCATGTCCGGTTGGAAAGTGTACGCCAGTCCGGTACCGACATACGGCATAAAATCTCTGGCGATTTTAAAGCCGTATTTTGCCGTGACAACACCAGGTACCGGGTCCTTGGCATCAGTGGGAGCCATGGTCAGGCTCTCACCTCCCAAAGATAAATATCGATGAAAATCCTCGGCAGCGCACGGGATTATATGCACCAGCATGGCTAAACAAAGAAAAAGAGCTGCTGATATGTTTTTCTGTAGAGGCTTCATCTTGACAGTAAAGAGCGTCCTTTCATATAAAAACCTCACCTATACAGAGCCGCTACGTCTTTCTTATCAAAGTGCGTTCGTGTAAAATTCTGGCATAGTCAATCTCACGCATAACCCCCTTTACATCGGCTGGATTATCGCTCTGCACAAATAATCCGGTCAGCTCAACAGTTGCGCTAAGTGCGCCGCTGGCATACAGCTTCCAGATTTCCCTCCCATAATCTGTTGAGGCCAGTTCCGGAGCGAAGCGGCTAAAATAGGCGGTTATGTTTCCAACATCGCGCTCAAGCATACTGCGGGCATTGTTATTACCGGAAGCATTGACAGCCTGCGGCAGATCGATGATTACCATACCGTCACTACCGACAAGCACATTATACTCCGACAGGTCCCCATGGATTATTCCAGCACAGAGCATGAGAACAATCTCTTTGATCAATTCACGATGATATTCACGTGCCTTGGCAGCAGTCAGCCGAAGATCATTAAGCCGGGGAGCCGCGCTGCCATCAGCATCTACAACAAACTCCATCAGTAGAATACCATCAGCGTATTCATAAACCTGCGGGACTCGCACTCCAGCCCCTGCCAGAGTTCTCAATGCGTCAACCTCGGCGTTTTTCCACGCATCTTCAGTTTCCTTGCGCCCAAACTTTGTATTCTTCTGCATGGCTCGAGCCTGACGACTATTGCGCCCCTTGCGCCCTTCCTGATACAGAGCTAGTTGACTGAAACTACGCTTGCTGGCATCTTTATAAACCTTCGCACAGCAAAGTTCACCTTTTGATTGCACAACATAAACGTCAGCCTCCTTGCCACTCATCAGCCGTAAAACAACCTCATCAACCAGGCCGTTGCGAACCAGATTTTCAAAACATACAGGGGTTTTCATATGTGAACGACCGTAACTGTTGTAATGCACTGGAACAGATACATTTACGATTCCTTTATATTAATGGCACTTCAATATTTCTGAACGGTCAGCAATTATAATTGGTAGTTTACCTTACTACAGTGTTAACGGCAAGAGCGATGAATCCAAAGCAAAGCGCTGCTTAAACACGAAAGGCCCGGTGCATATACATCGGGCCTTTCGTGCTACCGTTTATTAAACATGATCTTCTAGGCGCTGGCTGCCAGAGCCTTTTCAAAACCGACGCTGAATGCCTTCCTGTTCAGTTCAATAAATGCCTCTGGAACGCTGGAAAGTACTGCTTTTTCGGCGTTTTCACGACTTACTTGACCAGTCAGCGCAACCATAGCTCCAAGAGCAACAATGTTGGCAACAATTTCACGCCCAACATCATTTTTAGCGGTATTGATGATCGGAAAAGCTATAGTCTTGAAATTACCTGGTGGAATATCTATGACCAAGTCAGAGTCGATCAACAGAACGCCACCTTCCTTGAGATCATGCGAATATTTGTTGGCGGCTTCCTGAGTCATCGCCAGCAATGCATCACACTGGGTGACTTTAGGATAGTCAATCGGGCCATCGGAAATGATAACTTCCGATTTTGATGCGCCACCACGAGCTTCCGGACCGTAGCTTTGCGACTGAACGGCCTGCTTACCTTCGTAGATCGAAGCGGCTTTGGCCATAATGATCCCGGCGGTGATCAGACCCTGTCCTCCTGCACCGGAAAACCTGAGTTCATATCTAGACATGAATATATCGCTCCTTTTCCTATTATTATTACTTGGCAGCCTTGGCGCGTTCGATAACTTTAGCGTACTCGGCAGTGTACTCCGGCTTGATTTCTTCTTTGTACAGAACCCCTGTCAGAACTTTACCCTTCAGTTGTTCAGCGGTCATTTTTTCAGCTGCTTTAACTGGAACTGCGATCTCTTTCAATCGATTCATCATTTCAATAACCGACTTGTACTTGTTACGACGGCCATAAGTGGTAGGGCAGTCGTCCAATATTTCAACAACCGAAAAACCTTTATGCTGGATTGCTTCCACAATAAGCTTATCTATCTGGTTTGCGTGGAATGCAGTGCCACGGGCAACAAAGGTAGCGCCGGCACCGATTGCCAATTTAGCGAGATCAAAACCAGGGTCTGGATTACCGTAAGGAGTTGTAGACGCCTTGTCACCGGTAGGTGTACAGGGTGAGAACTGTCCACCTGTCATACCGTAGATGTAGTTATTCATAATAATATAAGTCATGTCGATGTTGCGTCGACATGCATGTATAAAGTGATTACCACCGATTGCAGTCCCATCGCCATCACCACCAACCAGAATAACATTCATTTCCGGCCTTGCCATCTTGATACCGGTAGCAAATGGAACGGCCCGACCGTGAGCAGTGTGCAGTGTACAGCAATCGATATAACCGGGAAGACGCGAGGCACAACCGATACCGGATACAAGTGCTGTCTCTTCCTTTTTAAGATTAAGTGTGCCCATGGCACGAATCAACCCCTTCATGACTATACCATGACCGCAACCTGGGCACCAGATATGGGGTAATTTGCCGGGACGAATATATTTTTCATAATCATAAGCCATAGTTATTTAACCTCCTTAATCTTTTCGAGGATCTGGTCGGGATTGATCGGTTCACCATCTACACGGAAAATCCCCAGTACCGGAACTTGACCTTGTGCACAACGCTCAAGCTCAAGTGAACACATACCCAGATTCATC
The DNA here is from genome assembly GCA_019162745.1 of Deltaproteobacteria bacterium. GTDB lineage: Bacteria > Desulfobacterota > Desulfuromonadia > Geobacterales > Pseudopelobacteraceae > JACRCG01. The sequence goes on along the minus strand of JAFLLC010000125.1, from coordinate 31,002 downwards.
TCAGGAATGACAATTCCTTTGACCTTACCGGCCAACGCCTTTATTTGCTTGTCTGGGAACGGCCAGAATGTTTTAATACGGAACATACCGGCTTTGATTCCCTGCTCACGGGCGATATTGACTGCATAGCGTGCTGAACGTGAGGTAGAGCCATAGGCAACAACTGCAACTTCGGCGTCATCCAGCAGATACTCTTCAAATGTAACGATATCGTCAACGTTCGCATTTACCTTACGAACTTGACGCTCTTCTTCAGCTTGGACAATATCGGCCTTTGTTGTAGGAAAACCATCCTGCATTTTATTAAGGCCAGTAACGTGGAACTTGTAGCCAGAACCAAAAGAGGCCAAAGGTGGGACATCACCAAAACTAATGTCGTATGGCTTGTACTGTTCAGCTGGCACAGTCGGCGACTTACGTGGGACAACCTCGATTTCACCCGGTTCTGGAAATACAACGCGCTCACGCATGTGGGCAATGATCTCGTCCGGCATGATCATAACCGGAGTACGATATTTTTCGGACAGGTTGAAGGCGCGAATCACCTCTTCAAAGGTTTCCTGAACTGAAGCGGGCACAAGGCAAATAGCGGGATGGTCGCCGTGTGTACCCCATTTAGCGCACATAACATCAGACTGACTAGGGCCGGTCGGCATACCGGTTGAAGGGCCACCGCGCATTACATTAAAGATAACACAGGGGATCTCGGCGATGCAGCCGTAGCCGATCAACTCCTGTTTGAGCGAAAGACCGGGGCCGGAGGTTGCGGTAAGAGCTTTGGCTCCTGCCAGAGACGCGCCAAGAACTGCAGCCATGGCCCCAATCTCATCTTCCATCTGAATAAATTTCCCGCCTATTTTGGGAAGTTCAACAGACATAACCTCGGCAACTTCGGTCGAGGGGGTGATAGGATAGCCGCCGAAAAAGGTACATCCGGCATATAATGCGCCGTACGCGCCAGCTTCGTTACCCTGAATAAACGCTACTTTTTTGGACACTGTTCATTTCCTCCTGTAAATTTTATTCTGTTATGACTTTGATCGCAAAATCTGGACAACGTAATTCGCACTGCATACAACTGATGCAGGCTTCAATATTTTTTACAGAGGCATAAAAGCCCTTCATCTCAAGCACGTCTTTAGGACAGAATTCTACGCAAATACGACACCCTTTACAGTACTTCTCAATTATTTCAATTCTCGGCATTTTTTTTTCCATCTGAAAAGACTCCTTTTCCATTTTAAAAGGTGGTAAATTCAGGTTTCAGAAAGAAGCAAAAGAAGGGCGAAAACTCCACCCTTCTTTCACTAACTTCCAGAAACCTGGAACTAAACGCTACTTCATGCTGCCAACAAGTTCTTTAACAGCAGCTACAGATTTGTCCATCATGGCCTGCTCTTCGGCATCAAGCTTGAACTGAATGATGTTTTCAACACCTTTTTCTCCCAACACAGCCGGAACACCGACGTAGAAACCATTGACACCGAACTCACCCTGCAGGAAGCAGCAGGTCGGCAGAACGCGTTTCTGGTCCTTGAGAATTGACTCCGCCATTGATATGGCAGCGGAAGCCGGAGAGTAAAAGGCTGAACCGGTTTTCAGCAGGGCGACAACTTCACCGCCGGCACCACGGGTACGCTTAACCATGGCGGCCATAACTTCTTTACCCTTTTCTGCACCGTATTTCTGCTCAAGCAGTTCAGTTACTGGGATACCGTTAACGCTTGCATAACGAACCAGAGGTACCATGTCGTCGCCGTGGCCGCCAAGAGTCATGGCAGTAACGTCTTTAACAGATACACCCAGTTCCCAGGCTATAAAGCTGGCAAAACGAGCGGAGTCGAGTACACCGGCCTGACCGATTACACGATTGTAAGGAAAACCGGTAATCTTCTGGCAGAGGGTAACCATGGCATCAAGAGGGTTGGAGATAACAATGATAATTGATTCGGGAGCGTACGCCTTGATACCTTCAGCAACTGAAGTCATGATCTTGGAGTTTACTTCGATCAGGTCATCACGGCTCATACCCGGTTTGCGCGGTAGACCGGCAGTAACGATGACAACATCTGAACCTTTGATGTCTTCGTAGCTGTTGGTGCCTTTCAGGTTTACATCGTAGCGATCTACCGGGCCGACTTCAGCAATGTCAAGCATCTTGCCCTGGGGAAGACCTTCAACAATGTCAAACAGGACAACATCACCGAGTTCGCGTAAAGCACAAAGCTGAGCAAGAACGCCGCCGATCTGTCCGCCACCGATAAGTGAAATCTTTTTACGAGCCATACTGTTAACCTCCTCTTTTGATTTTGTAAAATAAGCTAGGGAGTTGAATCCCAGCCGCTGCTAACATCAATATAAATGATCAGGTTCCTAGATCGAGTCAATTATTGCGTTTAATGTTGCACTCGGTCGCATAGCTTTCGATGTTTTTTCAAAATCGGGGTGATAATAGCCGCCAATATCCAGAGGCTTACCTTGGGCTCCGATCAGCTCTTCATTAATCTTTACCTCATTTTCTTCAAGCTGTTTGGCAACTTTGGTAAAACGTGCCTGCAGTTCCTTGTCTTTATCCTGTCCGGCTATTGCTTCAGCCCAATACATTGCAAGATAGAAGTGGCTGCCCCTGTTATCAATCTGACCTACTTTTCTGGCAGGGTTTCTGTTGTTTTCCAGGAACTTGGCATTTGCAAGGTCCAGTGTATCCGCAAGAAGTTTGGCTTTATCATTATTAAATGTAGTAGCCAGATGCCTCAATGATTCAGCTAGTGCTAAAAACTCGCCGAGTGAATCCCACCTCAAGTACCCTTCCTGAACAAACTGCTGCACATGCTTGGGTGCCGAGCCGCCGGCTCCTGTCTCAAAAAGTCCGCCACCGGCTAAAAGCGGCACAATTGACAGCATTTTTGAACTCGTGCCTAATTCAAGAATCGGGAACAAGTCAGTCAGGTAATCCCTCAAGGCATTTCCGGTTACCGTGATCGTATCCTTACCATCTTTTGCCCGCTGCATGGCGAACTGCATCGCTTCAACCGGAGGCATGATTTGTATATCAAGACCGCTTGTATCGTGATCTTTCAAGTACAGGTTAACCTTTTCGATCATCTGGGCATCGTGCGCCCGATTTTTATCTAACCAGAAAATGGCCGGTGCTCCGGTTGCCCGCGCCCTGTTTACAGCCAGCTTGACCCAGTCACGAATCGGCAGGTCTTTTGCCTGGCAACCGCGCCAGATGTCACCCTCTTCAACTTCGTGCTGGAACAACACCGCACCAGATTCATCTACGACACGCATCGTGCCATCAACAGGAATTTTGAAAGTTTTGTCGTGTGACCCGTATTCCTCCGCCTTCTGTGCCATCAGACCCACGTTTGAGACACAACCCATCGTTGTAGGATCAAACTGGCCGTTTTTCTTACAAAAGTCTATACACTCCTGATACCATTCCGAATAACAGGTGTCCGGTATCACACACTTTACATCATGAAGTTTTCCATCCGGGCCCCACATTCCACCAGAGTCACGAATAACTACCGGCATGGATGCATCAATGATGATGTCGTTGCTTGCATGCAGATTGGTGATGCCTTTACCTGAATCCACCATCGCAAGGGGTGGTCTTTTCTTGTAAACTTCCTGGATATCAGCTTCAATCTCGGCTTGTTTGGCTTCCGGCAAGTTCTTGATTTTAATATAGAGGTCACCCATGCCAAGATCGGGATTAACACCCAACTCTTTAAAAGTGGCAGCATGTTTTTCAAAAACGTCTTTATAGAAAACTGAAACGAAATGACCAAACATGATCGGATCTGATATTTTCATCATTGTGGCTTTAAGGTGCACGGAGAACAACACACCTTTATTCTTTGCGTCTTCTATCTGCTCTTCTACGAATTTGCGCAGTGCTTTACAGCTCATAAATGCGCCGTCAAGAACTTCACCTTCCATAAGGGGCAACTTCTCTTTCAGAACCGTGACTTTTCCCGCCTTATCAACCAGCTCAAGCTTGACATTGCCAGCCTTTTTCATCGTGGTGGACTTTTCACTATGGTAAAAATCACCTGCATCCATATGAGAAACATGAGTTTTTGAATCAGGACTCCACGCTCCCATTTTAACCGGGTGCTTTCTTGCGTACTCTTTTACCGCTGCCGCCGATCTTCTATCAGAGTTACCTTCTCTCAAAACAGGATTTACGGCACTTCCCAGACACTTGGCGTATCTTGCATGAAGCGCTTTTTCAGCGTCGGTTTTCGGTTCTTCTGGATAATCCGGAATATTGTAGCCCTGACTTTGTAATTCTTTGACAGCGGCAATTAACTGAGGAATTGAAGCGCTGACATTGGGCAGTTTGATAATATTTGCTTCCGGTTTCTGTGTAAGATCACCAAGATAGGCAAGTTCATCCGGACATTTCTGACTTTCCGTCAAATTTTCCGGGAAATTTGCAATAATTCTTCCGGCAAGCGAGATATCTCTTGTTTCAACAACAACGCCTGCCGCCTTCGTAAAAGCATTGACGATAGGAAGAAGCGAGAACGTCGCCAGTGCTGGTGCTTCATCAATTCCTGTCCAGATAATTTTTGCTGTTTCCATTGTCATGAATCTCTCCTTAGTTTTAGTATTAAATACCAAAAGCCCTTCAACAGATGGTGCTTCAACTTATAACCGGATCATCCAAAGCATATTTTTTTAGTGATTACATACTTAACCTATGTTTGTGGCGCGTTTTAAAACATCTGATTTTTAATAAAACTATATGTATATAGCAATGTTTTACAGCCACGATAATTTTTTGTATACAGTATACAAAGCCCCCTTGGCTGTCAAGGTAAAATCGGTTTAAGCCGTAAGGTTATGGCGATGGAGAACAGTCCTGCGCCTTATTTGTTTTTACTGGAATAGCGACGCGCCTCAACAGCTTCATCATGGCTGAAATTACGAGGTATGACAAACACCTGGCCTGGCCAGAGCCGTTTCGGATCACGGATCTGATCGCGGTTGGCCCGATAGATAATCGGCCAGAGGGTTGAATCATTATAAATCTCATCCCGCGCGGAAATTTGAGGTAACGTTTCGCCTCGGCGGACAGTATAGTAAACTGGCAAAATTTTCTGTGGTTCTTTGGTTTTTTTCTGCGCTAATCGTTCCGCCTCAGCCAATCTGGCCAGCTGTTGGATCCTCAGTTGATTCTCTGCTTCTGCTGCGGCGCGCATCAGCCGTTCTTCTTCAGCCTTCGCAGCAAGCTCAGCCTCATGCCGCTGTTTCTCTGCGGCAAGTTGCTTCTTTATCCGCTGCACCTCTGACTGCAGCATCTCTGCCTTCTGAAATGCCAGCTGATAATAGAGATCTGCTCCCTTATCATCTTCACGAACGTGATAAAGCGCTTCACCATGCTCAAACGTTTCCAACAGACTCCGGTACTCCTGGGGAAACAGTGCCGGCGCTTCCCGGCGGCCAAGTTCTTCAACCAAAGGCGATACCTTGCTCCTCCAGGAAGGAACCGTTGTCGAGCAGGCCGCCAGGACCGCTCCCAACATCAGCACACAAACAGCCTGGCGGCACGCTTTAAACACGGTCAAACCAGCTTTTCGGCCAGGCGGACACCCAGTTCACGAAGCTGCTTGATGTCAACCGGTGAAGGAGCCTCTGACATCATACAGGTGCCCTTCTGGGTTTTGGGGAAAGCGATAACATCCCGGATTGAGTCACTGCCGGTCAGCAGCATTATCAACCGATCCATACCAAATGCAATCCCGCCATGCGGCGGAGTCCCAAATTCAAGAGCATCAAGCAGGAAGCCGAACTTGCTGCGGGCATCCTCGACTGACATCCCGAGGAGTTTGAACATCAAAGACTGAACATGCTCCTGATGAATTCTTATTGACCCGCCACCGATCTCGCTGCCGTTCAGCACCAGGTCATATGCCTTGGCACGACAGCGCCCCGGATCCGATTCAACAAAGTCCAGATCCTCGTCCATCGGTGCGGTGAAAGGATGGTGCACCGCAGACCACCGTTTGTCATCTTCATCCCACTCCAGCAGCGGAAATTCGGTTATCCATACAAAGCGGTAAACATCCTTGCTGGTCAACTTGAGCAGGTTAGCCAAGTGGTTACGCAATCTGCCAAGTGAATCGTTAACAACCTTGGGCTTATCAGCCACGAAGAAAAGCAGATCCCCCTCTTCGGCACCAAAGGAGCTGTTCATAGCGGCAATGTCCTCCACTGTGAAGAACTTGGCAATCGGAGAATGCCATTCGCCATTCTCGATCTTGACATAGGCCAATCCCTTTGCGCCGTATATCTTGACGAATTCAGTCAGCTCGTCGATATCCTTGCGGGAGAACTTTGCACATCCCTTGGCATTGATACCTTTGATGATCCCCCCCTTGGAGGCGACATCAGCAAAAACCTTGAATCCAGAGGCTTTGACAATATCTGTCAGATCGCAGAGTTCCATGCCGAAGCGGAGGTCAGGATTATCAACACCAAAACGACGAATCGCCTCGGCATAGGTAAGGCGCTCAACCGGCAGCTGAACCGTAACGCCTTTTGCTTCAGTGAAAATACGGGCGATCAGCCCCTCCATGACCGTGATGATATCTTCCTGGTCAATAAAGGACATCTCGCAGTCAATCTGAGTGAACTCCGGCTGGCGATCGGCGCGCAGATCTTCATCACGGAAACAGCGCACTACCTGGAAATATTTGTCAAATCCGGAAATCATCAGGATCTGTTTAAATATCTGGGGAGACTGCGGCAGCGCATAAAACTGACCCTGATTGATACGTGAAGGCACCAGGAAGTCACGCGCTCCTTCCGGTGTTGATTTGGTAAGAAACGGGGTTTCGAGTTCGATAAAACCATTATCGGTAAGGTATGAACGGGTCAACTGGGCAACCTTCGAACGCAGGATCAGGTTATACTGCAGTTGGGGGCGACGAAGATCAAGATAGCGGTACTTCAGACGGATATTTTCATTGATTTCACTATGTTCGTCGAGCATGAACGGCAGCGGTTTTGAACGATTAAGCAGTTTGCACTCCAGCACCTGAATCTCAACCTCACCGGTCTTCATGTTCGGATTGACAGTGCCTTCCGGGCGCGGGATAACCGTACCCCTGACCGCCAGCACAAATTCGCTGCGCACCGATTCGGCAACGGCATGCCCGGACAGGTTAACTTCCGGATCAAATACGATCTGGGCTATCCCCTCACGGTCGCGCAGATCGATAAAAATAAGCCCGCCATGGTCACGGCGACGCAATGCCCACCCCATCAGTGTCACTTCACTGCCGATGTCGGCAGCCTTCAGATCGCCGCAGTAATGTGTTCGCTTCCAATTTCCAAGATAATCCATGTTAACCTCCGCTTTATTTAAGTTAAAATTATCAGTTTATTAATCGTCCAATATTACCAAAACGAGGCATATGCTTTTCACGGTCCCAAGACCAGTATTTTATAAATGCCAATCCCTTGATCTGATCGCGCCGTACAAAGTTCCAGAAGCGACTGTCGTAGGAACGGTCACGATTATCACCCATCACGAAGTACGAGTCGGCCGGCACTGTCACCGGGCCGAACGTATCGCGCGGATTCATTTCTTTCGGGATAATATCCTTTTCCTTATGAACTTCATGCGGATTTATATACTGCTTACCATTGACGTAGACCTTCTTTTCCTTCCCTTCTACGACATCACCCGGAACACCGACAACACGCTTGATAAAATCTTTACTGGGGTCTTCCGGGTACTCAAAAACTATTACATCCCCCTGACGCGGGTCACGAATTATCAGGACCCTTTTGTCGACAAAAGGGATTTTAGTGCCATACATAAACTTGCTGACCAGCAGATGATCACCGATCGCCAGCGTGTCCTCCATCGAACCGGACGGAATTTTAAAAGCCTGCACCAGATAGCTTCGGATAACCAGAGCCAGCAGCACAGCTATTGCAATCGACTCGGCGTACTCTCGGATCAACCCCTTCTTTTTGAGCGGTTCCTGCTGTAAAGTAGAAATTTCTGCTTGTATTGTTTTCTGCTGCTCTTCCATGCGGGGATTCCTTTATAAAGTTAGTCTGTCAGTCAACCTTCAGAATTGCCAAAAACGCTTCCTGCGGTAATTCAACGTTACCGACATTTTTCATCCGTTTCTTGCCCTCTTTCTGTTTCTCCAACAACTTCCGCTTACGGGTAATATCCCCGCCGTAACATTTAGCCAGAACATCCTTGCGCATCGCCTTGACAGTCTCGCGGGCAATAATCTTGTTGCCGATAGCCGCCTGAATGGCCACTTCAAACATCTGCCGTGAAATCAGCTCTTTCATCTTGGAAACCAGATCACGACCACGGAAATATGCTTTTTCACGGTGCAGAATCAGTGACAGGGCATCAACTACCTCTCCGTTGATCATGACATTCATACGCACCAGATCACTCCGCCGGTACTCCAGATGTTCATAATCAAGCGAGGCGTACCCTTTGGTGATTGATTTGAGACGGTCGTAGAAGTCCAGAACAATTTCGTTCAACGGCAGTTCATAAATAATCATAACGCGCGTCGGAGTCAGATACTTGATCTCGCGCTGCACACCGCGTTTGTCCTCACAAAGAGCCAGCACGCCACCGACAAATTCATTCGGTACGTGGATATGGGCCAGAATAAAAGGCTCTTCCAGATACTCCATACTTTGCAATTCCGGCATCTGATTTGCGCTCTGAATGGAGTATACTTCGCCGTTCATTTTATGCACCCGATAGACAACCGTCGGAGCGGTAGTAATCAGGTCGAGCCCAAACTCCCGCTCCAGGCGCTCCTGAATAATCTCCATATGCAGCAGGCCGAGGAAACCGCAGCGAAAACCGAAACCGAGCGCCAGTGACGTCTCAGGATCGAAAGAGAATGATGAATCGTTCAATTTAAGCTTAGCCAGTGCGTCCCGTAACTGCTCGTACTGAACGGTATCGATCGGGTACAAACCGGAGAACACCATCGGCGTGACCTCTTTAAAACCATCCAGCGGGATCTCACACTGCCGATGCAGCAGGGTTACCGTATCACCTACCTTGGCATCCGCAACGTCCTTGATACCGGCGATAATGAAACCGACGTCGCCCGCCGCCAGTTCCGGAACCTCAACCATCGTTGGCGAAAAGACACCGACCTTGAGTGCTTCAAAAGCGCAATTAGTAGACATCAGCTGGATCTTATCGCCCTTCTTAAGTGTTCCGTCAAAGAGGCGCACCAGGATGATGACCCCCTGATACTGATCATACCAGGAGTCAAACAGCAGTGCCTTGAGCGGAGCTTCCGGGTTTCCGACCGGGGGCGGAATTTTTTTGATAATCTGTTCAAGGATCTCGTGCGTACCGATCCCCGCTTTGGCACTGGCCAGAACAGCATCATGAGCATCAATACCGATGATGTCCTCGATTTCCTGTTTGACCCGTTCGGGGTCGGCAGCCGGCAGATCAATCTTGTTTAATACCGGAAAAACCTCCAGATTTATATCCAGGGCGAGATAGACGTTAGCCAGTGTCTGAGCCTCAACCCCCTGAGAAGCGTCAACCACCAGTAACCCCCCTTCACAGGCGGCCAGAGAGCGTGACACCTCATAGGTAAAGTCTACATGACCGGGGGTATCAATAAGATTGAGAACATAGTCGACGCCGGCATCGGAGCGGTAATTAAGCCGTACGGTCTGGGCCTTGATGGTAATGCCCCGCTCCCGCTCCAGATCCATTTTATCAAGGAACTGGTTCTGCTTATCACGGTCGGAAACGGCACCGGTATACTCAAGAAGGCGGTCAGCCAGCGTGGATTTGCCGTGGTCGATGTGAGCAATGATGGAGAAGTTGCGGATTCTGCTGATTTCCATGAATTCCTTCGTACTCTAAAAATTAGGACTGTGAAGAATAAATAAAGATAGCTGGAAAGTAAAGGGGAAAAGGGAAATGTGGGAAACTACCGACCAGCTTCGATCATATTCAGACTTGACAAGAGGCTACCGAGTGATGCTTATTTCAAGCTGCTTCACTGCTGCACTAAAACTGCCACTCTTCTGCAAAGGGGCATTACTTATTTCTTTACAAATACCCACTCTAAAGCCGTCCGCACGGCAAAACCATGAATATTGGATGCGGAAAGCGATTGCCGAAGCGGCAAAGGCACAGGCCAAAGATGAAGTACCGATCGGCTGTGTTATCGTGCGTGACAATAAGATTATCGCCCGAGGTCATAATCTACGTGAAACCAGTCAGGATCCGGTGGGGCACGCAGAACTGATTGCCATTAGAAAAACCGCCCGGAAACTTGGTTCCTGGCGGCTCCTTGATACGGTCCTGTATGTGACGTTGGAACCTTGCACCATGTGCATGGGGGCGATCATCCTGGCCCGTATCCCAACCGTAGTCTTCGGCTGTTATGACCCGAAGGGGGGAGCGGCCGGCTCACTTTATGACCTCTCCAGCGACTCCCGCCTCAATCACCGAATCGAACTATTGCCACGTGTTCTTGAGAGCGAGTGTTCCAAGTTACTTAGTGACTTTTTTATGGCCTTGCGCACGCGTAAAAAGAAAGCACACTGCAGCTGACAATTCGGCATTATCCAAAAAAAGAGGATAACATTATGTGTTCTCCTCTAAGTACTGCAATCTTGTAATACCAATTCTATTCAGCCGGCAAGACCAAAGCTTTCGTGCATGACACGCACGGCCAGTTCGGTATATTTTTCATCAATAACAACTGATATTTTTATTTCCGATGTAGAAATCATCTGGATATTGATGCCATTCTGTGAGAGCGCGCTGAACATTTGTGTCGCAACACCGGCATGGCTCCTCATTCCAAGCCCTACGATCGATATTTTGCTGATATTTTCGTCAGAAACGACCTCTTTTGCCTGAATTTCTTTGGCAACTTCGTTTGTGATCAACAGGGCCTGTTTCAGATCAGCCTTGGTAACAGTGAAGGTAAAATCGGTCAAACCGTTGTCGCCGACATTTTGCACAATCATATCTACCGAGATGGCGGCATCAGACAGAGGAGTAAGAATTTTAGCGGCAATACCTGGCCTGTCAGGTACTCCCTTAACGGCAATCTTGGCCTCATTCTTATCGTATGCAACACCTGAAACGAGTATTCCTTCCATATCTTTATCCTCCCTGGTAACCATCGTACCGGTGTTTTCATTAAGACTTGAGCGGACATGCACGTCCACGTTATATTTTTTAGCGAACTCAACCGATCGGATCTGGAGTACCTTCGCTCCCAGACTGGCCAGTTCCAGCATCTCGTCATACGATATTTTTTCGATCTTGCGCGCCTCTTTACAGACGTTCGGATCGGTGGTGTATACACCGTCAACGTCGGTGTAAATCTCACAGACATCCGCTTTGAGCGCAGCAGCTATCGCAACAGCCGAAGTGTCGGAACCGCCACGACCCAGTGTGGTTACATTGCCGGCGGCATCAACGCCCTGAAAACCGGCCAGGACAATTATAGTGCCCTCTTTGAGATCGGCACGGATGTTTTTGTCGCCAATGGTCTCAATCCGGGCTTTTGTAGCGGTCGAATCGGTATTTATCGGAACCTGCCACCCCTGATACGATTTGGCCTTGTATCCCTGCGATTTGAGATACATTGAGAGAAGCCCGATTGTAACCTGTTCACCAGTTGCGACCAGTACGTCATATTCGCGGCCGTCCGGAATTTCACACATTTCATTGGCAAGCGCTACCAGTTTGTTGGTTTCACCCGACATGGCGGAAACAACGACAATCACATCGTTTCCGGCGTCATAGGTTTTTATGATGCGCTTGGCAACGTTTTTGATGCGATCGGTTGAACCGACCGAGGTGCCACCATATTTCTGTACCACTAGTGCCATACTGCTCTCCTTGATGGGGAATGGTTAAAAGATGAACCGGCAGGCTTGCTCTATAACAGATAACCAGCTTTCGGGTCAATTTTTTTTTGTATTTGCAGCCCCTCTGCGAGCTGTACAAGGATATCGTCTGATTGTTGTCCGGAGCTGGTTATGGAAATCAGGCGCCGGTCACCCCCGGTGTATTCAAACAGCAGTGTCAGAACATCCGGCGGCATCAGTTCTGCCAGGCGCTCAGACCATTCGACAATACAGATGCCATCACCATAAAAAAACTCTTCAAATCCGAGCTCAACAATATCGTCATCACACGTCAGGCGGTAGAAATCGAAGTGATATACCGGGGTGCTGCCAGGATAGCAATTCATGATAGCGTACGTCGGACTGGCCACCAGACTGCTGCTCTCCGGGGCCACCGCAGCCACTACCCCCCGCGTCAGACATGTTTTTCCGCCGCCGAGACCGCCTCGCAGGGCCAGAAAAGAACCGGGCTGGAGCAGCGAACCGATGCAGAACCCCAGCTTTTCCGTTTCGGCAGGCGAGCAGGTTGTAATCTGCAGCAGGGACACTACCGGTTCATTGAGCGGATGATATCAATCCGCGATACCATACCAACCAGTTTTTTACCATCCACAACAGGAAGTGCATGTAATTTCTTGCTGCTCATGATTTCAGCAACGGTGCTGACAGGATCGGAAGGCGTGACGGCAACCAAGTCTCCTGATGCCAGTTCTGAAGCAGTTTGTGCGGTAATCTTGTTCAGCTCCCGCTGCAGGGCACTTTCTCCCTCCAGCGGTATGACCCAGTCAAAAAGAGATATAACCGTCGGCATATGCAGAGGGCGGTCCTGTTCTACCAGGTCTGATGCCGTGACTATTCCGGTCAGATCCCCGGCGTCATTTACTATCGGGAGCGTCCCAAAACTTTTTTCGCCAAAAATAGCCGCCATTTCACGCACGGTGGTGCTTCCTTTTATTGAGACGACATCTCTGGTCATAATATCTGCTACTGTCAGCATAAAATTCTCCTTTAACTAAAGCTCACTGAACTTCTTCAAGTCCGGCAGCATGATGTTACTTAATAATCTGGTATAAGCGTACGGCATTTTTTCAAGGACATCAGAGGCATTTATGCCGATCTCACCCTTCTCCTCTACAACCATGTCTGCTGCAAGACCGTGAAGGAACACCCCCAGACGGCACGCGTCCCATGCGTTATAACCTTGACCAAGCAGTGAAACAATGATGCCGGTCAGCACATCTCCCATGCCGCCGGTAGCCATACCTGGATTGCCGCTGCCGTTGATAGCCGCAGTTCCGGCAGGAGAAGCGATGATTGTGCGTGCCCCCTTGAGGATGAGAAAGACACCATATTTAGTGGCAAATTCCTGAGCGACTGAAATACGGATCGCCTCCACATCCGGAATTGATGAGCCCATAAGGCGTGACATTTCCCCCGGATGCGGAGTGAGAATGACCTGCCCGGATTTTTTCCGCTTTAAAACTGCTATGTCTTCTGCCAGGGCATTCAGGCCGTCAGCATCGATCACCAGCGGCAATGTAATTGTCTCAACCAGATGCTGTACCAGAGCGTACGTTTCCGGACTACGGCCAAGACCGGGGCCGATCGCAACCGCATCCTTGCCGGAGAGCAGCTTTTCAATTGCCGGGAAGGCGTCGTTAGTCAGATAGCCGTTGCCGGAAAAAGGAAGGGAAACCGTCATCGCCTCGGTTGTTTTTATTTCAAGAATATTGTGGATCTTTTCTGCCGCAGCCAGGGTGACCATTCCGGAACCGGATCTCACAGCACTGTTGGCTAAAAGGGCTGCAGCTCCTGATTTTCCGCTGGAGCCGGCAATGATCAGGCAATGGCCGAAAGTCCCTTTGTGGGCTTGACGCCCTCTTTGGTGCAGCATGGGGCGCACCGCCGTCTCGTCAAGAAATTCGTAACCTGCCGCAGACTCCATCAACTCCGGCGGAATCCCGATATCGGCCACAACCAGCCGCCCGGCATGCTCCGCTCCGGGGTAAAGGACATGCCCAAGTTTGGCAAAAGCAAACGTAACAGTCATATATGCCCTGACGGCATCTCCCAGCACCCGTCCGTTAGTGCCGTGAACGCCGGAGGGAATATCAATTGAAACGACAGGGCGGCCGGATGCATTTATTAGATCAACCGCTTCAAGATAAACGCCGCTGACATTACTGCTCAACCCGGTACCGAGCAGAGCGTCAACAATCACGTCAGCCTGAAAGATCTCTTGCATATGAAGGGCGGACAATTGGCCCTCATGAGTACAATAACTGACGACTGCACCTGGGAGCCTTTCCAGGTTCACCGCCGCATCCCCGCTGATCTGCTCACGGTCAGCCAGAATGACAACCTTGACATTCCACCCCTTTTGACTCAGCAGACGCGCAGTAACATAACCATCTCCTCCGTTGTTGCCTCTGCCGGCTATTATCACAGCGCGCCCGGTCAAGCCGAATTCGGAACTGATCACTTCAACACAGCTCTGTCCGGCACGTTCCATCAACTGAAGACCGGAAATACCATACTCTTTGATGGCCTGATTTTCGGTCTCCCGCATAGTATGGATAGTAATAACCTTCATCTTGACTCCAATACAACCATCGCAATAGCACTGCCACCATCGTGAGATAGCGACAGATATATGCTGGTCAGCTCTTTGGCCATAAACTGCTCTGCCGCTTTTCCGGAAAGAGCCAGTTCCGGCTTTCCCAAAGCGTTGTTCGACACTTCCATCTCCAGCCATGAAATGCCGTCACGCAAACCGGTTCCGAGTGCCTTCAAAAATGCTTCTTTCGCAGCAAAGCGTGCTGCCAGACAGGAAGCTCCATCTTTTCTGTTCGCACAGCGAGAACGCTCAGCCTCGGTAAAGAGGCGATCAAGGATCGCTGAATTACCGCCATCCATAAAACGCTGAAAACGCTCAGTTGCAACAATGTCAGTGCCGATTCCGAAGATCATGCGTACTTAAGCAGCTCTACCATGTCGCGAACCGCCCGATCCAATCCGACCAGCATGGCGCGAGCAATTATAGAGTGACCGATATTGTACTCCTCAATGCCGCCTAAAGCGGTAACCGCCTTAATATTAGTATAATTCAAGCCATGTCCGGCATTTACCCCCATTCCCACCTTGCGTGCCAGCTTGATAGCCGTATCGATGTTCTCAAGTTCACGCTGCTGCTCGTCCCACTTGACTGCACCAGCATATGCGCCGGTGTGGATCTCAATATAATCTGTGCCGGTTTTTTTAGCCGCCTTGATCTGCTCCTGGTTGGGATCAACAAACAGGCTTACAACTATACCGCCATCTTTCAGACGCTTTATCGTATCAGTGATCTGCTTGATATTGACGATAACATCCAGCCCACCTTCGGTGGTCAACTCCTGCCGCTTTTCCGGCACCAGCGTCACCTGTTCAGGCTTGACAGCGAGAGCTATCCGCACCATTTCCTGGGTGGCAGCCATCTCAAGATTGAGCTTGCTCTTTACTGTGCGCCGCAAAATATCCAGGTCGCGGTCCTGAATATGGCGCCGGTCCTCACGCAGATGGATGGTTATCCCTTCGGCGCCGGCCATCTCGCCTATCGCGGCGGCTGTCACCGGATCAGGCTCAACACCGCAACGCGCCTGACGGACGGTGGCGATATGATCAATGTTAAGTCCCAGTTTTGCCATCACTTCTCTCCAATATTTTTCTTCACCAGATCACAGATCTCATTGGCCCAGGTCGTGATCTCGTATTTGTCCTGCCCTTCGATCATGACCCTGAGCAGCGGTTCTGTGCCGGAGTAACGGATCAGCACACGCCCTTCATTGCCGAGCTTACCCTCGACATCTTTGATCCTGGCGGCGACATCGCTGATGGATAATATGTCCACTTTTTCCCGCACGCGCGTATTACAGAGTACCTGTGGTAGTGGAATCATGATCTCAGCCAGTTCAGAGAGCGTTTTTTCCTCCCGACGCATAACGGCAAGAAGCTGTAAGGCCGAAAGAACTCCGTCACCGGTGGTGCTGTAATCAAGGAAAATCATATGGCCGGATTGTTCCCCCCCCAGATTATACCCCCCTTTACGCATCGCCTCGACCACGTAACGATCACCTACATCGGTCTTGATGATTTTACCACCTGCTTTACGCAGGGCGATATCAAGCCCCATATTACTCATCACGGTTGCAACCAGTGTTTTCTTTTGCAGCAGCTTGCGTTTCAGCATATCTGTGGCGCAGATCGCCATGATGTGGTCACCATCGACCTCATTGCCGAACTCATCACATACGATCACCCGATCTGCGTCACCGTCAAGGGCGATGCCGATATCGGCACGATGCTGCTTGACCGCTTCACTGATAACCTCGGGATGCAGCGAGCCGCAACCGGCATTGATATTGATGCCGTTCGGCTTGACCCCCAAAGAAATAACCTCGGCCCCCAGCTCTTCAAAAACTGCCGGAGCGACCTTGTAAGCCGCACCGTTGGCACAATCGAGAACTATCTTCAGCCCGGAAAGATCCATCTCCTGAGGAAAAGTGTTTTTAAGGAAAACAATATAGCGCCCTGCCGCATCTTCGATGCGGTATGCCTTGCCAACCTCGGTAGCAGTGGGCCGCAGAGCATCAATCTTTTTCGACGCTATCAGATTTTCTATCTTGAGCTCAACCTCGTCCGGCAGCTTAAAGCCGTCTCCCGAGAAAAATTTGATGCCGTTGTCCTGAAAAGCATTGTGCGAGGCGGAGATGACAACTCCGGCATCGGCACGCATTGATGAAGTAATGTTGGCGATACCGGGGGTCGGCAGCGGCCCGACCTGCAGCACATCGACTCCCATAGAGCAGATGCCGGCTACCAGTGCGTTTTCCAGCATATAACCGGAGAGACGGGTGTCTTTACCGATCACGATACGGTGACGGCGTTTGCTTCCATCCCTGAAAACATAGGCCGCAGCCCGTCCCAGCTGCATCGCCATTTCGGTCGTCATGGGATAAACATTGGCAACGCCGCGAACACCGTCAGTTCCGAATAATTTTTTCATTGTCGCAAATCTCCTAAAATAAAATTACTGTTCCGGCGCGGCGGTCACCTTCGGTACGCGCCGTCCTTCAATCGCCTTACGGGAAAGCCGGCGAATCTCCGCAGGATCGGCATCGTAGGTAATCTTCCCCTCATGAACGATTGATATCTTTCCGGTCTCCTCCGAGACGACGAGCACGAGAACGTCAGTCTGCTCGGATATTCCGAGCGCAGCGCGGTGACGGGTGCCGAAGCTTTTTGAAATATCCGGATTTTGGGAAAGCGGAAGGATGCAGCCGGCAGAGATTATCTTGTCTCTCTGGATAATAACCGCACCATCATGTATCGGTGAATAGGGGAGGAAGATAGAGTTAAGAAGTTCGCTTGTCACTTTGGCATCTATCTCGGTACCGATCTGAACCAGATGATCTATGGAGTTCTGGCGGATGAGAACGATCAGGGCGCCAATTCTTCTTTCGGCCAGTTCGCTAAGACCTTTTGAAAGTTCATCAACGGTCTTAGTCAGGTCAGGGTTGTCACTATCACCTGACTTCTGGCGTTTCCAGGATGAAAAAAGGGCGCGTTTAATATCACTCAGGAAAATGATAACCAAAATGACCGGCGCAGAGGAAAGCAGCAGATGCAATAAGGAGGCGGTTGAGGTGAGGCCAAGTTCTTTTGCCCCGAACTCTGCCGCAAAAAGAGCGACCAGAATTGCAAGAAAGCGAAGAGCCGCCTCTTTTCTGAGGATCAGCGTGCAACAGTAAACAAGGGCGGCAACGAGAAGCTTGTCGAGTAGACCAGTCAGGGTGACGCTGTTGAAAACTGAAGCCATACTTTCCCTTTGAAATCGGCGCTCGGCAGCATTTTAGCTATGCACAACGGCATGCGCCATATCAGCAACGTCACGCATTGCCCGGACATCATGCACTCGCAGGATGGATGCGCCATGAGACACTGAAAGAGCTATGGCAGCAGCAGTACCGAAAAGGCGGTCACCCATCTGCTCCCGTCCCAAGACCTTGCCTATGAATGACTTGCGGGACGGCCCGGTCAGGATAGGCAGACCGAAACCGGATAACTCACCCAGGCGACGCAAAATTTCCAGGTTGCCTGCGGTACCCTTGCCGAAACCGATGCCGGGATCGATTGCAATGCGATCGTCGGAAACTCCGGCTTCCTGGGCCAGAACAAGTGAGGCGCCAAGACCGGCTATTATTTCACCCATCATGTCAGGATAGGAAGTATCCTGCTGCATTTTTTCCGGCGTGCCTCTGGTGTGCATCAGCACAACACCGGCTCCGCTTGCTGCGGCCACTGCAGGCATCTGCGGATCAAAATTGAAACCGCTGATGTCGTTGATAATTTCCGCACCTGCCGAAACAGCTCTGCCGGCAACTCCACTTTTCCAGGTATCAACCGAGATTGCACATTCAACTGTGGCGGCAAGCCGCTCGATAACTGTAATGATGCGAGCGATCTCCTCGTCTGGCGATACCGGCGCCGCACCGGGTCTGGTACTTTCACCGCCGATATCGATGATATCAGCACCTTCCGCTTCCATCTGCAGGGCTTTTTCAAACGCCCGGTCAGGGTCAAAACAGAGCCCCCCATCAGAAAAAGAGTCCGGTGTCATATTGAGTATCCCCATAATCAACGGGCGCTGCAGAGATAAAGAGCGGCGTGACGTCATCCATACCGCCGGGGCAGGTACGACTCGTGCGAGCAGACTCTCCAGTTCATCTGCCAACTTCGGTAATGAGAACGGTTGTGCCTTGAGCTTCCGGCAGAGCCGGCTAAGCTGTTTGACTGTGCCTATCAACACACAATCAGTCGTGCCAATGCTGCAGGAGACCGTACCCCGGGCAACAGCAGCATCTCCACCCACAGAGAGCATCTCCTGCTTAAGGATATTTGCCTGTCGGCACTCCAACTGCGACAGTTCAATACAGAGTGTCCGCATCTTGGGTACCATTTCTACGATGCCGCAGCTGTCAACCCCGATACGCCTCAATTCATGCGCCGCATGCTCGGGAGTCGACAATTCCAGCAATCGCGGTAAAAAGCGGGGCATAAGCCTATGCTTCTATATCGGTGCGAGCCGCTGCCGGGTCAGCGGGTTCAACTGGTGCAGAGGATGCAGCGGAAGCAGGTTGAGCTGATTCTACAGAGATCAGATTGCCAGTTGCGATAATTTCATCAACCTGGTCGCCGGTCAGGTTTTCCTTCTCTACCAGAATTTCCGACAGGTTATGAAGATTTTGCAGGTTTTCGCGCAGAATCGCCAGTGCACGTTCGTAAGATTCGTCAACAATTCTTTTTATCTCATCATCAATATGTTCGGCGGTCTTCTCGCTGAAGTTCTTGTGCATCGCCATCTCACGACCAAGAAAGATGGATTCATCCTTCTTGCCGAAAGAGAGCGGCCCCATTTTATCACTCATTCCCCATTCACAGACCATCTTGCGCGCCATATCGGTAGCGCGCTCGATGTCGTTACCAGCACCGGTCGTAAAGGTATTGAAAATCAGCTCTTCCGCCGCCCGGCCGCCCATCAGGACAGCAATGCGTCCCAGCAGCGATTCGCGGGAATAGCTGTGTTTATCTTCGATCGGCAGCTGCATGGTGACGCCCAGAGCCCGGCCGCGCGGAATGATGGAAACCTTGTGAATCGGATCGGTGCCGGGAACCATCTTGGCGACCAGTGTGTGGCCGGACTCATGGTAGGCGGTACTCTTTTTCTCTTCGTCAGAGATGACCATACTGCGTCTCTCAGCTCCCATTAAAACCTTGTCTTTGGCGCTATCGAAATCACTCGGCTCAGCAACTGTCTTGTTCAAACGTGCTGCCAGCAGTGCCGCTTCGTTAACAAGATTGGCCAGGTCGGCACCGGAGAAACCGGGAGTACCGCGGGCAATGACCGCCAGATCGACTTCAGGGGAGAGCGGCACCTTTTTGGAATGTACTTTCAGGATCATTTCACGACCCTTGACGTCCGGCCTTGGGACAACGACCTGACGATCGAAACGACCGGGACGGAGCAGTGCCGGGTCAAGAACATCAGGACGGTTGGTGGCGGCAATCAGTATGACGCCTTCATTTGATTCAAAACCATCCATCTCTACCAGCAGCTGGTTGAGGGTCTGCTCCCGTTCATCATGTCCGCCACCCATACCGGCGCCACGATGCCGACCGACCGCATCGATCTCATCTATAAAAATAATGCATGGAGCGCTCTTTTTACCCTGCAAAAACAGGTCTCGCACACGGCTGGCGCCGACACCGACAAACATTTCGACAAAATCAGAACCGGATATCGAGAAGAACGGGACACCCGCTTCACCGGCAACAGCGCGTGCCAACAATGTTTTACCGGTACCAGGAGGACCTACCAGCAGCACTCCTTTGGGGATTTTTCCACCTAGTGCGGTGAACTTTTTAGGTTCTTTCAGAAAGGCGATGATCTCTTCCAGCTCTTCCTTGGCTTCTTCAATACCAGCGACGTCTTCAAAGGTAATCTTCCCCTGCGATTCGGTCAACAGCTTGGCGCGGCTCTTGCCGAAAGACATCGCCTTACCGCCCCCCATCTGCATCTGCCGCATGAAGAAAATCCAGACGCCGACCAGCAGAATCAGCGGAAACCAGGAGATAAATATCGAAAACCAGGAAAACTTTTCCTCTTCCGGTTTGGCATTTATCGTAACCTTCTTTTCCAGCAGTTTTTTGGTCAGGTCAGCATCGGAATAAGGTTTATACGTGTGAAAATCCTTGCCGTCCTTCCCTTCAAACTTACCGGTAATATCGTTGCCCTGAATAACAACAGCGGTAATTTTTCCCGCTTCGATCTGGGTCATAAAATCGCTGAAGTTAAGCTTTTCGGCGGTCGTCCGCGGCTTGTTGAACATGTTGAAAAGCAGGATCATCATCAAGCTGATGACCAGCCAGAGTGAGAGATTCTTGTAAAACTGGTTCAAAGTAAACCTCCGAATGAATGTGTACTGGGACATTGAAAATTTTGTAAAACTAGCATATCAGATAGGTGCTTGACAAGCTGAATTGCGCTTCAGCGCCCCAACATGATACCGAGATCTTCGGCGGCCTGAACGATCTCCCCGTCAGGATCAACCAGATTCAAATCGCGGACGGCGTCCTCTATGGTTACCGAACTTATATTCCTGCCATGCAGACTGGCCATCCGGCCGAACTCGCCGGCTGCAACCATTGCCACCGCCTTGGTGCCGAAACGGCTTCCCAAGGCGCGGTCAAAGGTGGTAGGTGAGCCGCCGCGCTGCAGATGGCCAAGCACGGTAACACGCACGTCCATGTCCAGGCAGAGCTCGATCTGCTTTGCCACGTACTGGCCGATACCCCCCAGACGCTCAATAGCATTCCTCTCATCAGCCGCCCTGGCCACTATCCGGTCGCCGCCGGCGGGGAAGGCTCCCTCGGCTGTCACAATAATACTGAAACGACTGCCACGGTCGGAACGTTTCTTGATTGCGGCACAGATACGTGCGTGGTCGAAAGGAATCTCGGGAATCAGGATAACATCAGCGCCGCCGGCGATGCCCGATTCCAGAGCGATCCAGCCGGCATAGCGGCCCATCACCTCCAGGATCATGACCCGGTGGTGGCTCTCGGCTGTGGTATGCAGTTTATCCAGCGCATCGGTGGCAGTTTCCAGGGCGGTATTATAACCGAAAGTGACGTCAGTCCCGAGCAGATCGTTGTCGATGGTCTTAGGCACTCCCACCATCGGCACACCCTTTTTCATCAGCTCCAGGGCGATCTTGAGCGACCCCTCCCCGCCAACCGTAATCAGGGCATCGAGACCCAGCGTGCGGACATTTTCGACAACCCTGTCGGACAGGTCTACAGATACTATTTTACCATCCTGCTCTATGGGACATGAAAATGGATTACCGCGATTGGTGGTACCGAGAATGGTCCCTCCACGCGGCAGGATCCCACGGACACTATCGAGGGTCAGCGGCCGGCATTTACCGAGATCCAGCAGTCCGTCGAAACCATCTTCGATGCCGATTACCTCCCAGCCGTGACGGATGATGGCGCTCTTGACCACGCCGCGAATAACGGCGTTCAGCCCGGGACAGTCACCGCCGCCGGTAAGGATACCGATTTTTTTACTCATAAGATCCTCCCGTGAAGTACCTTCAACCTAAACGGCATGTAACAGCAGTGAGACAGGATACCGCCGATTCCACCCGGCTGAAACCGATCATTTCCTGCTCAAGGCGCAGATTTTTTCGGATACGATTATCCCGCAAATCATCGTATAGCAGATTTTCCTCACGGTTAAGCCGAGACAGGTTACTCACTGTCTGCTTCTCTTCCGTACCCCATTGGGATTCAAATGCAATCAAAGTGGAGCGATCCATCAGGAATGACTCTACATGGCTGAAGCGGTTGCGGAGCTGGTCAAGGATAGCAAAGCCGTGAGTGTCAATATCTCCCCAATAGTGAATTTTACAGCGAAAGAGCCATTTTGCTGCCTCCAGCATTTCGAAACCGTATCCTGCACCAAAAATGACCATGCTGTCATTTACCTGTGGAAAAGCCAAAAAGTTAATCTCATTCTCGGTAATGAACACTCGAGAGACTCCCGGGGCTAGCCGGGCAAAACTCCCGGCATCAAGTGTGATATCCTGTGCGAAACCGCAAGGAAGCAGGGCGTGCCTTGGATCAAGCATGCGGAAGCGGACGCGGACAGGCTTGTCGAGAAACCCGTACCGAGCGGCGAAACGACTAATTCCAGAAACCGATACGTCAATCGCGTCTGGCGGCAGTACAATATCCAACAATTCCAACAGCACCGCGCGATGAGCCTCAATAAACTTGCTGTGTACCCCCGGAAGGTCAACCTGGCGCAGGTAGACTCCAGGGCGCGGATGCTGCACAATCCAGAATACAACTTCAAGCAGACGATCCCATTCGCCATACAGCTCCAACGCCCGCAGTGGACGTTTGGCCAGCCATTCCAGCAGCAGCGGCTGCCGGCTGCGGGTGATCGCAGCCAGTTCAACAAAACGAGCTGTATCCCGCTGCCTGCCGATAATTGACACGGCATCATCGGCAGTATCTATCCATACCTCACCCGGTATTGCATTGACGCCCAACAGCCGATGCTTAAACTCGCGCATCTGCACTCGGTATCGAGATAGTGACCTGATCTCGTTGATCCAGACACGCACTTCATCAAAACGGAGGCTCATCTCCGCCGATGTCGGCACTTTGAAGAGCAGACGTTTTGGAAAAGTATCAGCGCCGCTGACAAATCCGCTTAAGATTTCCCCCCGATCCCAGGACTTTTGCAACTGTGCTTTCAGGTTGGCAGCAGTTGTCCAGCTCATCCGGAAACCCTCGCTTTCTCCGCGTGGTACTCCTCGATTGAGAGATTGCGCAGCTTGGAGGCACGCCCATCTTCATTATGGACGAAACCGACGCTGGCAACAAACGGTTCGATAATGTGGATTTTCTGCAGAGGGGTGACAATCAGGAGCTGCAGGTTGAGTTGGGCAAACAGGCGCAGACCGTACTGCGCCGATTCATCAGAACCGCGCCCAAAGGCTTCGTCGATAACCACGAAGCGGAATGAACGGGAACGCACCGCACCCCATTCCAGCCCAAACTGATAGGCCAGACTTGCCGCCAGAATTGTGTACGCCAGTTTCTCCTTTTGCCCCCCGGATTTACCGCCGGAGTCGGAATAATGCTCATGTTCCGTGCCGTCTTCGCGCCACCGCTCGCTTGCCGCAAAAACAAACCAGCTGCGCACATCGGTAACCTTGAAGGTCCAGCGTCGATCCAGTTCGGACAAGCCATCGCGTCCGCGAAAGCGTTCAATGATATGCTTCACCTGCAAAAACTTCACCTCTGAATACTGCTGGTCATCCGAACCGGTCAGCGTTCCTTCCGTACAGGCGCGCAACTCATTCTGGAAATCACGGATATCGGCATCGGGAGTTGGTTGTGCCTCCAAAGCAATATAGCGTCCGGGGTTGTAGTCAATCTGCACCAGCGACTCATTGATGCGTGCTATCCGATCTTTGATCGTTTCCCGTTCACGATTAAGCTGCGACTGGAAATTGGCCACCTCGCGGATGGTATTTTCGTTCAGAAGCTCCTTGAAGCGTAATTCAAAACGGGGCAGATCGTCAGCTTTAAGCTTGTCAAGCATCGCCCGGTATTCCCCAACAGCTCCAATGGCAACATCCACCTCCTGTGTGTCGAGTGGAAAAGCTGTGCAGTAGGCACGCATAGCATCAATGATCTTGTCTCGCAGATTGTTTAACGTTCTGGCTTCATTATCTATTTTAGCCTGAAGCCATTCACGCAGATCGCGTTCACGGTTGTCGCACGATTCAACCGTCAGCTGGTGGATGCCAAGCGCCTCATTGCGCATGAGGTCGAGTCGCGCGTTGAGATCAAGACAGGCGGCAGAGCCTGCCTCTTCTGACGAAGCAAGGAAAGCAGCCGTCTGCTCGCGCAAACTTTCAGCCGCCTCACGCCTAGCGTTAATCGCACCCAGTTCACGGCTCTTTTCTTCAAGCGTCGCTTCTGTCTTTTTAAAATACTGTTGGAGGGCCGCAAGTCGGGCTGTCAGGTTTTGCAGGAGATCGGAGGCCGCTTCCAGGAGCCTTTTTTCCTCTTCCAGTCGCGCCACTTCCAGAGCGGACGCACGCCAGTCAAGTTCGCAAAAATCCGTATACTCGCCAAGTTTTGACAGAGCCGAAAGTTTTTCCCTGATGTTGTTTTGCTCCGCCTGCAGCCTGCCGATCAGACTGTCCAGGCTACCAAGACGAGTTTCCAGCAGGCGCGCCCCGCTTTCGAGCGCAGCAATTTTTTCTGCGTTACTCCAGCCCAAAACATAACGACTACGATCATCCAGACGATGGCGGTCATCTTTTTCGTAACGTTCTCCCGCTCCTTTGATCTGCCCCGCAACCGTCACAGCACGGGCTTCCCGGCGGAATTGTTCCTGCGTCCGGCAGCAGACCACATCGAAGCGGTGGTTCAGCTCACGTTCCAGCCAGTCGTAAAAGGGAGAATCAGGCTTGATTGCCACTTTACGCGCCAATGAATCGGGCTGCAGTTCCGGCAGATCGCTGCGAGAACCACGGCGCACCCGGAAATAGACCAGTCGCCCTTTGAGGTGCGTCCGGTCAACCCATTCAGCCACCGCAGCGTAATGGGCATCAGGAACCAGCAGCGACAGACCGAAGTTGCGCAGCAGCCTCTCCGTTGCGCCTTGCCAGTCGCGCTGGTCTTCATGCAGCTGCAGCAATTCACCAACAAAAGGCATAGCCTCCTCAGACAGTCCGAGCGCGCTGCATAATCTGGCACGCATGGTCACCTGTTCGGCGGGGATGTTGCTTCTTCTGGCTTTCAGGCTGGTGATTTCCCTGCTCAGTTCATCATATTCCTGTTTACCCTGCCGCAGGTTTACACCCTGTTCAGTGAGCTCGTTCTGCAACGCTACTTCCCGTGCCTGAAGCGAATCGGTCAAAGCAACTGCTCGTTGCTGCTGCTCAATGAAACCTGTCTCCTCTTCAGCAGCGGCCTCACCTGCAACCGCTATCAGTTCGGCATAGCGCTGGCCCTTGCGCAGACGCGCCTGGCGTTCCTGCTCTTTTGTGCGGATCAGGACAGCAAGTCGCTCCAGGCGATCACCGCCATTTTCAGCGATACTGCGCTTCAGTTCATCCTGTTCAATACGCTGTCCGTCACGCGTTTCTCCCAGCCGCTTGATAACTGTTTCGTGCCGTCCCGAATCCTCCATCAGGACTGCAATGCGCTTGTCCAGCAAGCCTGTCTTCAAGACTGCAAAGTACGGCTTGAGTGCCTCACGACAGCCGCGAAGCTGCTCTGACTGTGCAAAAAGGATTGCGTGCCGTTCGCAATCATCAACCAAAGGGAGCAGCAATCCCACCTGGCGTTTCGCCTTCATCACCGCCTCGTGTGCCCGGTTCAGGTCGTCAAAATGGCTGATAAGGGCCGTGATGCGTGCCGCCACATCAAACGGCTCAAGCATATGGCTGCGCACAAAATCGGTCAGATTACCGACCGATTTCAGCGATACGGTTTGATGGAAAAGTTCCAGTGCCTGCTCATTATCGATGCCGAAACGGCGACGGAACCAGGCGCCGTAAGGGGGAAATGTGTCATAAATCTCCGTTCCGGCACCTCGCAACCTTTTCCGCAGCCCCGCGATATCTGAACCAAAATTGGAAAAATCAGCCATAATCGACATGTCACGGTCAGCAGCAACAAACAGGCGCGCCGGTTGGGAGGCAGCATCTTTAATCCAGAAAACCTGCGCCAGCGTCACGGTCTGCAGGTAGCCGGCATTATGGAAAACCCCGAGAATGACTGAATAGCTGCTGCCGTCGCGCAGCGCCACCGGCTTGGCATTTCCGCTGGCTTCATTGCGCTCTGATTTGTAATGCCCGAGCACGTAGGAGCGAAGCGTTCGCTCTTTGCTGTCGGCGCCGGCAGCCTTGTTGTAGGCGACCCGTTGCGCCGGAACCAGCAATGTCGTCACCGCATCCACCAGGGTTGACTTGCCTGAACCGATGTCTCCGGTCAGAAGAGAGTTTTTACCACCAAGATTCAGCGTCCAGACACGGCTGTCAAAAGTACCCCAGTTGAGCAGTTCCAGGCGCTGCAGGCGAAAACCGGAAAGCGTATCATCAGCGGCAAAATCAAGACTCAAGCTATCGTTATCATTCATCGACAGCATCTCCCGGACCTATACCAACCGGCCCTTGATAGGCCGCCAGACGGGCATCAAAATCCGCCAGCCATTGCGCATCAACAAAAGCCTTGAGGATGCGGCGCACTTCAAACGCTGCCGTCTGTCGATTTTGCGTTGCCGCCAGCGGCTTCAGGCGCCGCAAAAAGCCAAGCTCTACTATCTTGTTAAGATGGGTTTCTGTCTGGTCAATCAATCTGGCTTCATTGCTGCTCTCCGGCAGAAACACCCGCACCAGATCAATAATCTCGTCGCGGGTGAGGATCAGGCGCGTGTCGCCGCCGCTGGCATCAAACTCCGCTAGCTTCTTACGCAGCAGCGCCAGCAGCAGACTGACCGGAAATGAAAGTGGCCGCCTCGCAACAAGGCGCGGCAGTTTCGGTGCCGCCTCATCTTCCTCTTCCACTTTCGAGCGCAGGAAGGCATATCCCTCCGCTTCGTCCAGCACCAACTCCAGCCCCAACACACCGACATAGTCGCGCACCCTGGCCTGCAAATTCAGAAGGCATCCCCACAGTACAACATCATTTTCCTGATACAACACCCCTTTGAGCAGCGGAATCACCAAGGCTGAAAGATCGTACTGCGGTGCTACGGTTGTATTTTCATCTTCCTGCATGGCTACCTCACAAAAATCACCCTCGGCAAATGCACCTGTTTATCCTGTTCCTGCCCATCAATCCCGCTGCCCCGCCAGATAATGACATCAGTCGTATCTTCATCCACCACGCTCTTGAAGGTGTCGCTGGCCAGTTGCAGATATGCCACCAATTCGGCCAGACCATGCTGCAGCGGCTGCAGATCACAGAGTTCACGCAGGGTAATCTGGCTGCGATCCTGCAAAGCATGACGAATGTGCCGCGTCAACCGGGCATTATCTATCACTATCTGCGAGTAGAGTGCCGTCGCATCCATATCATCGTCACCTGATTGAAGCTGCATATCAGCGATCAACGGCTTGATTGAGGGTGTGTAGAGCGGTCGCTCCATTGGCAATTCTATCGCTGCTGCGGTGTCTGCAATCGTTATGACGGTGCCCTCCGGCGGTCTGCTTCGCAGTGCCAACGCCTTGGTCTCGATATTGTGAAGAATATCCATGATGCGGCGGTTTTCCAGCCAGGCCTGATCATCAAGAAAGCGCCGCAACTGCTGCGAAAGCCGGGCCACCGTACGTTGCGTATGCTCACCGGCTTCCAACCAGTCATAATGGATGCGGCGGGTACGGACGTCGGGCTTGAGTTCAACTATTGGCGGCAGAGCCAACACACGCTGCAGCATGGTTGTCAGCTCTTCCTGGCGGCTGCTTGACATCAGAAAATACCAGAAAGCGCGAAAGCTGCGCCCCTGGTCCGAGTCGGCAATGGCATCACGTTCACCCATGATATCTTCCAGGAGCGCCCCTTTGGCTCCTTCCCAGAGAGCAATCCGCTCACGCACATGCCTATCCAAGCCGCGAAAATTATGTTCCACCTCGCGAAAATCACTCAGCAATTCATGCGCCATTGCCATAAACTGCTGAAAACGGTCACGCAGGGCCGTGCCATCCAGCAATGGTACATCCCCGCCCAGAATGCGGGTAATTTCGGCGTCAATATCGTCACGCCGCTTATGCAGCTCTGCAATGCGCGCCTGCGGATCGGTTTCGCTCCCTTCGCTCATCTGTTTAAGCAGCTCGAACAGGGTCAAAAGTCGCGACTCCGTACCAACAAAGCTTCTCTTTACCAGCGTCCCAAGCCAGGCGATCGCCTTTTCTGTAGAGGGTGTCAGATCAAAGCAGGGTTCATCTGAATCGTGACGATAAAATTTGCGCAGCCAGCCACGCTCGGGAGCCGCCCAGTCGTTCAGGTAATCAAGGGCGGCTTTGGGAAAAACCGTCGGGCCAAGCCGCTCACGCAGGGCAAACAGCTCGTCTTCCAGCGCTTCGGCCAAATCAGCCTGTGTTATGGTGCGCAGATTCGGCAAAATAAACACGCGCTCCAGAAAACTCGCTATCAGTGCCGCATGGTCGGAACGGAGGAGACGCCAGGCGGGGTGGTTTTGCCGCAATATGTCTAAAGTTGTGTAATCGAGGCTCAATTACGCGTTCCTCTTGTTTGAGTTTTTAATTACTACGGCAAGTTCCTCGCCTTCAGCCAGGCTTCAAACTCCGATGGCCGAATCCGATACCGGACAGCAGATTCATGCATCAAAATCCAGCGGGCTTTTTGCTTCCTTTACCGTACGCACCGGAACACAGTGCGTATAAATCATCGTCGTTTTCAAGCTTGAGTGACCAAGCAGTGTCTGAATGGTGCGTATATCATAATTGGCTTGTAAAAGATGAGTAGCAAAAGAGTGGCGGAAAGTGTGGGCGGTGACCTTCTTGGGTATTTTCGCCTTGCGGACGGCATGATAGAGCGCGCCTTGAAGCTGGGATTCGTGGAGATGATAACGGCGTCTTTTGCCCGTTTCCTCCATTACGGTCAACGACTGCTGCGGAAATACCCACTGGTACATAAACTCTTTCGGCGCCTTGGGGTATTTTTTTTCAATCTCGTCATCCAGAAATACCCCGTCGTACCCAGTCGCCAGATCCTGCTCATGCAGTCTTGCCACCTTTTCAATCTGAACCTTCAATTCCTGTGTGATCGCCTCCGGAATAGGCACCATACGATCCTTTTTTCCCTTACCATGCACTAACAATTTACCTGCGTCAAAGTTGAAATCACTCACTCTGATTTGCAGACCCTCAAAAAGCCGCAGTCCGCAACCAAACAGTACTTTTACAAAGAGGTTGTACGGGTAGTAGAGCTGTTTCAAAATAGCCTCAATCTCCGGCATGGAGAGTACCATCGGAATGTAAAGCGACTTCTTTGCCCGTGGTACATCTTTGAGAATTCCGAATTCCCGTTTCAAGGCATAGCGAAACAAAAACAGCAACGAGTTAAATGCTTGATTCTGGGTAGACGCCGCAACCTTACACTTTACTGCCAGATAGGTCAGATACTCCTTTACGTCGGCAGTCGACAACTCCTGTGGTGACTTGTTTTTCAGAAAACGTTGAAACTGGCGCGACCAGTGAGCGTAGGTTTTCAACGTCTTGCG
Organism: Deltaproteobacteria bacterium; assembly: GCA_019162745.1. GTDB lineage: Bacteria > Desulfobacterota > Desulfuromonadia > Geobacterales > Pseudopelobacteraceae > JACRCG01. The sequence continues at coordinate 1,211 of JAFLLC010000125.1, read as the reverse complement.
GGAATAATGGCGAACTTTTATCTCATCAGCCAGTTTATCGATGAGCTCATCCCACTCCGGTGAGCTCGATTTTTCCTGATAACCGGCCACGAGATATTGTGATTGTCTCGGTTTGAAGGAAGTAAACTCTGCAGATGGAGCAAATTTCTCGTCAAACACCTGAGGTACTGTTTCCCGCTCTGCTATTTGGTGCGGTTCTCTGTTTGGTTCATCGAAAGAATTTTCCGGCGGCCTCTCCATACCCTGCATCTCAAAGTATAGTGAAATAGCGTGGGCTGCCTGCTGGCATTGGTTGTCACTCTGTCTTTTTTCGCGAAGCTTTTCGGTAAAAAACCGTATCCGTTCCGATTTATCAGGCGTAATCACATGCTTGTCGCAGAAATCGAGGAAATAGCGCAACCATTTAACATATACCTGACATTGATCAGCGGCGACGTTATTCTTCTTCAAGCAGTTGATATATTGAGCATATAAGGTTTTAGAAATGAGAATCATCGTTTCCGCCTTTAGTGATGTCAATTGCCTGCCGCCTCACTACAGGAATTACTGACGAAGAGGCGGCATGAATCAGACTATTAATTTGTAATTCGATAATTTTAATTGTTTACTGCAAAAAGTAAATGATATAGTGCCGCGACGCGAAAAAACCCTGCATTACGGAGTCATGAGTGATTACACGACTGAAATTAAAACCGGGCCAGAAGGGGACCAAGGCACTGGTCGAAAAATACGGAAACGATCTTGTCTGCGTCCGCTACCGCTACGACGAAACAAGCCGTGCCCGGATAAAAACAGTGGAACTTATCGTAGAAAGGAAACAACTACCGGCATCGTCAAAGAAAATAACGGACGAGACGCTCGTGCCGGTGCAAATTGCCTATGGCGCAACCAAATTGGGAATGATGGCACGAGCAGCGGGAGGAGAGTGGGATCCCGACGTTAAGCTGTGGTACATTATGTTCGAAAAGATCAAAGGCACAGAGTTGGAACAGCATATACTATCGGATGCTGGAATGAAAAACAGTAGGAAGTAAAGGCATCTAACAATAGATGCCAGCATATAATATTAGATACCTAGCCGATCAACCGAAAAGAGCAAAAGCATCTAGTATTATATGCCGAGCTTGCATCTAATATTATACGCAAGCATCCAATATTAGATACAGGTATATAATATTAGATACCACACCTAACCGGTGATTATAGAGTTG
>JAFLLC010000006.1 GCA_019162745.1 Deltaproteobacteria bacterium | reverse complement strand
GGGAATTATTACTCCAATAATGACATAAAGCAAGCGATATTTCCTGATCGGGAAATAATCTGAGAGATGGCTTGGGTACAATGAAATATTTACCGAACGGGAAATACTCTCGTCGAATGCATGTAGCTATAAATAAGGCACCGGCCTTCTATCGGATGTAAAGCTTTCAGCCGTGCTTCATAAACCCCTGCTGCTCCAAAAACAGCTCAATCTTCTCCCGATTCTTCTTGAAAGGATTATGCCGGCCACTCAACCAGTCGGATAGTTGTTCCGGTTCTCTCCTCATTGCCTCACCTAGATGATCAAAGTTTATTCCCATCGCTTTCTTGTACCACGCAAGCCGCCCCACAGTGTCATCCGGGCAGTCGAACAGAATATAACCTAGAAATTTGATAATACTTTGATTTTATTGCAGTTCCGGTTCGGTGCCATGTTCCCAATTCCAGACAGAGGATTCGGTGATGCCGATGATCTCCGCGACTTCTCTCTGGAGGAGACCGAGATCCATTCGTTTCTTGCGGATGTGTTCACCGACGGTGATGGGAAATTCTGGATATCCGGGAAGCTGCTGTTTTTCGAGAGGAATTTGAATTGAGAACGAGTGACGTTTTGAGTCTGAAAAGTAGAGAAAGGTACACACACCTCTGTCCCTGTTGATACTTATCCGACCCGACTCATCCCTGCACCTGCACCCCTGTTGCCATTCATCGATACCGTTCGCGCATCTCCGGTCCACTGCTCGACCGCATTGATATTCACATCGAAGTCCCGGCGGTTAAATACCGCGACCTCGCCGACCGTGGCGAGGCCGAAAGTTTGGCAGCCATTGCCAAGAGGGTCGAACAGTCCCGTGCGCTGCAATCGGAGCGCGACAAGGGAACCAAAATCCACTGTAACGCCCAGATGACACCGCGCTTCATCAAGAAATACTGTGAACTGGACGCCTCTGGCAATCGCATACTGGAACTGGTCACCAACCGCCTCAGCTTATCGGCTAGGACCTACACCCGCATCCTCAAGGTAGCCCGCACCATTGCCGATCTTGACAGCAGTATAAACATTTGCGATCAACATGTTGCCGAAGCGAATCAGTACCGGAGTCTGGATAGGAAGACGTCCTGAATAACAATGAGTCGCGGCCATGTCTTTTCATGCAGACGGTCCTCTCGTTGTAACAAAAATGTAACTTGACTTGCTGGACAGCGTTGAAGTAGAGTGAAAATGTAATAAAAGGGAGTAGCTATCAGCTGGAGACATGGCTGATCCCACGTCCGTCAACACAGTCGTAAGACTCGGACCGGGAACGATATATATCGCAAGCAAGACTTTTATCCAAAGCGTATTACGCCGTGGGTAAAGGTCTTTTTTTTTACCCCGGCGAAATCTTAATCGTCGGAGGTAATAATAATGAACACCATACTTAAAACCACCTTTCTCCTTTCCCTGCTTACCATCCTACTGGTCGCTATGGGTAGCGCAGTTGGCGGTCAGGGGGTAATGATCATTGCCTTCCTGATGGCTGCCGTTATGAACTTCGGTTCCTACTGGTTTTTCCGACAAGATCGTCCTCAGGATGTACAACGCTCAGGAAATCACCCGCGAGATTCACCCCTCCTTCTACGGCATGATTGAACGCCTTGCCGGTCGTGCCGGGCTCCCCATGCCCAAAGTGTACACCATTCCCGATGAGTTGGAAGGGGTCATGGCGCATGAACTGGCTCATGTTAAAAACCGCGATATTCTGATCTCCACCATTGCTGCCACCTTTGCCGGTGCCATCTCAATGATCGGCAACATGCTCCAATGGGGCGCCATGTTTGGCGCTGGACGAAGAGATGATGAAGGAGGTGGAGGCAGCCTGATGTCGCTCTTTTCTACCCATCCGCCAATGGAGAAACGTATCTCACGACTCGAAACACTGGCCACCAGAACACACTGACTAAAACCCTAACAACCGCGCCAAATACGGTCCGGTACAGCACACAGGAGGAAGCGATGTCTTACACCAGAAATCTATTTATCAGGGAACCGAAATCAAACAAAAAAAAGAGAAAAGAAACTGAGCAGTTGCAGAATGTTATTTCACTGCGCATCAACGATGATGAGAAGAAAACGCTGGAAAAGCTGACAAAGACGACATCTAAAAGCATTACTGAAATCATGCGGGAAGCAATTGACCTGTGGAGATCCAGGCAGCGCAAGCTGTGCATGTAATCTACTACCCAAGGAGACAACAATATGAAGAGACAACTTACCAAAGTCTTTACCGTTTTAGCAGCCGTACTGTTTTTAAGTATCACAGTTCTAGAATTTCACGCCGAAGCCAGGGCTGGCGGCAGTCGTTCTTCCGGTAGTCGCGGGGCCCGCAGCTATTCGCGGCCAGCAGCCGCACCTTCATATCAGCCACCGCCACGGCAGCAGGCTACGCCTGCACCTGGAGCCTTTCAGCAACCAGCCGGTGGCGGTTTTATGAGAAGTATGGCCGGTGGTCTCGCGGGGGGTATGCTGGGCAGCATGCTATTCAGCAGCTTCGCTGGAGCTGGCGGAGGTGTAGGTGGTGGCATGAGTGGTGGGGGCGGCATCGGTATGTTTGAGATCATACTTCTGGCAGGTGGAGGTTATCTTATTTACCGCTATATCAAGAAGAAAAGGGCGGAAAGCGCTGCCATACCAGTTGATCGGAGATAATGACGGTTGATCAGAGAGCTGACAGCAGACGCTTTTCAAAATAACGAACTAAGGGGAAACCCTGAAAAGGAGAATGAACTATGAAATGTCCCGTATGTACCACTGTAAATCTTGTCATGACCGACCGCCAGGGTATTGAAATCGATTATTGTCCGGAATGTCGCGGGGTCTGGCTGGACCGTGGTGAGCTCGACAAGATTCTCGAACGATCGGCTCCACTGGCGTCGGTCCCTCCACCGCAATCACATCAACAGTATGCACCACAACCACAGGCCTATGCGAATGGCCATGGTGATTCCCATGGGTACAAGCCGCACCACAAGAAATCGTTTCTGCAGGAGCTGTTTGATTAAACAAACTCATCTTTACTTCCGGCATCTGAATGCTGATCACCACTCCTGGTTCGGGAGGAGATACTTCCTCCTGAGCCTTACGAGTACTCGATTTCACTGGAGAAACGTACTATGAAACAGATTGCATTGCTCATTCTCGTAAGCGGAATTATGGTGGTCTGTGGCTGCACAACTGAAAAAGCACCCTTACCGCAACAGCAGATTTCTGCTATATCACTCACCGCTGCCGACAAAGAAAAACTGCAGGCATTCCAGAAGGAGATCCTGAACATTGAAAACCTTACGGACAAGGCTGTCAAGTTAGCAGCGGATGAATTGATGAATGTCATTAAAGGCGGCGGCGTTTCGATCAATCTCCCTTCAATAGTTGACAAGGCAAAGGCTGAATGTCTGCTGGCGGTAGAAGCACTAGCAAAAAAGACCATTCCGGAAGATTTGCCACCAGAAGTGAAAACTCTTCTTAACGACGGCAGAACAGGTTTGATTGCAGCATATAAGGCTTATGCAGAATCATTTGATGCCATCAAAATCTTTGTCACGGACAAAAACCCAATGGCACTGCTTGAATACCGGAAGAAAAATACACAGGCTCAGGAACTTTATAACGGAGCTGCTGACAAATTTAAAACGATTATGACGGCAGTCGGCATATCGCAATAACGTTGCGAACCTGCGCATCGAACGTATTAAACGAGGAAACTGATGTTAGAGCAATTGATTATCCATAATCACCTCGAACGTTGTCGTAAAGAAACGACGTACTACTGTTCTGTAACATCGTATTTAACAACAAAGCACCCATAGGAGTTTGAAATGAATGATTTGAATCCTCTCTATTCTCGCAGCACGACAGACATAATCGTGAAACAGAACACACTCATCCGCAAGGTATACGCCTGGATGGGTGCCGGATTGGCAATCACAGCGTTTATGGCACTGATAACACTTTCCTCTCCTGCCATCCTTAACGCCGTGCTTGGAAACAAGCTCATCTTTTACGGATTGATTGTCGGTGAACTGGCCCTGGTCTTCACCCTGTCAGGGGCCATCAACAGGTTGAGTGCGGCAACGGCGACACTCATATTCATTGTCTATGCGGCGCTCAACGGTATCACTCTGTCCGTGGTATTCCTGGCCTACACTGCCAACTCGATTACCTCAACCTTTGTCATTACCGCCGGCATGTTCGGCGCTATGAGTCTCTATGGTTCCATGACCAAGCGCGACCTGACTTCATGGGGCAGCTTCCTGTTTATGGGTCTGATCGGAATAGTTATCGCCTCGATCGTTAACATCTTTGTCGGCAGCAGTGCCGTATCATGGATCGTCTCCGGAATAGGCGTTATTGTCTTCACCGGCCTGACTGCATACGACACCTGGAAAATCAAGGAAATGGCAGCTCAAGGTATTGAGGGGAGAAAACCAGCCATTATTGGTGCCCTGACCCTTTATCTTGACTTTATCAACCTGTTCCTGATGTTGCTCAGGTTCACCGGTAACCGCCGCTAAAATATTTGTACCGTGATCTTCTGGAGTCCATCATATGCATGATCAATCTCTTATACTCTGGATCATTGGAGCAATCCTGACCGTTACCGGATTATCGGGCTTGCTGCTGCCGATTGTGCCTGGAGCACCGCTACTTTTTCTGGGGTTGCTCTTCGGCGCATGGGCCGAGGATTTCAGCTACATCGGAGTCTGGACATTGCTGCTTCTGGCGATAATGGCGGCATTGACCTATGTGGTTGAGTTTGCAGCTTCCATTCTGGGGGTTAAAAAGTACGGCGGTTCGAAACGTGCCATGATCGGTGCAGCACTCGGCGGATTTGCCGGGCTCTTTCTGGGGATTCCCGGTATTCTGGTTGGACCGTTTGTGGGGGCGGTGATTGGCGAGCTGTCGCTGCAGCGCAGTCTGGATGAAGCCAGCCGGGCCGGCTTTGGCACTGTCGTGGGATTGGCGCTGGGGGTCGCAGGAAAGCTGGCCATTGGTATCGCGATGATCGGACTTTTTCTGCTAAAGCGATTTGTTTAATGCACTCAGAACTACGCAAGAACTTAAATACTTTCCCCCTGTGAAAGGAAATATTCCCTATATTTTCTCTGGTAGAAGGAAGTTTTCTTGATTTTCCAGATACTGCTCGATTTTTTCTCGGTTTTTCCTGAACGGATTGTGCCTCTCACTCAACCAGTCTGATAGTTGTTCCGGGTCACGGCCCATCGCCTCACCCAGATGATCCAGGTTCATCCCCATCGTTCTCTTGTACCACGCAAGCCGCCCAACTGTGTCATCTGGACATTCGAACGGAATACAACCTAGAAATTTGGTAATACTTGGATTATATTGCAGTTCCGGTTCGACACCGTGTTCCCAGTTCCAGATAGAGGACTCGGTGACTCCTATGATCTCTGCAACTTCTCTCTGGAGGAGACCAAGATCCATTCGTTTCTTGCGGATGTGTTCACCGACGGTGCTTGGACGCTCTGGATAACCGGGAACTGGTAGCTTGGGAAGAGGGATTATGATGGAGAAAAGATGTCTGTCAGGAACGTCAAAAGCTATGTAAAGAGTACCGCATATATGTCCCTGTGGATACTTATTCGACCCGACTCATCCCTGCACCTGCACCCCGGTTGCCATTCATCGTTACCGTTCCCTCATCTCCAGTCCGCTTCTGGACCGAATCGACATCCACATCGAAGTGCCGGCGGCCAAATACCGCGATCTGGCCCACCGGGGTGAAGCGGAAAGCTCGGCAGCGATTGCCAAACGGGTGGAACATTCCCGAGAACTGCAACTTGAACGCTACAAGGGTACCAAAATTCACTGCAACGCCCAGATGACGCCCCGTTTCATAAAAAAATATTGCGAACTCGACGCCTCCGGCAACCGTATGCTGGAACTGGTCACCGACCGCCTCGGTTTCTCCGCCCGTACCTACACCCGTATTCTCAAGGTCGCCCGTACGATTGCAGATCTTGAAGGAAGCGCCTCAATCCGTGAACAGCATATCGCCGAAGCGATTCAGTACCAGAGCCTGGACCGGAAGACGTCCTGACTCATCGAAATGTTTTTCTGGTATAATCCGGTGATCCTTCCACTTGTACTTATCTGGTGGTTTGAATTGCTTGAACCGCAAAAAACCCTTTCTGAAATCCATCACTCACACTATTACCTTACTGCCGTAACAATAATCTTGTAATACTCGATCACAATAATCGTGTAACAGCAAGGTAACCATGAAGACCAGTCCGGCCCAAAAACATCTGGCAGATGCCCTGACAGTCCTGAAAAGACTGCAGGACAACGGAAAGAGTGTCATCAAATCAACTGAACTCAAGCGAAACCAGTTATCCTCACTTGTAAAAAACGGCTTCCTGAAACAGATCCTCAAAGGTTGGTATATGCCGTCCCGCCCGGATGAGCAGGAGGGCGACAGCACCAACTGGCATGCCGCCATGCGTGAGTTTATCACCGGTTACTGCTCGGAGCGGTTCAGTGATGACGGGCATGTTTCACCCGACTGTCCCTGACCCTCCATGCCGGTAGCACGCTGTTGCTCGGAGCAGATAGTGCCCCACAAACCACTCATTGCCGTTATTATACCCGAACAGCTCGGCACAGGCCATAAAGAACACCCGCCAGCGCTGAAACCAGAGCTCGGCCTCATCGCCATAGGCACCCTGCAGGATCGGCATGATCTGCTCCCGCCGCGCATCCTGCAGCGTGAGCCAGTCCTCGCAGGTCTGCTGGTAGTGGCGGCCGTTGACCCGCCAGTGATCTTCCACCAGCAGGTGGTCGTTGAAGTAGAACAGCAGGTGATCGGAGGGCATGATGCCGCCGGTGAAGAAATAGCGCCCCATCCAGTTGTCATCCCCCTCGGTCTCAAAGAAATAGGCCAGTTCGCGGTGGCAGAAGATATGCACGAACAGCCGTCCGTCCGGTTTCAGCCAGCCGGCGATGCGCCGGAGCAGTTCGGCGTAGTTGCGCATATGTTCGAACATCTCCACCGAGACCACCCGGTCGAACGTCTCGTCGCTGGAGAAATCGTTCATGTCGGCGGTGATGACCTGCACGCTGGTAAAACCCTTCTCGCGGCAGACCGAGTGAATGTACTCACGCTGCGGGGCAGAATTGGAAACAGCTGTGATGCGGGCATGCGGGTACTGCTCGGCCATCCAGAGCGTCAACGAACCCCAGCCACAGCCAAGCTCCAGAATATCCATACCGTCGACAAGGCCGGCCCGGCGACAGGTCTCGGCCAGCATGGCTTCTTCGGCGGCAGCAATCCCGGTCACATCGATCGGATACAGGCAGCTGCTGTATTTGCGGCGCGGGCCCAGCACCTGGGAGAAGAACTCGGGAGGCAGCTCGTAGTGCTGTTCGTTGGCGGCCTCGGTGGCAACAGCCAGCGGACTGTTCCTCAGCAGTTCAAAAAATGCACGCTGATGCTGACGTTCAACCTCCGTATCGCCATGATATTCATCCCGCAGCCGCCGTTGCAGCAGGCGCCTGATCCCCCGCCGAATGACCGCATCCGGCAGCAGACCACCTTCCATCAGGTCGATCATCACACTCATGGTTTCCCCTCCGCTGCGTGGAATTGACTACGGATCTCTTCCATGCGGCTGCGGTTCTTGCCCAGGTCCGAATAACCGAGACGCGAGGCAGAACGGACCTGGATGACAGAGCGTGACCTGTCCAGCAGGAACTCGCCATCATCAACAAACAGGGCCGTGCGCAGTTCAACCCGCAGATAACCGGGCAACTCATCTGTTATCGTTGTGTCGCCCCGCCGAACGAGAACCAGCTTCAACCGGGCAAAGGCCGCATCGGGATCACCGGTGAACGTCAACGCTGCAATGCGATGACGTTCATCATCAGCCTGGCTCGAAACGCAGTTGGGCGAAGAAGGACAGTCAACCAGCAGGCCATCCTTTGTGCCCAGATTTTGCGGCCGGTCTCCGGCACACCCCACCATCCCCAACAGACCGATGGTCATAACGATGGTTCTCCTGATTATCGAATTCATAGTTTCCTTCCTGAATCCTTCACGAATTATGATGACCGAAACAGTATAGCCACAGTTGCATTTATAGCGTATTCTGCTAATACTGTCATGAAGTTTTACCGAGGAGGCGCTATGTTCTCTCGTTCAACATCCCGACGCTGCATCTGCACAATCTCACTCCTGCTGGCACTCACTATAGTGCCCCTACCCATTCATGCCCTGTCCGTTGAAAATGTGACTTTTGCCGATAACGTCTCCATTGGCGGCACGCCGGTGCCGCTGCGCAATGCGGCGCTGCTGCGCTATCTGAAATTCATCAAGGCCTATGTAGCCGCACTCTATGTACCCGAGGGAGTTAAGTCGGAGGAGATCCTGTCCGGCGTCCCCAAACGACTGGAGATCAATTATCTAGTGTCGATCAAGGGCTCTGATTTCGGCAAAGGGGCTGAACCGACCCTGCAACTCAACCTGACCCCGGCCGAACTGGCGAAACTGCGCAGCCGGATTGACCGGATCAATGCGATCTATCGGGATGTGAAGCCGGGGGACCGCTATGCATTGACCTACCTGCCCGGCAGGGGCACTGAACTGGCCCTGAACGGTACGCCGCTGGTGGTCATCGAAGGTGCCGACTTTGCCACCGCCTATTTCGGCATCTGGCTGGGACGGGATTCGATCGATGACAAGCTGAAACGCGATCTGCTGAAAGGGCGCTGACATGAAAACTTTCCTGACCATAATCGGCCTGGTTGTGCTGGCCTTAATGCTGTATGCCACGATCAGCGCCTCGCTGCACCAGGACATCGTCAGCGCAACTCGCCAACTCTGGCCCGATCCATGGTTCCGGGCCACCCTGGCTGATGCCTACTGCGGCTTCCTCTTCTTCTGGCTCTGGGTTGCCTGGCGCGAACAGTCTCTGGCAAAAAGCATCCTCTGGTTCGTTCTTATTATGACCCTGGGCAATATTGCCATGGCCGGTTATCTGCTGGTGCAGTTGCGAAGGTGGCAACCGGCAGAGGGTATTGACTCTTTGCTGAGGGGAAAGCATGCTGGAAACAGGAGTTGAGATACTGGCTCCAGCGTCTGCTGCCTGGAAACTGCTGACCGATACGTCGAGATGGCCGCAGTGGGGGCCATCGGTCTCCCGCGTTGAGTCAGCCCAACAGTACATCGGCCCCGGCAGTACCGGTCGGGTACTGACAATCTTCGGCGTCTGGCTGCCGTTTCGGGTCACGGAATTTGCTGCCGGACGACGTTGGAACTGGGAGGTCGCCGGCATTCCGGCCACCGGTCACCGGGTTGAGCCGCTCGGGCCGGACCGCTGCCGGGTGACCTTCGAGGTCCCCCTGCTGGCGGCCCCGTACCTGTCGGTCTGCCGGTTGGCGGCACAGAGGATCAGGAACATTCTGGAAGAGGAGCAGCACCGAATTCCACTTTTCACCAGGTGCCAACCGTTCAAGCCAGCCATAGGTACAACCAACCTCACCGTGGCAGATCGGGAAACCGCATGAAGGCAGTTTTTTTGATAACCGCTACCTCTATCCTGATCTACATGACCGGCTGGTTCATCGCCGCCCAGATTCGCGTCCGCAACGATATTGCCGATGTTGCCTGGGGACTGGGGTTCATCCTGGCAGCGGCGGTTTCGCTGCTGGCTGGCGGGATCTACTCGCCCCGGGGTCTGTTGGTCTCGGGGCTGGTGCTGGTCTGGGGAGTCAGGCTGGCATTGCATATCCACAACCGCAATCGTGGTCGTGGTGAAGATCCGCGCTACCGGAAGTGGCGCGAAGAGTGGGGCAGGTGGTTCGTGCTCCGTTCATTCCTGCAGGTCTTCATGCTGCAGGGAATTTTGCTGCTGATGGTTGCCATCCCGATTGTCTTCGCCAATACGGCACCGGCCGCACCTCTGGGGTGGCTCGATCTTCTTGCCCTGGCGGCCTGGCTGTACGGTTTCTGCTTCGAGGCTGTCGGTGACAGGCAGTTGCTGAAATTCATCCGCAATCCGGATAACAAAGGAAAACTGATGACCTCTGGCCTGTGGCGCTACACCCGTCACCCTAACTATTTCGGCGAGGTGACTCTCTGGTGGGGGATCTGGGTGATGACGCTGGCCCTGCCGGGCGGCTGGCTGACGGTGGTCGGGCCGCTGACCATCACGTTCCTGATCCTGAAGGTCTCCGGCATTCCCATGCTGGAAAAGCCGTACGAAGATCGGGCTGATTTCCAGGAATACAAACGCCGTACCAGCGCCTTTTTCCCGCTGCCACCAAAGGAAGGAACCTGACATGCTGCATACCCTCAAGATCTACCTGCTCTGCCTGCCGTTCACTCTTGTGCTGGATTACCTCTGGCTGGCCAAACTGATGCAGGGATTTTATATCAAAGAGCTTGGTCCCTACGCCCGGGTCCGGGGCACCGCCATCATCCCGGTCTACTGGGCAGCCGCCATTGTCTACCTGCTGCTGCCACTGGGGATTGTGCTGTTCGCGCTGCCGCGGGTCGATCCGGAGCACCTTGTGACATCTTCCCTGGCGTGGGGTGCTCTTTTTGGCCTGATCGTCTACGGTGTTTATGACATGACCAATATGTCCACCCTGGAGCGTTGGCCGGTCAGGATGGTCTGGGTTGATATCTGCTGGGGCTGCTTCCTCTGCGCGATAACAACCTGGTTCGCTGCAGTGGTATCGCAGTGGATGCAGTAATCATGCTACAAACAAAAGGAGCTGCAACTTTGAATCTTGCTGAACTGTTTACCCATCCCGGATTGGGGGTGATGTCCACCGCTTCCCCGGACGGCAAAGTTAACAGCGCCGTCTATGCCCGGCCGCATGTCATCGATGAAACGACGCTGGTCTGGGGCATGACTGACAGGCGCACCTACCAGAACCTGACCGGCAACCGGCACGCGGCCTTCCTGTTTAAGACCAGTTCCCCCGGTTTCAGTGGCGTTCGTCTGGCCCTGGAACTGATCAAGACCGAGGAGGAGGGCGAACTGCTGGCGACCATCAAGGCAAATACCGATGAAATTGTCGGACCCGGTGCCGGTGCTGCCGTCACTCATGCGGTTTGGTTAAAGGTGACAGAGACCAGGCCGCTGATATGAAGCGCGGGGGGAAGCCATGAAAATCGCAATTATTGGCGGCGGCATATCCGGATTGACCACAGCTCACCTGCTCTGCGGCGAACATGAGATCACCCTGTTCGAGGCCAATGACTATCCGGGGGGGCACACCAACACGCTGGATGTGACCCATGACGGTAAAAGCTACGCGGTGGACACCGGTTTCATCGTCTTCAATGAGCGCACCTACCCCAATTTCATCAAGCTGCTGGAGAGGCTGGGCGTCCCATCGCAACCGAGCGTGATGAGTTTCTCAGCTGTCTGCGAGGCTTCCGGATTGCAATACTGCGCCACCAATCTGGATACGCTCTTTGCCCAGCGCCGTAACCTGTTCAGCCTTGCCTTCTGGCGGATGCTGCGGGAAATTTTTCGCTTTAACCGCTCCTCGACGGAGTTATGCGGCAGCAGCGACCTGAGTCTGCCGCTGGGTGAGTATCTCCGCGCTCATGGCTATTCACCCCTGTTCATCGAAAAGTTCCTGATCCCCATGGGGGCGGCGGTCTGGTCGGCAGACCCGGCCCGGTTCCTGGAGTTCCCGGCGGCGGCCTTCGTCCAGTTCTTCACCAATCACGGCATGCTCAACGTATTCGACCAGCCCACCTGGCGGGTCGTCACCGGCGGCTCCCGCCAGTATGTTGCGCCGCTGATACGCCCTTTCCGCGACCGGATACGCTTGTCAACCCCGGTGGAGCGGGTGCAGCGCTACGGAGATCGTGTGGTAATCACCCCATGCGGCGGCGAGGCGGAGAGTTTCGACCATGTGGTCCTGGCGTGCCACAGCGACCAGGCGCTGGGGATGCTGGCCGATCCGTCGGCTGCGGAGCGGGAGCTGCTGGGAGCCATCCCCTACCAGAAAAACGATACCGTGCTGCACACCGACAGCCGGTTGCTGCCGTCGATTCCCAAGGCCCGCGCCAGCTGGAACTGCCTGATCCCACGCCAGCAGCAGGATAGTGTGGTGCTGACCTACTGGATGAACCGGCTGCAGACGATCAACGCACCGGTGGAGTTCTGTGTGACACTCAACAGCCCGGAAGCCATCGATCCTGATGCGATAATCCGTCGCCTGACCTATCACCACGCGGTCTACTCGACCGCCGCCTTCAAAGCCCAGAAACGCCGGGACGAGATCAGCGGCGTCAACCGCACCTCCTATTGCGGCGCCTACTGGGGCTGGGGCTTTCACGAGGATGGCGTCAAAAGCGCCCTAGCGGTCTGCCAGCAGTTCGGGAAGGGGTTGTAGCCATGCAGAGCCGGATCTATACAGGCCATGTGGGCCATCAGCGCCTGACACCGGTCGGCAACGGGTTCCGCTACAGCCTCTTCTTTCTGTATCTCGACCTGGCAGAGCTGGAAACCGTATTTAAGGGTCGCTGGCTCTGGTCGGTGGAGCGAACGAACTGGGCATGTTTCCAACGTTCGGATTACTTCCATTCATCATCACTGCCACTCGACCAGGCCGTGCGGGACGAGGTCGAACGGCAGCTTGGCTTCCGCCCCGCCGGCCCGGTCCGCCTTTTGACCCATCTGCGCTATCTGGGCTATTGTTTCAACCCGATCAGCATCTACTACTGTTTTGGAGGAGACGGCATCATCCTGGAGGCCTACCTGGTCGAGATCCACAACACCCCCTGGGGCGAGGAATACCAGCGGGCCTTCGATGCCCGAATCGCCACGAAAGACGGGCAATGGCACAGGTTCCGACTGGACAAGGAGTTCCACGTGTCCCCTTTTATGCCGATGGACATGAACTACGACTGGCGCTTCACCCCGCCGGGGGAACAATTGTCGGTACACATGACCAGTTGGCGACAGGGGACTGAGATTTTCAATGCCTCCCTGAATCTGCAGCAGCAGCCGTTGACCGGCGGCAATCTGGCCGGGGTTTTGCTGCGCTGGCCGTTCATGACCGCCAAGGTCATCGCTGCCATCTACTGGCAGGCGCTGCGCCTGAAAATGAAAGGGGTGCCTTTCTGCCCGCACCCGGAAACAGTTGTTATAAGAAAAGGACGCTACCATCCATGAACGATAATGAACAGATCTACGGTAACTGCTGCGAGGGAGCTACTCCACCGTCAGGAATACTGCATAAAATTGCACGGAATCTGGTGCTGAAAGCCCTTTCGGCTGTCAGGCAGGGGCGTATTATTCTGGTAGATTGCTACCAGCGCCGGGAATTCGGCGATCCGGATACACGTTTGAGCGCTACTGTTCGCGTCACGCATCCCGATTTTTTTCGGCGGGTTGCCTTTGGCGGCACCATTGCTGCTGGTGAGGCATATATGGACGGCCTCTGGAACTGCAGCGACCTGACGTCACTGATTCGGATCATGGTGCGCAATCAGGAGGCTCAGCAGGAGCTTGAAGGAGGCCTGGCACGTATATCCGGGCCATTGCGACGACTGCTGCACCGTCTTAACGATAATACCCGCAGCGGTAGCCGCAGGAACATTGCCGCTCACTACGATCTGGGTAACGATTTCTACCGGTTGTTTCTCGACCCGACCATGGCCTATTCCTGCGGCATTTTCGAACGGGACGACAGCACGCTGGAGGAAGCATCGACGGCCAAGTTCGATCGCATCTGCCGTAAACTGGGACTTGCGCCGGGAATGCAGGTGCTGGAGATCGGTACCGGCTGGGGCGGTTTTGCCATCCACGCCGCCCGGTATTACGGTTGCCACGTTACCACGACCACCATCTCGCGGCAGCAGCATGATCATTCAGCGGAGCGAATCACAACAGAAGGGCTTGGCAATCAGATCACCCTGCTGCAGCAGGATTACCGCGACCTGACCGGGCAGTTCGACCGGCTGGTCTCAATCGAGATGATCGAAGCGGTCGGCCACCGTCATCTGCCGACCTATTTCCGTACTTGCGCCGAACGTCTAAAACCTGACGGGGCGGGCCTGATCCAGGCCATCACCATGCCGGACCATCTGTATGACCGTTACCTGGACGCACCTGACTTCATCAACCGTTATATCTTTCCCGGCAGCTGCTGCCCGTCGTTGCATGCCATCTCCGACGCGGTGGCGCGCACCACCGACCTGCGCCTGAACAATCTCGAAGACCTCTCCTCGCACTACGCCCGAACCCTGCGGGAATGGCGAAGTGCATTTCATGCCAATCTGGAGCAGGTCAGGGGAATGGGCTTTGACGACCGTTTTATCAGGATGTGGGAGTTTTATCTTTGCTACTGCGAGGGCGGATTTGCGGAGCGCTTTACCGGTGTGGTGCAACTGTTGTTCAGCAAACCAGGATATCGAGGAGAGCCATTACTCCCTTCTTTGGAAAGGAGCACATAGCTATGAAACATACGTTTTTAACGATCGCCCTGCTGATTATGACCGGTTGCAGCGCCTCTTTGCCACCAATCAAAACGGTAGACAAGGTCGATATCAAGCGCTTTATGGGACCATGGTACGTCATCGCCTGCATCCCGACCTTTATCGAAACAGAGTCTTACAACGGCATCGAAACCTATCGGCTCGAACCGGACGGCAGCGTTGACACCGTCTTCACCTTCAACAAGGGGAGCTTCGATGGCCCACCCAAACGCTACAACCCGCGCGGCTTTATCGTCGACACGGTCAACAACTCCACCTGGGGGATGCAGTTCGTATGGCCGATCAAAGCCGAATATCTGATCACACACCTCAATGAGGATTACAGTCAGACCGTCATTGGCCGTAACAAGCGCGACTATGTCTGGATCATGGCCCGCACCCCGCAGATTCCCGAAGCGGACTACCGGCATCTGGTGAGGGAGCTGGAGAGTCAGGGCTATGATATCTCCAAACTCCGCCAGGTGCCCCAGCGCTGGCCGAATGATGGAAGCCGTCCGTGAATGACCTGACCCGCAAGGTGATCAATGTAGCACTATTCCAGGCAGCCTGGTTTGCGGCAGTTCTGGGAGCAGCACGGGGGATGTTCTGGCTCGGCCCGCTGGCCATGGTGCCGACCCTGGCGATCCATCTGGCACTACAGGAAAATCGGCGCGGTGAAGTAAAGCTGCTGCTAACGGCGGGCATGCTCGGCTTCTTTTTTGACACGATTTTCGTGGAGGGTGGAGTCTTTACGCCGCTGCAGCACCTCTTTCCCCGCCCTTTCAGTCCGCCTTGGATGATCTGCCTCTGGCTGAACTTTGCCGCCACACTAAATGTATCCATGGCCTGGCTTCGTGGACGATACCTGTTAGCGGCACTCTTTGGTGCGGTCGGCGGGCCGCTGGCATATTACAGTGGGGCCAAACTGGGGGCAACCGAGGCATTGCCTACAACGACCGGGATGCTGCTGCTGGCGATTGGTTGGGGAATTATGACACCGCTTCTGGTATGGCTGGCATGTGCACTTTCGGTTAGCAAAAAGGCTCCCGAATAAGTTTTTACTTTTACCTGTTCTGACATAGCCCTGACTAATAGTTCATAAACCTCCAAATGTTCTTTATTTTTCTGCAGATATGCTTAAAGAACTTACAGATGAGCAGTTTGCCGGAATTACACCCGCAATTTTTGCAATGTTCCCAGGCCCACATATTGCGGCTCTGACGACTAAGCAGATTTCCAGACTTACCAAAGAGATGATTGCTCCAATCCCTGCACACAGGATCAAGGCATTGACAGCTGAGCAGATCAAAGCGTTCACTCCGGCGCAGCGCAGGGATTTGTCGTTTTCACAGCGCAAGGCGCTGGGGTTGTGGTGGGGAGTATTTGGGTTGCGGCGCAAAAACAGTGCATACCATTGCCGATGATAATCGGTATAACTAGAGGCGGTTGGTCTGTCTGGCAGGTTGGGCCTGAAGATGGATTACTGCCATCAAACGTTTCTGACTGAAGAGGCGGTGATTGCGATATTGGAACTGCATTACGCGAATTCAGCCAGTCACTGCAATAGGAAAAACTCAAGCGGCCATTGGCAATCCGGATATGCCGCCGCCAATAATCGATATTTTCATCGATTACCTTTCATGCGTCACCGATTGACAAATCTGTCATTACCCGCAGATCTTCCTCGATCTTTTCCGGCGTGTCGCTCGGGGCGTAACGTTTCAGCACCTGCCCCTCACGATTGACGAGAAACTTGGTGAAATTCCACTTGATCGCCTCGCTGCCGAAGAGCCCCGGTTTGGCCTTCTTGAGGAATCTGTAGAGCGGATGCGCGCCGCTGCCGTTGACCTCTGTCTTGGTAAAAAGGGGAAAGGTGACATCATAGGTAAGCGAGCAGAAGCTTTGAATCTCCACCTCGCTGCCCGGTTCCTGATGGGCGAACTGATCGCAGGGAAAGCCGAGAACGGTAAAACCCTTGTGCCGGTAACGCCGATAGAGCGCTTCCAATCCCGCATATTGGCTGGTGAAACCGCACTTGCTGGCGACATTTACGATCAGCAGCACCTGACCCCGGTAGGTTGCCATTGTCTCGGCGCGTCCATCGATGGTTTTGACAGTAATTTCGGAGAGGTTCATGGTACTCCTGTTCTTGGCATCATCATTGGCCGATAGCCGACCGATGGAGACCATGGTTTGATCATATTTTCAAGGCTAGAGTCCTTTTTTTTCAAACCAGAAGAACAAGGACATCGTTCCGGCCCAGAAAAAAGGGATTATGACCCACGGTGAGACACCCAGGGTTTCCGGCAACCCGATCTTGCCAAAATCCTTCCACACCAGAACCGTTGACTTGAAGAAGGGAAAGAGTTCTGCGTAGAGGGCAGCCCCTGCCACCATTCCTGTAATGGCGAACACTGCATGCCAGCGACCTTCGCCCAGAGCGCCGATCGACGTGCCGGGACAGAAACCCATCACTGCCCATCCAGCTCCGAACAGAGCCCCTCCCAAAAGCACGGCGCCGAGGTTCATCGGTTTGTGGCTTAAGGTGATAATTCCTGCATCCGTGAGCAGAGCTATCCCGACCATGCCGACCAATATGGCGGAAAGCATGAACTTGAATATCGTCATGTCCTTGAGCAACATGGCGCCGACTTGTTTCTCGAAGCGCAGTACGCGACCTTTCTGCAGCAGGAATCCGAACAATATCCCCGTAATGAGTCCGAGTATCTGGTCTGTACTCATAATGACCTCCTGCCATACACAAGGGTGGCAACTAAAACGCCAATGCTGAAGAACATCGCGAGTGCGACAAAGGAGCTGACCGAGAGCTGCATCATGCCGCTCAATCCGTGTCCGCTGGGACAGCCGTCGGCCATTCGTGCACCTACCATTGCGACGATGCCTCCCAGGAACGCAGCCACGGCCCTTTTCCCGATGGATGGACCGAAGCGATTTTCCCATATCGGCGGAACGCTCTCCAGTTTGTAGCTTTTGTCCATTGTGGAAGAGACCAGCGCCCCCAGAAAGATGCCGAGAACCAGCGTGAACTGCCAGTCTACACGAACCTTTTCCTTGGTAAAGTACTCGTTTGCTGCTACGCGATCAGGAACCACCGTTCGCTCAAGCAGGCCGGCTGCACGCACGAAGGTAGTCGATGCCCCCAGATAATTTGATTTCCCCATCCACTGGGTGGTTGCATACACTGAAGCAATAGCTAACAGCCCCACCAGGGCACCTGCAAGGTAAGGACTCCAACCGCCATCTTTTGTTTTCCATTTCATTTTTAACCTCCTGCTATCATGGATTTCTTTATCCGGACTTACCGTCCAGCAGAGTTCCGAATCTTACCCTCGCGCAAGCGATATTAACTTATATGGGCCATTCATCCAAGGCGGCGGTTTCTGAACCATTTATCCAGCGATATCACCGGCAGCACAACAGCGCCTGCTGCCATGGCATACAACCAGGCTCGGGCGTCGAGCGCTGCTGTAGCAAAAAGTGCCTGCAGCGGCGGCAGGTAGATGAAGCATGACTGAAGCAGCAGGAGGAGGCCGATGCCGATAAAGATTGCCGGGTTACTGAAGACCCCCTGGGCAAAGAAAGAGTCACGCAGGGATCGGCAGTTGAGCAGATAGAATATCTGGGTGAAGGTGATACTGGTGACGCAGAGCGTCTGTGCTTCGCCCAGCGCCAGAGCATGCCGGGCGGTCGTCACCGGTTCAGGACCGATGATCCGGAAGTATTCCCAGAGAAACAGGCCGCATGCCCCTGCGGACATGAGCAGGGCCACCATGATCAGTCGTGCGACAATGAAACCTGAAAAGACCGGTTCGTCTGGAGAACGGGGCATGCGCCGCATGGCGTTTGGCTCCAGCACTTCGAAGGCCAGCGGGATCGAGAGGGTAACGCTGGCCACCAGGTTGATCCAGAGAGTCTGGCTGGGGGACATGGCCATGAGCAGCTCATTCGCTCCGTCGACCCGTACCGTCGGGAAGAAAAACATGGATGCGGTCAGCGTACAGGCCAGACCCAGATTGGTGGGGAGCACGAAGGCCAGCGACTTTATGAGATTGTCGTAGACCCGACGACCCTCTTCCACCGCTGCGGTGATGGAAGCGAAATTGTCATCCATCAGAACAACCTTGGCCGCCTCCTTGGATACCGCTGTGCCGGTAATACCCATGGCGATCCCGATGTCGGCCCGTTTGAGGGCCGGGGCGTCATTGACGCCGTCGCCGGTCATGGCAACCACGTGGCGCTGCGCCTGGAGAGCCTGCACGAGCTGAATTTTATGTTCCGGAGCAACGCGGGCAAACACATTGGTACTCATGACAGCCGATTGGAGTTCTATTTCAGAGAGGCCATCCAGGTCGCGACCGGTCATGGCACCCTGTCCATGCTGCAGCAGACCGAGCTGACGACCAATAGCTTCGGCCGTTACAGGATGGTCGCCGGTGATCATCTTAACGGTGATGCCGGCATTATGACAGATCCTGATGGCGTCCATGGCTTCGGTACGGGGAGGATCAATCATACAGAGCAGACCGGCAAATTGCAGGTCTTTTGTAACGTCATCCGGAGAAATCTCTTCTGCTGCAACGTCCCGGCGATGTGCAAAAGCAATAACTCGCATCCCCTGGCGGGCGTAAGTTGCCATGGCGTCATTGATTTTCTGCTGCTCTGTTTCGCTGAGCGAACAGCGCTCAATGACTGTTTCCGGGGCCCCCTTGAGCAGGATGCGGTTCTCACCGTCAATCCGGTTCAGGGTGGCCATGAATTTGGTGTCCGACTCGAAGGGTATGACATCCAGGCGGAGGTGACAACTGCGGAATTCATGGGCATTCAATGCCGCCTTCTGACCGGCAACCACCAGAGCGGCTTCTGTCGGATCGCCGGTGATGGCCCAACTGTCACCCTCGGGACGCAGCGCGGAATCATTACAGAGGACAGCAATAGTGAGCAGTTCCTGCAGTGATGGAGGAACTGCCGTCAGGCGGACGCCATCATGCTCAACTTCGCCTTCCGGTGCGTAGCCGATGCCGGAAAACCGGTATTCGTGGCCTTCCAGCCATGCCACCTGGACCGTCATTTCATTGCGGGTCAGGGTACCGGTCTTGTCCGAGCAGATGATAGTTGTGGACCCAAGTGTTTCCACCGCCGGAAGATGACGGACAACAGCATGCCGTGCGGCCATCCGCCGGACGCCGATGGCCAGGCAGATGGTAATAACTGCCGGCAGTCCCTCGGGGATTGCCGCTACGGCCAGAGAGACGGCAACCATGAGGGCTTCGCCAACAGGGGCGTCCTTGATCCAGATACCGAAAGCTATCAGAACCGCTACCACGAACACGACGGTGACGGTGATTCCGGTAGTGACCCTGGCCAATTGTCTCGTCAGAGGAGTCTCCAGCTGTGTTGTCTGATTGAGAAGCTCATTGATCCGCCCCAGTTCGGTGTTGTTCCCCGTGGCGACAACCACGCCGGTGGCCGTGCCTTGTACGACCAGGGTTCCACTGTAGGCCATGCAAAAGCGGTCGCCCAGAGGTGAGTCCGGCAATACTGCATCGGAGCGCTTTGCCACCGGAAGAGACTCGCCGGTCAGGGCGGCTTCCTCTACAAGCAGATTTTTGACCCGAATCAACCGCAGATCGGCCGGCACTTTATCACCACTCTGTAATGTTACAACGTCACCGGGGACCAATCTATCCGCCGACACCGCGATGGACTGCCCGTTTCTCATGGCCGTTGCCGCTTCAGGAATCATGGCCGCAAGCGCCTCAATAGCTTTTCCGGCCCGATATTCCTGGATGAAGCCGATGATGGCATTGATGACCACCGCACCAAATACAACCGCAGCATCAGTGGGCTTTTTAAGCGCAACGGCCAGGCCACCGGCAGCCAGCAGCAGCCAGCCGATCGGGTTATTGATCTGGCGCCAGAAGATGAGCCAGGGGCTTGTCCCGCCGGACCGGGCAAGGGTGTTGGCACCGAAGTGCTGCAACCTTTCTGTGATTTCCCCATCATTTAATCCGTCCGGACGTGTACCCAGTCGGGTCATTACGTCCTGGTCGGATGATGAGTGCCACGTTATTTCACCTGGCTGCATTAGACTCTTGTGCATAGTATGGCAATCTCCCCTTCGGTTACTGCAGCCGCAGCAATACCAGTGCAGCTAACCAGGTTGTTACCTGTTATAAGATTCATAATGGTGCGATCATTATCCTGTCGCTACTTCAGAATCTTCGTGTGACTGCGGCAAAAGACTTAAATACCTGCGACTGGTCCACAATCGGGCTGGCCTTGAGATTCGACGGCAAGAAAACAACACTGCTACTGAAAATTATTTGCCAATTCTTATAAAGTTCTCGAAATAAGGTAACCCCGACTTCGAGATTCACTGCATGGCCTGGATGATAGGCAGGACGATTCAGGCGGGCTTGATCCGCGGACACTCCGTATTCATAATCAGCAAGTTTATCGGTAAGCCAGTTAAGTGAAATTTTTGGTGAGATTGTCAGCACGTTCTGCTGAAAGGCCTTTCCCACACCCAAGCGACCTGTTCCGCCGCCAGTTTTGTCAAGTATGTCATGCTCATAACCTGCAGAAAGCTTGAACCCCTCGGGCAATTTATACTGCAATTCCAGCCCTCCCAAAATGGTGCTCTTGCGATTTCCCATGCCCTGCAGGTAGGAGCTGTCTTTCTCGCGATAGGCACCGAACCGGTAACTCGCAGTCGCTGCCAGTGCAAAATCATCCCAATTCAGGATTCCACAAAGGGCAGTTAAACCAAGGATCTGTACCCGGTCACCTATATAGCTGACCGCCGGAATGGGCTGAACATTCCAACTTTTTGCATCACGGTATGGACTCGTATTCGAGAGTACACCTACCCCTAAGCTAAGTATGCCTGTCTTTCCAAATAGAGACTGCAGCTTGACATCAATAGTTTTAGTTTCATCTGTTTCGAGTTTGAACGCTGCGTTGGTGAAGGTGGGCGGGCCCTTTGGCCAGTAGCGATTTGAGAACCCAAGCGGTTCACTCGGGACGCCAATGAAATTTTCGTCTAAGCGGCCATTGCCATTTTCATCGTGAAAAACAACCAGGGCATATTCACCACCGGGCAGATCAGCTATTCGTCCAGCGGCAGGTCCAGTGGACGGATAATTGATAACTTTAACCGGATCACGAAGATCAACAAACGTACTGCCAGAGTTGAACAGCATCGCAATAACTGTTCCGTTTATCGGT
Organism: Deltaproteobacteria bacterium; assembly: GCA_019162745.1. GTDB lineage: Bacteria > Desulfobacterota > Desulfuromonadia > Geobacterales > Pseudopelobacteraceae > JACRCG01. The sequence goes on along the minus strand of JAFLLC010000006.1, from coordinate 27,976 downwards.
GGATTATCAATACCGATTATCAACTCAGCCGCTTCTGCATTCGTAAACCAGGGCAGACAGGTGATCGCAAACATGACAAAGCCAAGAGCAATAGGTTTAAAGCAGTATGTATATTTGATGATGTAATTCAATTTGATCTGCTCTCCTTGATAGTTCTTGTAGATACTACTACAGTATTCTATAAATTCAATAGTTGCCATACGGGTTTGCGTATACAAACGTTCACCATGAACTGGCCTGTCTTTTCGAGACCGAAGGTGAAGATAACTTGATGGGGAGCTATTTGGCAATGAGTGGTGCATCGGGTAGTATTTGTTCAGAAAGGTTTCATACTATCCGAAAATAAATTTGTTGAAAAGGAGCTAAACGATGATCATATTGACTGCAATACACCGGATCAGTCTCATTATAACTGTAGCCGTGCTCATAATCATGGGAGTGATACCCGCTATGGCAGCAGAAGAAGCCCACTATACGGTTATAAAAACGGATGATATTTTTGAGCTGCGCGAGTACGCACCCCAGATTCTGGCTGAAATCATTGTTGAGGGGAACCTGGAAGGTGCAGGTAACAAGGCATTCAGACCGCTGTTTCGCTACATCTCCGGTGACAACAAATTACGCGGCAAGATTGCTATGACGGCTCCTGTTTCGCAGGAACAGCAGGGGGAGAAAATATCCATGACCGCTCCGGTCAGCCAGCAGCGTGTCCAGGGAAAGTGGGCCGTCAGTTTTACCATGCCGGCCTCATACACCATGGAAACCCTGCCTGCTCCCGATGATTCAAGCATTAAGCTCCGGCAGGTTCCTGCTCGCCGGGTAGCAGCTGTTCGCTATTCCGGTTTTTGGAGTGAGGAGAAATATTTATTGCACAAAGAAAAACTGGAAAAATGGATTAAAGATAACCGCTTTACTGTTTCGGGTGAACCGGTCTGGGCACGCTATAATCCTCCTTTTACACCGTGGTTCATGCGCCGCAATGAGATCCTGGTTCCGGTAGCTGCGGGTGGTAACTGATTCAGCAAGGGTAAATAAGCACAAGTTTCAACCTCCATGGCTACCATAACTTCAAAAAGTATAGAATTGGCAACAGACGAGTGTCCTTGTGGATATTTATATGATCCGACTCACCGTAGCCTTGGCATTCTGATCGCCGGTCTTGGCAGCCTTTGTCCAGAGCGGCGGGATGAGATCGTAGCGCTGGGGGCAAATCCGGTTACTGTTTTCAATCGCCAGGTGACGCTATTCCGGGCACCGCTTTTGGGGGTGCCTGTAGAAGAACGGGGGTTACGGGCAAACAAGACACTCCGCCGCATGCTGGCTACCGGAGGCCCTGGTGTAGTGACATCAAAGCCCATCCCCCAGGGTTACTCCATCATGCTGGATGGAGTGCTGGCTTTTATGATGAGCCCCGAGGATGTCGATTCCCTGAACGAAGAAACGCTGGATCAGGCAGCAAAAAATGCTGTTACCTCACTGGAACTGGTGGTGCGTGAAACACGGGAAGCCCGCACCATGAAACTTCTCCTGCATGCTACCGGGCTTGTTCTTGCCGCAACCGCAGCACTCTTTCTGATAATCTGGCTGTTAAATCGAACCAGAAGCTGGTTGACGCTCCGCCTGACCAGTCTTGCCCATACCCATGCAGAGCGCCTGAGCGTGGGTGGCGAATCCCTGATGAACCGGGAGCGGCTGCTACATCTGGTGCAGCGTGGAGTTACACTGGTTTACTGGGTGTTGGTGTTGTTTGTTATCTACGACTGGCTGGGGTTTTCTTTGGGGCGGTTTCCTTATACCCGGCCCTGGGGAGAGCGGTTGACCCAGTACCTGATTGATCTGGTAGTCAGTTTTGGCAGTGCAGTCACCCGCATCGTGCCAAATCTGCTGGTGGCTCTCCTGATTTTTCTCATCGCCAAGTTCATCATTGATCTATTAAAGACCGTCTTTGAGAGAGTTGAACAGGGCAAGCTGCAGCTGGCCTGGCTGGACCAGGATACGGTCTGTCCTACCCGTCGGCTGGTTTCTGCCGGTATCTGGCTGTTTGCGCTGGTGATGGCGTACCCGTACCTGCCCGGCTCTGGCACTGAAGCATTCAAAGGATTATCGGTATTGATCGGCCTGATGGTCTCACTTGGGGCATCCAGCCTGGTGGGACAGGCGGCAAGTGGCCTGATACTGATGTATACCCGCACCATCCGGGCTGGTGAATATGTGCAGATTTCCGGCAATCAGGGGACGGTTATGGAGCTTGGGCTGTTTACCACCCGGATCCGTACCGGTCTTGGCGAGGAGCTGACCTTTCCCAATGCCCTTATCCTGAGCAATGTATCACGCAACTATTCACGAACGGTACAGGGTAACGGCTTTATCCTTGAAACCGGGGTTACCATTGGCTATGACACCCCCTGGCGGCAGGTGCATGCCATGTTGACTGAAGCAGCAGGTCGCACCTCTGGCATTCAGACGGATCCTGCCCCCCGTGTCTTTCAGACCGCCCTGTCTGACTACTATCCTGAATACCGCCTTGCCTGCCAGGTATTGAGGACCGGCGCTGTCCAGCGCGCCGAGGTACTTAGTGAGCTGCATGGCAACATACAGGATGTTTTTAACGAATATGGTGTGCAGATCATGTCGCCACACTACCTGGGTGACCCTGCCGAGGCCAAGCTTGTGCCGAAAGAGCAGTGGTATCAGGCCCCGGCAAAAAAACCTGAGTGCTGATGGAACGTCCTAAGCTATTTGAACCGGTACACGACATGGTTACTTGCCGAGCTAAAGGAGTTTGAATCTGAAACTGGAAAATTCCCCTGCCTCAATTCTATTGCAATTAGGCTGAATACTGCATGCAACAACTTTGTTACTTCAGGCTGGATTGACAGCCGTGGGATTTTTTCTGTGTGCGGGTTGGTAGGGCAATGACTCAGTTAAAAATTCCACAATCTATTCTGTGATGAACGTCAACTACTTTTATCGATTAATTACAATTAATAATTCCCGTTTTATGTTATGGTCGTGCAAACGATATTCACCGGACAGTAGTGAAATACTTTGACGTGAATAATATCCCAAGCCCGCCCATTGTCTCTAAAGAGGTACTTCGATGATGCACAACGTATTAAAAAAGAGCATTTGCAATATTTTGTTATTGACCGCAATTTCATCGCCAGCGCTGGCAGTGGAATCCCCGAAGCAATATAAATTGAGGGATTTCTTTGGTAAGCCTGAACGTTCATTCTTTCGTCTCTCTCCTGACGGCAAATCTCTTGGCTTTATGCAGCCGTATGAACGCCGGGATAATCTCCATGTAATGCCGCTTTCTTTAGATGGGAAAACACCTGACTTTACTCAAGCAAAACGTCTTACAGCAGAAACAGAACGGGATATTGCCGGCTTTTTCTGGAAGGGTAATGACCATATTCTCTACGTTAAAGACTTTGGTGGAGACGAAAACTTTCACGTTGTATCGGTTGATGTCCAGAACGGCAAGGCGACAGATCTCACCCCTTTCCCAAAGATTCGGGCTTCTGTTGTAGACGACCTTTTAGACGACCCTGACCATGTTTTGGTACAACTCAACAAGAGAGACCCGAAGGTGTTTGATGTTTACCGGATCGATGTAAGAACAGGCAAGTCAACGCTGGTTGCGGAGAATCCCGGCAACATCTCGTCATGGTTGACCGACCACGAGGGCAATCTCCGCATTGCCACGACAACCGATGGTGTGAACACCAGCATTCTTTATCGTGTTTCGGAAAAGGATCCCTTTACGACGGTTCTTACCACAGACTTTCGTACTTCTGTGGATCCGATGTTTTTTACTTTCGACAATAAATCGCTGTACGCCCTTTCAAACCGGGGGCGCGACAAGACCGCACTTGTCATTCTTGATCCGATCAACGGTAAAGAATCAAAGCCGATCTTTGAACATCAGGATGTCGATCTTGATGGAGCGTCTTATTCGCGGAAACGCAAGGTATTAACCTCAGTCAGCTATGATACCCAGAAGAAACAGCGCCATTTTTTCGACCAGGAGACTAACGCGCTCTTTGCCACGCTTCGGAAAAAACTGCCCGGCTTTGAGGTAGCAATCCAGAATGAGAACCTCGCTGAAGACACCTTTATTGTTGCCGCATATAATGATCGTACTCCCGGTACCCGCTACGTCTATTCAATGAAATCTGATACCCTTACAAAGTTGGGAGAAATCAATCCTCGCATTAATCCGGCCGATATGGCGCCGATGAATGCGGTAACATATACAACAAGGGACGGCCTGAAAATTGATGGTTATCTGACTGTTCCGGTGAATAGTACCGGCAAGAATCTCCCCGTGATTATTAACCCTCATGGTGGCCCCTGGGTTCGTGATTCCTGGGGGTTTAACCCGGAGATTCAGTTTCTGGCCAACCGTGGCTATGCCGTATTTCAGATGAACTATCGCGGTTCAACCGGCTACGGCAGGGCTTTCTGGGAGAAAAGCTTCAAACAATGGGGAAAGACGATGCAAGATGACATCACTGATGGTGTCAAATGGCTCATCAAAAAGGGTATTGCTGATCCTAAACGCATCGGCATTTATGGTGCGAGTTACGGCGGCTATGCAACACTGGCCGGTGTCGCCTTTACCCCGGATCTTTATGCGGCGGCTGTTGATTATGTCGGCGTTGCAAATCTTTTCACCTTTATGAAAACAATCCCCCCTTACTGGACGCCGTATCTGAAGATGATGCACGAAATGGTTGGTGATCCGGATCAAGACACGAAACTGCTAAATGCAGCATCTCCGGTTTTTCATGTTGATAAGATTAAGGCGCCGCTGTTTATTGCGCAGGGAGCCAATGATCCTCGCGTGAACAAAGACGAATCCGATCAAATGGTCGAAGCACTGCGAAAACGCGGTGTTGTTGTCCAGTATATGGTGAAGGATAACGAAGGACACGGGTTTCACAACGAGGAAAACCAGTTCGACTTTTACGGCGCCATGGAGGCATTTTTCAGAAAGTACCTTCACGTAGATTAGTAAAAACCGGAACCAATAAAGATGTGAAAAACGGCGACACCGTTTTTCACATCCATAAAGTGGGGCGACATTCTGTTAACTACTGTTTCTGGCCGGCTCACTTTGCGTATTTATCTTTGGCCTGGCCGTTTCATGTGAGTGAAAATTTCCGGCGTGACGGTTCCTGTTCAGGACAGGGGACCACCAGCGGAATGCCGTCAAGCTCATGCCGCACCACATGCAGTTGATATGTCTCCCGGATATTTTCGGCAGTCATCACCTCCTGCCCGCCTGTGGCTCGCACCTGCCCCTCCTGCATCAGCACAAACCGGTCTGAGAAACGCAGCGCCATGTTCAGATCATGCATCACTGCAATGGTGGCTATTCCCAGCTGGAGGGTCAAAGTGCGGATCAGCGCCATTACATCAATCTGACTACGGATATCCAGGTGGTTGACCGGCTCATCCAGCAACAGTACCGATGGCTGCTGGGCCAGGGTCCGGGCGATGGCGACCCGCTGCAGCTCACCGCCGGAGAGGTGCAGAGTGGAGCGCTCAGCATAGGCGCTCAGGCCGGTCAAGGATAAGATTCGCGAGATTTCAGCCAGATCGTTGTCTGTTACCTGCCAGCTCAGGTGAGGTTTCCGTCCGATAAGCACTGCCTCAAAGACCGTGCAGTCGAGCGGCTGGATATTCTGGGGCAGGTAGCCGATGCTCCGGGCCCGCTCCTGTCTCGAAAGCTGGTTGGCAGGGCAGTTGTTGATCACTACATCACCATGTGCAGGCTGCAGCAGTCCGTTGATGCACTTGAGCAGGGTGGATTTACCCGAGCCGTTCATCCCCAGTACCGAGACCAGCTCGCCCGAGCAGACTTCAAATTCAACCCTGTGCAGTACCTTACGGCTGCCATAAGCAAAATCAAGCTGCCTGATGCTGATCATGATACTCTCCTCCGCAGCAGCAGAAAGAGAAACAGCGGGGCGCCTGCAAAGGAGGTGATGATTCCCACCGGGATAATCACCGGTGCCAGGATGATGCGGGAGAGAATATCGGCCACAAGTAAAAGCAGAGCACCGCAGAGGGCTGCTCCGGGCAGCAGAAACCGTTGATCGCTGCCGATCAAGGGACGGATCAGGTGGGGAGCCATCAGGCCGATAAAGGCGATGATTCCCAGATAGGCGGTAACAACCGCAGTCAGCAGGCAGGTCAACAACAAGCCGATCAGACGCAGGCGGGAGGTATGGACCCCTAGGCTGCGGGCAACCTCGTCACCCCACTGCAGGCTGTTAAAACACCATCCCTTGTACAATACAAAGCCGGTGGTCGGCAGCAGGAGCAGTGCCATCAGGCCGTTTTCCTGCCAGCCGGCCCTGCCCAGATCACCAAAGGTCCAGAACAGGGTAGCGACCACCTGCAGGTCGCTGGCAAAGTACTGCAGCAGCATGGTGCATGCGCTGAAAAAGGCGGTCATGGCCACACCGGACAGGATCAGCGTTTCGCTGGATAGCTGACGCAGCGAGGCAATTAATAGAATTATGGCAATACTGAAGGCTGCGCCTCCAAAGGCACAGGCGGTCGTGACGCTGCGGCTGGAGAGTGCCACCGCCTCGTTACCGGTGCTGAAGGTCTGACCGCTACCCAGCAGGATAATGGCGCAGGCCGCGCCAAAGGCTGCACCCTGGGATACTCCCAGAGTGGAAGGGGCCGCCAGGGGGTTTTTGAGCAGGATCTGCATAATGCTGCCGGACAGGGCCAGGCTGGCGCCTGCCAGCAGCGCAGCTGCGGTACGGGGCAGACGGATATTCCAGAGCAGATGGTTGATCAACCCATCATCCGGGGTTGTCCAAACACCCTGGATAATCTGGGATATTCTTAACGGGTAGGATCCGATCCGGAGGGAAAACAGGGCAACTGCAACCAACAGTATTAGGAGCGCGAGCAGTACCAGCATTCGGCTACGGATGCGGTGTCGGTAGCCGGAACTTTCAGCAGACCATTCTTCAGCGGGCATTGGCAGTACCGCTGTTCAGCTGCAACGGTCCAAACCCGCCGTACTCACGGCGGAGTTGTTCGTAGCAGGGGATGCCGACAAAGGAGCGACAGAGTTCATCACTCTTTTTGGCCGGGTCAATATCGCTAAACCGCTTCGGGTGCAACAGCTTGGCGACGTACCAGCTGTTTGCCAGGGCGATCTCAATGTTAGTGTGATAATTGTTGTACGGCAGTGTCTGGTAAATTTGGCTGGATCGTACTGCGGCAAGCCTGTTGAAAAAGTCATGGTTGCGGGCTGCATCCTGGCGGACCATCTCTGCCCCCGCGGCATCCACGAGAATGACGGCCGGATTCCAGACCAGCAGCTGTTCCTTGTCAATGTAGGTATGACCGCCCTTTTTAAGTTGCTTGGACAGATTCAGGGCTCCGGCAACCTCAAGGGGATAGTAGTCGGCGTCGGTGGAGGTGATGCCGTGGGTACCCCGCTGACTGACCGCGCCAACATAGACTGGTATGGCCTTAACACCAGCCAGCCGGCGTTCAAGTCCCCGCTGCTGGCTGGTCAGCACGGCGATCAAATGCCTGGCCCGCTTTTCCCGCTGCAGGACGCTGCCCAGCAGCCGGAAGGTCTCTTTGACCCGCTCCGGTTTCAAGACCCCCATGCCACCGTAATCAAGGACTAGAACCGGTACACCGGTGATCCGGCTCAGGAAGTCGGCCTGGGTGCGGTCTGCCTCGGCGGTGATCAACAGATCGGGACGCAGGGCGATGATCGCCTCGACATTGACCGGTTTTTGACGTCCCTCCCCCACCACCGGCAAGTGTGCGGCACGGCTGCGGATTGCCAGGTTGTATGGCCTGCCGCTTGAAAGTGGTTGACGGTTCTCCATCGCCTCCACCCCTACCACCAGATCAAAGGCCTGCAGATAGACCACAAAACGGGTTGCTCCACCCAGCGGGATGATCCGCTGCACCTTGGCGGGCAGCGTTACCCGGCGTCCCAGTTGATCCACAACCGTACGTTCGGGAGCGGCAAGGGCCAGAGTAGCGCTGCAGAGCAGCAACGCCAGCGAACTGACGGCTATGCCCAATCGCTGCATTACCACCCCCTTCACGCCTCGGCTACGCATGGTGCTCTGCTTACCTCCAAGCCCACGACCATCAGTACTTTCCATGTTCAGGCCGGGCAGTAGGTTGATCGCCTCATTGACACTAAGCTCTTCATAGGCGGTCTCCATGTTGCAAACAGTAGCACGTTTATTATTTTTATAACACCATGCAGTCGTAGCATGGCAAAGAATACAAACGCAACCAGTTTTTGTGCACTACAATATCAATTAATTTGCATAAGCTCTTGACCTCTCGTTTACTTCTGTAACCCTTCTCCGCTTCGCGATATCCCGCCTTTACAGCATCGGCTTCAGACATGCAGCTTCCCTGTCTGGTAAAAACTAACGACCAAACTGAGATCAGCGCCGTAGCGCGCTACACACATGATCCTGATGAACAGATTGCTGACCTAGGTGTTGCAGTCCGTGACGATTGGTAAAATCTGGGTATCGGCAAACCATTGCTTTCGAAAATTATTATAATCGGCAAGGAGCATGGTATCAGCCGATTCGGCAGCATGATGGACCCGCAAAATGACATCATGAAAAAGACGCTTCGTGAATTGGGTTATCAGGTAAAGTATTTTTTTATGGGTGGATCGTATCAGGTCGAGATTACAACCTGACGTTTCTGTCGGCTCGGCGGCCAAAGTTCGCAGGGAGGCAGACTCTTCCAAGCCATTCCAGATAAATTCCATTTACCCGTTTATGCTTCGCAAGCCGCCCCAAAGTGTCATACGGACAGTCGAACGGAATATAATCTGGAAATTTGATAATTCTGGAATTATATTTCAGTTCTGGTTCTGTGCCACGCCATCGTGTGAAGAGGTGGTATTTCTGTCTCTGACTTCCGGTTTTCCGCCGTTCTTCCTCCAGAAGCAGCTAATGAAGTGCTGGCGAGCCTTTTACGTGGCACCCGGGTGGCGGCGCTATGGCCAACCGGGAGGCCGGATGTGGGAAAATAAATATTTGACCTTTGCCTTAAACGATTTTTTTGATGGCATCGTCCTTGTTTTCTCTGGAAACGGACGGGACGAAGTCATCGTATGAAAAGGAATAGTCGTAATTCAGGTTCTCGCTGCAAACTCCGGAGAGAACGGCCGCTACATCCTCGGCAATGACAAGCTCTTCATTTGTCGGAATGACGAATATCCTGATTCGCGAACCCTCACCGGTAATTTCCACCTCTTGCTGCTCCGACCGGATAGTGCGGTTGCCGTCCCGGTCAAGCCGTAACCCGAAGCAGTCAAGCCCATCCAGCACCATCTCCCTTACCGTTGCTTCCGCCGCACCTCTGCCAGTGGTAAAAACGATTGCATCCAGAGGCCCGGTAATCGCCACGTATGCTCCGATGTATTTCTTGAGACGGTAGGTTTCAATCTCAAGGGCCAATTTGCACCGGGGGGACCCATCCAGAGCTGCCTGCACAAAATGCTGCCGATCCAATTGTCGCCCGGTAATGCCGGAGATACCGCTTCTGTTATTGAGGACCTGCTCCATCTCCTTGGCCGAGAGGTTCAGCACCCTCATCATATAGGAGTGTATACCGGGATCAATGTCACCGCAACGTGTCATCATGACCGCCCCCTCAAGTGGCGTCATCCCCATGCTGGTATCCACGGACAGGCCGTCCCTGATGGCACAAAGCGACACTCCACGGTCGAGGTGAATGGTGATCAGGTTGCAGGTCTCGATCGGTTTGCCGAGAAGAACGGCGGCGCGTCGTGAAAGGTAGAGATGCGATGGGCCGTGGAAACCGTAGCGGCGAACCCCGTAATTTTCGTACCATTCATAGGGAAGAGGATATATACAGGCACACTGAGGCATCGACCCGTGGAAGGCCGTATCAAAAATCGCCACATGGGGAATAGACGGTAACTGTATCATTGCCGCTTCTATGCCCGCGATATTGGGAGCCAGGTGTTGTGGCGCCAGTCCTTGAAGCTCTCGAATGGCGTTGAGGACGTGGTCGTTTATCTGCGCCGAATGCCGGAATTTCTTGCCGCCATGCGCAACCCGGTGACCAACAGCTGAAATTTCTGAAGTGCCGGCAATGACCCCATGCTCCGGGTCAACCAGGGTGGCTATGATAAGGGCTAAGCCGCTATGGTGATCGTTGTTATCCGTCTCCAGGCGGAATGGTTCCCGCCCCGGGACACTATGGCGGAGAAATGAACCGCCGAGACCTACCCGTTCAATGGTTCCCGAAGCAAGCATGGCCCGCCCATCCGAGGAAAGGAGGTAATAATTTATTCTATGACTCCAGCACGTGATGGTAAGAATTTTCATAAATTCCGCCTTTATTAAACTTGTGAGTTTCAGTCAGAAAGAGCCCTTTCATGCGGTTTCACCGTTTCATCCGTTGCCGCACATCATTTACCGTTGACTCGAGGGTCAGGATAAACTGCCCGAACCGGTCGATCTCAGCATCGCTGAATGGGCTGAGAAGCTCGTTTTCAAGGGTTGTTACGATTTTCTGTATTCGGACTACGACCAACTGTCCTTCCGCTGTCAAGCATAACAGTTTGGCGCGGCGATCGGAACCATCTTCCGATCGCTCAATCAGTCCCTTGGTTACAAGGGTGTCGATGAGGCGCACCAGGGACGCCCCTTCAATGCCGACGGATGCCGCCAGATCCTTTTGGCGGCATCCATCACCAAGGAGGTGGAGATGCAGAAGAGGGCGCCAGGTGGCATCCGTCAGCCCGTCAGCCTGGAATTTACCGTCCAGTAGCTGGCGCCAGTGCCGTGTCAAGAGGCCAAGCTGATAAAGCAGATTGTTGCGGTTAATTTTCGAGTCGGATATATTCATATGCAATAGATAGTATGCTAGCTATTATATCGCTATCGTTATCATTTACTCGCTTGTAGTATAATGCAATCCGTAGTGTCATCTACCGTAGCAGTGTACTCCAGTTTTGTACCAAGAAAGAAGAACAGATATGAAGCAAACTTCAACAGTCCTGACTCTTTTTATTGTCTTCCTCATCTGCACCTCCTGTACGCCCAAAAAAGCGCCCAAAGCAAAGCCGCCGGTACCGGTAAACGTAGTTCAGGCGCTCCGGAAAGACGTCCCGGTCCAGGTCAAGGCGATCGGCACCATCGAAGCATACACCAGCGTCGCCATAAAATCACAGGTGAGCGGCCAGATAGCCCGGCTTCATTTTGCGGAAGGGAGCGATGTAGAGAAGGGCGCCCTGCTGATCAGCATCGATCCGGAACCGTTCCAGGCGACGGTACACCAGTTTGAAGCCACCCTGGCAAAGGATCAGGCCCAGGCAAAATTCGCTCGCGAACAGGCGGAGCGCTACGCGGGGTTACTCAAGGAGGGAATCGTTACCCACGATCAATATGACCTGTTGCGATCGAATGCCGAATCCCTGGCTGCAACCCTGGCTGCCGATCGTGCCGCCATAAAAAACGCCAAAATACAGCTCGGCTATTGTTCCATCCGCTCGCCGATCTCCGGCCGGACCGGCACGATTGCGCTGCAACCGGGCAATTTGGTGAAGGCGAACGATCTGCCGATTGTAACGGTCAATCAACTCACCCCGATCTACGCCACCTTCTCCATTCCTGAAAAAATACTGGCTGAGGTTAAACTGGCCCTGGCCGGCAAAGAATTAAAGATTGAGGCGGTGATCCCGAATGAACCGGGGAGTGCGGAGGCCGGGACGGTCAGCTTTTTGGATAATGCCGTGAATCCGGCAACCGGCACAATCAAGCTCAAGGGGGTATTTGCCAACACGTCGCGTAAACTCTGGCCGGGTCAGTTCACCGATGTGGTCATGACGCTCGGTATCCGGAAAAATGCCGTAGTTGTGCCGACCAATGCCATTCAGACCAGCCAGCAGGGGCAGTTCGTTTATGTAGTGAAAGCGGATAATTCAGTGGAAATGCGGCCGGTTACCGCTACCATGGTGGTCGGTGAGGATACGGTTGTCGCCAAAGGACTGGCAGCGGGTGAGACTGTGGTGACCGATGGCCAGTTACGGTTGACTCCCGGGGCGGTCGTTGAAAGTAAAAATAAGCAACCTGCAGTGAAACAGCCTGCCGGGGGTAAAAACTGATGAATGTCGCGGATATTTTCATTCGCCGACCGATTATGACGTCGCTGATCATGATAGCCATCTTCATATTCGGGGTGGTTTCCTATCGCTTGCTGCCGGTGAACGACCTGCCCAACGTGGATTTCCCGACTATTCAGGTCAGCGCCAACCTGCCCGGCGCCAATCCTGACACTATGGCGGCGGCGGTGGCAACTCCGCTTGAAAACCAGCTCTCCACCATTCCCGGTGTCGATTCCATGACCTCGACTAACGGCGTCGGTTCGACCAGGATCACGCTCCAGTTCAACCTGGACCGCGATATCGATGCCGCTGCCCAGGATGTCCAGGCGGCCATATCGGCTGCCACCCGGTCGCTTCCAAAGAATATGCCGACGCCGCCGTCGTTTCGCAAGGTCAATCCGGCCGATCAGCCGGTCCTCTACCTGACGCTCAGTTCCCCCACGCTGCCGCTTTCCGCCGTTGACGAGTACGCCCAGACCATGATCGCGCAACGGCTCTCCACCATAAGCGGCGTGGCCCAGGTTAACGTGTACGGGTCGCAGAAGTTCGCCGTCCGGGCCCAGCTTGATCCAAAGGCGCTGGCGTCGCGCCAGATCGGCATCGACGAAGTGGCAACGGCAATTGGGGACGCGAACGTCAACCTGCCGACCGGGACCCTTGATGGTGCAAAGCGGAGCTATACCATCGAGGCCAACGGGCAGATGTTCAAGGCGGCCTCCTTCCGGCAGATGGTGGTGGCCTATCGGAACGGCTCGCCGGTCCGCCTGGAGGAACTCGGGCGGGTGCTGGACAGCGTCGAGAATACCAAACAGGCCGGCTGGTACAACAACACCCGCGCCATCGTCCTGGCGGTCCAGCGCCAACCTGGCACCAATACCATCCAGGTGGTGGACAACGTCAAGAAGCTGCTGCCGACCTTCCGGGGCCAGATGCCGGCCTCAGTCGAGCTGAATGTGCTCTTTGACCGCTCCAACCTGATCCGTGAATCGATGCACGACCTCAAGTTCACCCTCTGCCTGACCATCGGTCTGGTGGTCATGGTAATCTTTCTATTCCTGCGCAATCTCTCCGCCACGATCATTCCCGCCCTGACGCTGCCGATGTCCATCGTCGGTACCTTCTCCGTCATGCACCTGCTCGGCTTATCCATCAACAATCTCACTATGATGGCCCTGACACTGGCGGTCGGCTTTGTCGTGGACGATGCCATCGTTATGCTGGAGAATGTCGTGCGCCACATGGAAAAGGGGGAAAGCGCCATGGGGGCGGCTTTCAAGGGCTCCAGGGAGATAGGCTTCACCATCATCTCGATGACCATTTCGCTCGTGGCAGTCTTTATCCCGGTGTTGTTCATGGGTGGCATCCTTGGGCGTCTTTTAAACGAATTCGCCATCACGATCAGCGTGGCGATTCTGGTCTCCTGTTTCGTTTCATTGACCCTCACCCCCATGCTTTGCAGCCGCTTTCTGAAACCTCCGGTGACCGAAAATCACGGACGGATGTACCTTGCCCTGGAGCGCTTCTTCGACGGCATGCTCAATATTTACCAGCGCTCGCTGAAACAGGTCCTGCACTTCCGGCGCGCAACCCTGGTCGTCACGTTGCTGCTCTCGCTCGTTACCGCCTGGCTCTTTACGGTAATTCCATTGGGATTCCTCCCCTCTGAAGACACCGGACGGCTGAACGCCAGCACCGAGACGGCGGAGGGGACATCCTTCGAGGAGATGAAGCTGCATCAGGAAGCGGTGGCGGCTATCATCGCCAAGAACCCCAATATCGACGGCTTCATGTCCTCCATTGGGGGAGGCGGTGGCAGCAATACCGGCCGTTTCTTCATGCGCCTGAAGCCGCGCAACGAGCGCAAGCTCTCGGCGGACCAGATCATCCAGGAACTGCGGCCCAAGCTGGCCCAAGTCCCGGGGATCAGCGTTTTTCTGAGAAATATTCCCCCGATCCAGGTGGGCGGAACCAGTTCCAAAAGTCTGTACCAGTACACCCTGCAGGGTCAGGACACGGCTGAACTGTACCGGTCGGCCAGTCAATTCGAGACGAAGCTCAAAGCGATTCCGGAGCTTATGGACGTGACCAGCGACCTGCAGATCAGCAACCCGCAGGTGCGCGTTGATATCAACCGGGACAAGGTGGCGGCTCTGGGGTTGAGCGTCATGCAGGTGGAGGACGCGTTGGCCTACGCCTACGGTTCGCGCCAGGTGAGCTCCATCTTCGCTCCTACCAACCAGTACCAGGTCATCCTCGAGCTTGACCCGCTCTATCAGGGGGACCCGGCGGCGCTCGGCATGCTCTACATCCGCGGCACAGCCGACCAGTTGGTGCCGCTGGAAACAATAGCGACCATTACCAAGACTATCGGGCCTCTGGCGGTAAACCATATGGGACAGCTTCCCGCAGTGACCATCTCGTTCAACCTGCGCCCGGATGTCGCGCTTGGAGACGGCATGAAGCTCATTGACGAGCTGGCACGAACGGCGCTTCCCGCGACCGTCAGCACCAGTTTCCAGGGCACCGCCCAGGCTTTCCAGTCCTCGTTCGCCGGGTTGTGGCTGCTGCTGATCATGGCCATCTTCGTCATCTACGTCGTGCTCGGGGTGCTCTATGAAAGCTATATCCACCCGATCACCATCCTGTCCGGGCTCCCTGCCGCCGGTTTCGGGGCGCTGATCACCCTGATGATCTTCGGCAGCGATCTCAACATCTACGCCTTCGTCGGGATCATCATGCTGCTCGGGATCGTTAAAAAGAACGCTATCATGATGATCGACTTTGCCCTGGAAGCCGAGAGGACTGAGGGGAAACTACCGCTGGATGCCATTTATGAAGGGGCTATTGTACGTTTCAGGCCGATCATGATGACCACCATGGCGGCTTTGGTGGGAACACTGCCGATCGCCATGGGGTTCGGTGCCGGCGGGGAATCCCGGCAGCCGCTTGGTCTGGCGGTTGTCGGAGGGTTGCTGACGTCGCAGCTGTTGACCCTCTACATCACGCCGGTGGTTTATTACTATATGGACCGGCTGCTTCATAAAGTGCGGCCTCAAAAAGCAATAGCGGTCTGATCGCAGAGTGTAATTTTTCCCCCCCACAACTGTCGAAAACATTTACAAATTCATCGCTCTTGCCTGGTCAACAACCAAATTCAGATAATAAAACTGTAATATCAGTATGTTGCCTGCGGGCACACAATATGCTTATCTGTCTTGTTGCACTAAAAGTCAACGATAGTCTCAGAGTAGTGAGCAATATTGAACTTGAAAATAACCGCAGACGGTGGTCGGCACAAAAAACCGCACCGAGGTGTGATATGAAACGCATACAGGGAGATGTTCACGGGGTTAGGTTGCTCTATGTTGAGGACGAAGCGAGTGCCCGTAACCTGCTCAGCAGAATTATCGCTAAAAAATACCCCGGATTGAAGCTATTAGTCGCAGAAAACGGCGCGGCAGGGTTGGAGCTGTTCAGGGAGCAGCGACCTGATATCGTGCTGGCCGATATGAATATGCCGGTCATGGATGGTATCCAGATGGCCAGGGAGATCAAAGCGCTCGATGCGGGAGCAGTCATCATCGCCGTGACGGCGCACAATGATCCATATTACCTTCAGAATGCGATCGAGATCGGCATCCGCCATTATGTAAAGAAACCGGTGGTCAGTGAAGATCTTTTTGCTGTGATCAACAAAACAATTGAAGAACTCAGTATAAAGAGACTGATCAGCGAGCAGGAGGGGCAAATCCGCAAGCGTGAACAGCAACTCGCGACGGCGCAGAAGATTGCCCATATCGGCAGCTGGGAATGGGATCTGGTCAGTGGGAAAACAAGCTGGTCGGATGAGCTGTATCGGATTTTCGGCATTGAGCCGGGCTCAATCACGGCCTCCTACAAAGAGTTTCTGGAGCGGGTCCATCCGGAAGATCGTGAAGCGGTGAAAAGGGTCGTGCGGGGTGCATTAAAGAAGTGTCAGCCGATTATCAGCCATTACTGCCGCATTGTACGGCCGGATGGCTCAGTCCGCGTGATTAACAGTCAGGGAGAGGTAGTTTTTGATGACGCCGGCAAACCGGTGGCGGTTATCAGTACCTCGCAAGATGTAACAGAGCGCAGAAAGATGGAAGAGATCATCAAACACCAGGCACAACATGACACCCTGACCGATTTGCCAAACCGGCAGCTTTTCATGGATTTCCTTTCCCTGGAACTGGCTCAGGCGCGCCGGAACGAGAAAAAGCTGGCCCTGCTGTTTCTTGATCTCAACGGTTTCAAACAGGTCAACGATAAATTGGGGCACAGCTCCGGTGACCGCCTGCTGCAGGAAGTAGCCCTGAGGCTGAGAGCCAGCATCCGCGCGTCCGACACCGTAGCACGCCTCGGCGGCGATGAGTTTACGGTGCTGATGCCGGATCTGAGTCAGACGGATGATGTGGGTGGCGTACTGAAAAAGATCCTCGGCGTCTTCGAAACACCGTTTATACTTGATGAAGCGGCGGTAGACATTACCGCCAGTATCGGTGTCTGTCTGTTTCCGGATGATGGAGCCTGCAGCGAAGAACTGATGAAAAAAGCGGATATCGCCATGTACGATGCGAAAGGATCAGGTAGGAACTTGTATCAGTTCTATAACGCCGAGATTAACTCGCGTACCATTAAGCGCCAGAACATGGAGGGCTTCCTGCTCCAGGCCGTCGGGAGGGGTGAACTGGAACTCCTGTTCCAGCCACTGGTATGCAGCGGTACGCGCGGCATAATCGGAGCAGAAGCGCTCCTGAGATGGCGGCATCCAGAACAGGGACTGCTGGCCCCGGACCAGTTTCTTGCGGTTGCTGAAGATAGCGGCGCAATCGTTAACATCGGTGAGTGGGTAATCCGTAATGCCTGCGATCAGGCCAAGGCCTGGAATGAAAAAGGGTATCCGTTGAGTGTTTCTGTAAATCTTTCAAATCGCCAGTTCCATCACGCCGGTCTCATCGAAAAAACCGCGCGAATACTTGCAGAAACAGGTCTGATGCCTCACCAACTGGAGTTTGATGTCACGGAGAAGACCATCATGACGGATATTGGTTTTTCGCTCCGCAACATGCAGGCGCTGACAAAAATCGGTGTTACCCTTGCCATAGATAATTTCGGCAGCGGCTCATCATCTTTACACTTGATAAAAAGAATGCACACTCACAGGGTCAAGATAGATAAAAGTTTTATATTGGATATGTTGTCCGAACCAGATGACCTGGCGGTTGTAAATGCTATCATCGCCATGTCTCACAAACTGAAAATGGAAGTTGTTGCAAGCGGGGTTGAAACGGAAGAACAGTTATCTGTCATCCAGCAGAGCGGCTGTGATCAACTGCAGGGATATGTGATAAGCAAGCCTCTGCTCCCGGCTGAATTTGAACAGATGGTGGGAAGTTTTTGACGCAGATAATCAGCGACGAGTCCCTTCGCCTCTTTGGCCGGACATTTGCTTCTCGGAACTCCGCAGGGAGCCGGAAAGATATAATGGGCTGTACATGCGTTACAAAGTAGGCTATCTGCCGCATATGAGGTGCTGTATGTTGTGTATGAGGTACTTCTGGCCGGAAATGCAGGGGGGGTATCTGTTGTAAAACCTTCAAAAACGTATAGTTACAGATAAATATTTTTTTGGCACGTCGTCTGCAATAATTTAATCAAACACATCCCTTTGGAGGTAGTACAAATGAAAAAAGTTCTGTCCACAATCGTTGCCGCCCTCGTAGCTGTTTCTTTCTCCGCTGTAGCTTTCGCTTCAGCTCCTGTTAAGCCTGCTGCTGCTCCTGCTGCTGCAGCAGCAGAAGTTGCTGCTCCTGCTGCTGATGCAAAGAAAGAAGTAAAAAAACCTGCTAAAAAAGCAAAAAAAGTAAAGAAAGCTGCCAAGAAAGTTGCTGCTCCTGCTGCTGAGCCTGCTGCTCCTGCTGCAAAGTAATTCGTCCTTAGCGAACAAAAAAGCCGCATCGAAAGATGCGGCTTTTTTTGTGCCAAATATCTAAAATTATTAGATATTATGCTGTTTTCGGTTTGACTACGTAGTCAACGATAGTATTGGCGCTGGTTCGCAGCTTATTTGCAGCATATTTGCAGCATATTTGCGTAAATATGTAGCTGTTGTTCCCAGGCTTTTGTGTCTGAGAAATTGATTGACGGCGTAGATATTACCATATCGAATATGCCTGCTTTTCCACGACATATAACTTCTCAAAATGGAAAGTGTTAAGTCTTTTATCCGATAGTTTCTAAACGTAGGCAGCATATGCGTGAGACACTGCTGGCGATTATCGTCTGTATCAGGTCGCGGATTCTCTTTCATCCAACGTAGAAATTCTTCCGATATTTGTTCAATGCGGGGATGTGTTGTACCGGCTGGGGAGGCTTTGTGCTTTTTTAATGCATCTGAAACTGTACGGCCTGTTCCATAGGTCGGGGACGGTTCTCGTTCACGTTTTCCGTTCCTGCCATTCGGGTAATGATCTACTACGTACCAGACTGTATGTGAGGGATGAGGACGAATGCTCATGCATGTGCCGTGGTTTGATCCTTCAGAACGTCCAACACCCACGCATTGATACTCTTACCGTGAGCAGCAGCTTGTGTAGCTAGTCTTTCGTGCAGTTCAGGCGGCACCCTCAGATTGAACTTTCCTGAAAAATGCTTACGTGGCTCAATACCCCGCACCTGACAAGCGTCCAGAAATACCCGCAGAGATATTTCACCTTCTTTACGCAGACCGGCAATATCCGATGCATAAAAATCAGCGCCACCGTTAAGCCCGACAAACTCCCCGCGAAACATATCAATCTCTTCATCGTATGAAACTACAGCATTATAACCGTTAATTGTCAGTGTGTTCATGGTATCACCCCATTCTCTTCAAGCCATTTTCTGATTGACGATACAGCACCTTTATCCGTGTCTGGCGATGGATGAGGCCGATGAAACACCTTCACCACGCCAAAGAGACATATTTCCAGACGTGATCCCTCGCGCTCAATCGTTTCAGCTCCAAGCGAGATCAGAAACGCCTCAATCTCCTTCCATTTGATGTTGCCGGATACTGGCCGGTGAAAGATCAATTCCAACGTCTTTGAGTATTTTCGTTTCATGGTGATATGGTACCATTTACTAGTACCATGTCAAGGAAAATATCGGGATTGATTGTTAATGAGGGATAGTACCAGGTGTACGTTGACAAAGTAAGCAGGTTCTTTTCTCCTGAAAAATTGGACCCAGGGTAGAAGGGGTGCTGATTTATATCAGTAGAAGTGCCGGGGTCCGGTGCTTCCCGATAACAGGAAGGCCGCGTATCCATTCGCTATCAGAGGAGTGAAGCTCTAGCAGCCTATTCTAAAAGCCACTTTCCAGGTCAGGAGGCGGCTTTCTCTTTTTGATCCCGGGGTTATCGCTATACATCCAGAACCATATAACTTATTATGCAGACAGCACGATGCGGCGCGTAGTCAGATGTAGTCAAAAAAAGCCTGTAAAGTCTTATGTAATCTCATTAGGCAGTCATCGTAAGATGCGGCTTTTTTTGTGTCCGCAGCAGTAGTATAGTGCGGGATGCCGTTAGCAACTTGCGGAATATTTTTAATTTACTAAAAGGGGTACCATAAAAATATGGCTGATCAGATAGTTCGGGCGTTATGTCTGTCAGGCGGCATCAGGGTGCTTGTGTGCAATGCAAGTTTGCTGGCGCGTGAAATCTGCACCCTCCAACAGGCATCACCGACGGCAAGTATTGCTCTTTCCCGTGGTCTTGCGGGTGGAGCTTTGATGGGAGCCCTTCTCAAGGATGGCCAGCGGACCGCCCTCAAGTTTGAGGGGAATGGTCCGCTACGCAAAATGATTATTGAAGCGGACAGTGACGGGGCGGTTCGCGGCTGTGCTGGAAATCCGGCCGCCGACCTTGAAACGGTGAATGGGAAATGGGATGTAGCGGGACTGATCGGCAGGGCAGGTTTCCTGACTGTTTCAAAGGATCTCGGCACCGGTGGGCAGCCTTATCAGGGTGTTGTGCAGTTGGTCAGCAGTGAGATCGGCGAGGATCTGGCCTATTATCTGGCTGACTCAGAACAGACCCCTTCCGCAGTCGGCTTGGGTGCAACCCTTGCCGATGATGGGGGGGTTGCGGTCTGTGGCGGGTTCCTCGTCCAGGCACTGCCAAAGGCAGATGACGTTGAGATTGATAAAGTTATGGCACATATTGCGGCGCTGCCGCCATTAACAGGACTGCTTGAAGATGGGGGCGCCGAGGGTGTCATCCGGGAGCTTTTTGGCGAGATACCTTATACAATCCTTGAATCGCATGACATTTTTTTCCGCTGCGGGTGCGGGAAGGAAAAGGTGGAGCGGGCTCTTCTTACTCTGGGAAGCCTGGAATTGCAGGATATGCGTTCACAGGAGAGCGGTGCCGAAGTGACCTGCGAATTCTGCCGTAAAACATACCATCTGGATTCAGCGGAACTGGACAAATTGATTGCCCAGACTCAAGAAAAATCAGGTCGCTAGCGTGCCGACGATATTATTGACAATTTCCTACGACGGCACGAAATATTCGGGCTGGCAGGTGCAACCGAACGGCCTGGCGGTACAGCAGGTTGTTGAGGATGCATTTATGAAGCTGCTGGGGGAGCGCGTGCAGGTCCGTTCTTCGGGCCGGACTGATGCCGGTGTGCATGCCCGTGCCATGGCGGCCTCCTTCAGTACGGAACGGGACCTGCCGTTGCGGGCTTATGTGGAGGGTGCGAACCGTTTTCTTCCCGCTGATGTTGCCATTCAGGACGCCCGCATTGTACCGGATGGATTCAAGCCGATTACCATGGCCCATGCCAAGCATTATCGTTATACCATCCTCAATTCATCGGTTCGTGCGCCACTTGACCGCCTTTACAGCTGGCAGGTCCGGGAGTCGCTCGATCTTGCTGCAATGCAGGAGGGGGCATCACGTTTTGTCGGCTGTCATGATTTTGCCGCGTTTCGCGCCTCTAATTGTGTTGCCAAGACCACGGTAAGGCGGATAGATTCCGTCCGTATCACCAGGCGGGGCGCACGTATTACCGTAGATGTTACCGGTGGCGGATTTCTCAAAAACATGGTGCGCGTAATGGTCGGCACACTCGTTGATATCGGAAAGGGACGTTTTACGCCGGCAGATATAGACAGGCTGCTGCAGAGGGGTGATAGAAAAGAGGCCGGCAGCACCGCTCCGGCCTGCGGGTTATGCTTGATACAGGTGGTTTACCCTGATGAATTCACTTCTCTGCCAGAAGGCGCTTGATCGACTGCTCCATTGATCGCCCCATATCATCTGTATACCCGCGATACACTTCTGCAATTTTCCCTTTTTTATCGACCAGGTACATGACCGGCACTGATCTGACACTAAAATCAGCAGCAGTGGAACCTCCAGCTAATGCAAGTGGATAATTAATCCGGAACTCATCAGTAAAAACCTTGATCGCCCGTTCCCCATCCTCATCCAAACTCATTCCGAGTATCTGAAGACCTTGCCCGCCATACTCGCGGTTCAACCCGATCAGATGGGGGATAGACTGACGGCAGGGCGAACACCAGGTTGCAAAAAAATCAATTACCAGCACATAACCTCGATAATTTTCCTGCGATATTGCCTGCCCTGAGGTGGAGATTACCTTGAAGTCAGGCACGGATTGTCCTTGGCGGGGAGCCGCATCAACCGGACCGGGGGCGGTCAGGAATGATGCGGCCATGATGACCAGCAGCATTTTCAGTAAAACTGATTTTATCCTCACCGCGTCTAAAGTGCTTTGGCGATCAGTGCGTCAAGTTGCGATTTTGGTACCGCTCCGACAACCTGGTCAAGCACAGCGCCATTCTTGAACAAAATGATGGTAGGGATGCCTCTTACACCATATTTGCCTGGAGTGGCCTGGTTTTCATCAACATTTACCTTGCCGACTTTAACTTTTCCGGCATATTCATCAGCAATGGTATCGATAAGAGGTGCAATCGCCTTGCAGGGTGCGCACCAGGTAGCCCAAAAATCAACAAGGACCGGAATTTCGGACTGTAACACCTCACGGTCAAAATTTGCATCGGTAAAAGCTATTACATTTTCACTCGCCATCTGTAGTTCTCCTTTGGATTAATATAAATTCTTTCGAATGATATACTAGACGCTGGAAAAATCAAGAGCAAACGTTTGACGGTCCGACTCATATTCTTTGCCCACAACGTTGAAAAGTAGGTAGCAGGGGCGTGGCGGCACTGTTGCCCACCAGATAGGGGGTCATTATTGATCAGCCTGCCGTAGAACGAGAAAAGCTATTGACGAACCGGGGGTTCAGTACATACAATAAGCAGGTTTTACGCTCGTTTCCCAGTTGTTTGCTCGCCGAGATTACCGAACGCAAGGAATCATTGCCATGACACATATGTTCTTTTTTCTGACAGTGGCTTTGTATGGCTGCGCTACTTTTGCATATCTTGCCTGCCTGCTGCGCACGTCTCCGTGGCTGACACTCTGGGCTGGTCGCATACTGGCAGCCGGTTTCACTGCACATCTGCTCTCTACAATCCATCTGGCTAGCAAGATAAAATATCTGCCACTCACCAACATGCAGGAATCACTGTCTTTTTTTAGTCTCGCTATAGTTGGGGCTTTCATCTTTTTCGAACGCAAATACAAGGTAACGACGCTCGGCTCTTTTATGGTCCCTGTTGCCCTGATGATGCTGATCGCCTCAAGCACTCTGCACGGAGAGGTGCGCCAGCTCCACCCTGTTCTGCAGAGCAACTGGTTCTGGTTTCACGCACTGCTGGCTTTTGTCAGTTATGCCTGTTTCACCATTGCCGCAGGGGTTGCCGTTATGTACCTGATCCAGAATTATTTCCTGAAAACCAAGCGGTTAGGCGCACTCTTTCAGAAGCTTCCTTCATTGGAAACAATGGACGAAATCAGTTACCGCTGCCTGACAGTTGGTTTTCCGTTGTTAACATTTGCCATCATATCCGGATCCATCTGGTCAGAAAAGGCGATGGGAAGCTACTGGGTATGGGACCGTAAACAGACCTGGTCGCTGATTATCTGGCTGATCTATGCGGCGCTCCTGCATGGTCGCCTTACCATCGGCTGGCGCGGCAAGCATGCCGCAATACTTTCAATCCTCGGTTTCATCGTGATCTTATTCACATTTTTCGCCATGAAGCACAGTATCACCTGGTAGCCATGCTATCAGTAATTATATAAATACCATGGACTGTTCCCACTCATGAATATCATTGTTGTTGGCCTCTCTCACAAAACTGCTGCAGTTGAGATACGCGAAAAGGTGGCTTTTTCTCCCAACCAGATTGAAAAACCGCTCGGTGAATTGATCAGGCTGGAGGGAATTATTGAGGGGGTGATTGTCTCTACCTGCAACAGGGTCGAGATTTATGCCACAACCCGTGATATTGCCGGCGGTATAGCCCGCATCAAGCGTTTTATGGCCGAGTATCACCATCTGCCATTTGAAGTACTTGAACCGCACCTGTACAGTTATCATGCTGAAGCTGCTATCCGCCACGTATTCCGGGTGGCTTCCAGTCTGGATTCAATGATCATTGGCGAACCGCAGATCCTGGGGCAGATCAAAACTTCCTACGGCTACGCTGCTGAATTCAAATCTTCAGGAATTATTCTCAATCGCTTTCTTCACAAAGCATTTTCAGTTGCCAAGCGGGTGCGGACTGAAACCAGGATCGCGTCTTCCGCCGTTTCGGTCGCGTTTGCCGCCGTGGAGCTGGCCAAAAAAATTCTGGGGGATCTCTCCGACAAGACCGTCATGCTGATCGGTGCCGGAGAAATGTGCGAACTGGCTGCCAAACACTTCCTTAACAGCGGCGCCAAAGGGGTAATGGTTACCAACCGTACCTTTGAGCGCGCAGAGAAGCTTGCAGAAGAATTTGGTGGCGAGGCGGTCCGTTTTGAGTCGTTCCTGGAACACCTCCATCGTGCCGATATTGTCCTGTCGTCCACCGGAGCTCCGCATTGTATCATCGGCCCGCAAGACGTCAAAGAGGTCCTCAAGCGGCGCCGCTTCAGGCCGGTTTTCTTCATTGACATAGCGGTGCCTCGTGATATAGACCCCAAGGTGGACGCGATTGAAAACGCTTATCTCTTCACCGTTGATCATCTGCAGGAGATAATTCAGGCTAATCTTGCCCAGCGCAGTTTGGAGGCTGAAAAAGCCGAGCAGATAATAAATCAGGAGATAGGTCAGTTCCATAAATGGCTTTCGACACTGGAAGTGACGCCAACCATAGTCGCCCTGAGAAACCGGTTTGACGAAATACGCAGGGCTGAACTGGATAAGACCATAACCGGATGGAAGGAGGAGTTGACTCCCGATGCAGAAAGGCGGCTGGAAGCGCTTACCATGGCCATGATGAACAAATTGCTCCACTCCCCCACAGCGGCACTGAAACAGGCCGGCCAGGGTGGACGTGTTGATTTGTATGTCGATGCACTGCGTCAGCTGTTTCAACTGGAAGCCTTGCCGCATGACAATGAAGAGCTGGAACTGGAAGAATAGTAGTGCCGACTTGACGACTAATTATGAGAGAAATGGAGAACAGTATGCCCCCCAAACAGTTACGTATCGGAACACGTGCCAGTCAGCTGGCTCTCTGGCAGGCCAACTGGGTAAGATCAGAACTTGAGAAGCGTTACCCGGACATGGAAGTCACGATAACCAAAATCAAGACGATCGGCGACAAGATCCTCGATGTGCCCCTTGCAGAGGTTGGCGGCAAAGGACTGTTCGTCAAGGAGATTGAAGAGGCGATGCTGCGGGGTGAGATCGATATCGCCGTACACAGCATGAAGGATGTGCCGACCTACTTTCCGGAAGGTTTGGGGCTGCATTGTATTACCGAGCGCGAAGATCCGCGTGATGCCGTGATCTCCCGAAATGTGCGTTTTGCAGATCTGCCACAGGGCGCCCGCATCGGCACCAGTGCGCTGCGCCGACAAGCCCAGCTCCTCAAAATTCGTCCGGATCTGCAGATGGTTATGGTTCGCGGCAACGTAGAAACCCGCATCAGAAAACTTGATGAAGACAACCTGGACGCAGTTATTCTGGCTGCAGCCGGGCTGAAAAGGCTTGGTTTCACCGACAGAGTCGGGGAATATCTGGATGTCGAGCTATCCATTCCTGCCATCGGTCAGGGTGCTTTGGGGATTGAATGCCATCTCGCGGATCCGGTCATAACTGAGACAATCGCATTCTTTAATCATGCAGATACCAGCTATGCGGTCCGGGCTGAGCGAGCCCTGCTCAAACGGTGCGAGGGAGGTTGCCAGGTGCCGATTGCGGCACATGGAACGATCAGAGATGGTCAGCTGCGGCTGGTCGGTTTCATCGCTGCTGTTGACGGACAGCGCTCTGTTCGCGGAGAAATCAATGGCCCGGTAGCTGAATGCCTGCAGCTGGGCATCCGCCTTGCTGATCAGTTGCTTGCCGAAGGCGGCAAGGAGATCCTTGAAGAGGTTTATCAGAGGTCAATAGGTGAATAACGGCATCGTTTATCTGGTAGGAGCCGGCCCTGGTGATCCGTCCCTGATTACACTGCGCGGCGTAGAGTGTTTGAAAAAAGCACAGGTAGTTGTCTATGACTATCTGGAGAACGAACAGCTGCTGGGCCATGTCCCCGAAGCTGCCGAGCGAATATATACCGGAAAGATCGGCGGGCGTCACAACCAGGATCAGGATGAGATAAATAAACTGCTGGTTGCAAAGGGGAGGGAGGGAAAGGCCGTCGTGCGTCTGATGTGTGGCGATCCTTTTGTGTTTGGCCGTGGCGGGGAAGAGTGCGAGGCGCTGCGCGACGCCGGCATCCCTTTTGAAGTTGTTCCCGGGGTCACCGCTGCTGTAGGGGCCTCTGCATACGCCGGCATCCCGCTTACCCATCGCGATATTGCCGTTTCTGTTACGTTTGTCACCGGCCAGGAAGTGAAGGACACGCTTGAATCACGCAACGACTGGGGGCGTCTTTCATTGGAGTGTGGTACGGTGGTCTTTTATATGGGAGTTACGAATCTGCGGCGCAATATGCAGCGCATGATGGAGCATGGCAGATCACCCGATACACCGGTCGCCCTGGTGCGCTGGGCTACGGCCCCATTTCAGCAGGTGCTGGTCGGAACGTTAGCTGATATTGCCGACCGGGCCGAAGAGTGCGGCCTCAAGCCGCCGGCGGTCACGATTGTCGGCGAGGTGGTTGCGCTGCGCGAGAAGCTGCAATGGCTTGACAAACAACCACTCTGCGGGAAAAAGATCATAGTCACCCGTGCCGCCGAGCAGGCGGGTGAGTTTTCCGCCAGGCTGGCATCGCGTGGCGCCACGGTACTCGAATGTCCTACCATCCGCCTGGTGGAACCGTTGAGCTGGCAGTTGCTCGATCTGGCTATTCGTGAATTGTCCGGTTATGATTGGGTGGTGCTGACATCAGTGAATGCGGTGCGATTCTTTTTTCAGCGGCTGGACACGCTGGGCTTTGATGCCAGAGCCTTGGGAGGGTGCAGGATTTGTGCAGTCGGGCCAAGAACAACCGACGAAATTCGCTCGTACGGTATAAAGCCGGACCTGGTGGCAGCCGATTATAAAGCTGAAGGCGTTGTTGACGAATTCTCTCGTCTGGATATGCATAATACTCGGGTCCTTTTCCCGCGCGCCGACAAGGCGCGTGACGTCATCCCCCGCGAACTGAAACAGATGGGGGCCCAGGTGGATAGTCCGGTGGCGTATCGCAATGTCTTTCCGGAACGGCTTCCGCCCGAGACGCTCTTTGCTCTGGAAAAGCGCTCGGTGGACTGCATCACATTCACGTCGTCATCGACGGTCCAAAATCTTGCCGCCATGCTGGGAGAAGAATTAATGCTGGATATGCTGAAGGGGGTGGCTGTGGCGTCAATCGGTCCGATTACTTCAAAGAGCTGTCGTGAACTGGGGCTCAAGGTTGATATCGAGCCGGAATCATACACCCTTGACGCTCTGGCTGAGGCGCTTGAAACCCATTTCGCCTGATTTGACATCCTTGTCTCTTGTGGCTGAAACAGAAAAGGCCCTGCAATTGCAGGGCCTTTTTGCATACGACGGTTTGTTGAGTACCGTTATACCAGTTCCAGTGCGCTGAAGAAATACGGGATTTCAAAAGCCGCAGTTTCCGGAGCGTCAGAACCGTGGGAGGAATTTTCCTCGATATTGACAGCAAAATCCTTGCGGATTGTTCCCGGCTCTGCATTAGCAGGATTTGTTGCCCCCATCAGGGTGCGCCAGTCGGCGATGGCATTTTCTTTTTCCAGACAGAGCACGATCACCGGGCTGCGGGACATGAAAGCACACAGGTCATTGAAAAAGGGGCGCTCACTATGTACACAGTAAAAACCTTCGGCCTGCTGCCTTGTCAGCTGGATTTTTTTCATGCCGACTATGCTGAAACCCTTTTCTTCGATTTTTGCCAGAATTTGGCCGGCCAGTTTGCGCTCAACTGCATCCGGCTTGATGATTGCGAAAGTACGTTCCATGATGATTCCTCCGATAGATATCTAAAAATATGAACACTCCTGATATCACCACGAGTGTCTGTTTGTCAAGTATTTAGGGCTTTTATGCAGGGGTTTGTTTTTTTCTGCTTGCAATATAAAAATGGAGATGATAAGAAGTCAGTTCACTCGCCCGGGTGGTGGAATTGGTAGACACGCAAGATTCAGGTTCTTGTGCTCGCAAGGGTGTGCTAGTTCGAGTCTAGTTCCGGGCACCA
>JAFLLC010000075.1 GCA_019162745.1 Deltaproteobacteria bacterium | reverse complement strand
ACGGGAGATATCAACGCGCTTTTGGACGAGTTGCGTGTCTACGTTGTTGAGTGAGTGATGAAGATTACCGCTGGCCATCGGGA
Organism: Deltaproteobacteria bacterium; assembly: GCA_019162745.1. Lineage (GTDB taxonomy): Bacteria > Desulfobacterota > Desulfuromonadia > Geobacterales > Pseudopelobacteraceae > JACRCG01. The sequence goes on along the minus strand of JAFLLC010000075.1, from coordinate 51,117 downwards.
AGAGCTGATTGGCGGCGGACTTAAGCGAAGTCAATCAGGTTGTGAGGAGATCAGGGATATTCGTGCATACGATGAGCGGATACTTGGAAGTGGTGGGATTGTTGAAGCATTAATAAGGAAAAAGATACTGGAAATCGGGATGATAGAAAGATTGCGAGCAACGCTATAAAAAACATGAAAAAGGCGTATTCTTCCCAGACGTTGCAATGGTTTTACACCGTATTTACATGAAAAAGGTGGCCCTCCTTGGGCCGCCTTTTTCATGCTTTAAACTTGTTTTCGGTGCCGGATAACAGCCGCTTGATGTTTTCATGGTGGCGTATAATCACTATCGCAGCAATGGCAAGAGTTATAACAGTATCAGTTCTTCCCCCCCCTCCCAGAAAAAACACCGCCAGCGGCATGACGGCTGCCGCAGCGATAGAGCCGAGTGAAACATAGCGCCAGAAATACATCAGTACGGCAAAAACTGCTAGTGCAATTGCAACTGCCATGGGAGCCAGTGCCAGAAAAACCCCCAGCGCAGTGGCGACGCCCTTTCCCCCTCTGAATTTGAGAAAAACAGAAAATACGTGCCCGCAAAAAGCGGCCAGTCCAACCCATGCGGCGAATTCGGGAGGGAGTGCGCTGAATTTAACGAGAAGAACAGGCAGGAACCCTTTAAGGCAGTCACCGACCAGTGTAATAATGCCAACCTTGCGGCCGACGGTCCGGTACAGGTTGGTCGCGCCGATGTTTCCGCTCCCCTCCTTGCGGACATCGATTCCATAGGCCTTGCCGAGCAGAACTCCGGTAGGGATAGATCCAATCAGGTATGCCGCCACGATAACGATCAGCAGCGCGGCAATGGTTTCCACGTCTCCAGTCACCTCATCGCCTTGCTGGCATCAGCAGCGTATGCACTGCCCGGGAGTTCCTTCAGGAGTTTCCCCAGGACCTCGCGACCCTTCTCTTGCTGACCATCCTCCAGATATGCTTTTCCCAGATAATATAGCACTTCATCACGACGAGCCGCGTCGGGGAACATTTTGAGAGATTCTTCAAAACGGGCAATTGCGGCTTTATAAGCACCGTTCTTCAGATAAAAACGCCCGACATAAAGCTCGTACTGCAGCTGCTTGTCGCGGCACTGGCGTTGTTTCTCCTGCACCTCTGCAAATTGGGCACCCTCCGGGTAGAGTTTAAGATAAGAATCGAAGATTATTTGCGCGTTTTTCACCGGAGTCTGGTCGGTGTCAATGCTATGGATCTGGTTGAAATGGCTCATCCCCTGCCGATACAGCGCAAAGTCGGTTTGCGGGTGTTTGGGGTGCAGTTTCCGGAAATCCTCATATGCTGCCGCGGCCTCGATATAATCCTTGTTCAGGAAGTAAGCGTTGGCAATGTTAAGCTCGGCTTTTGTTGAAAGTTCCGAGGACTGATACGTTTCCTTCACCTTTTTCCAACTGGCGATGGCATCTTCATATTTCCCCTTCTGAAAGAACTGCTCCCCCTCTTTGTAGAGCTGGTCAGCCGGTTTGTTGGGCTGCTGCACGGTGGCGCACCCCTGAAAAAGCGCTGAGGCAAGAATTAGAAATGTGATTAGTTTTGCAGCTGTTTTCATATGTATCCTTTTTGAGCCGGATGTTGCCGGGCCGGGTAATTAGTGTCCCGCAGGCATTATACGATTCCCGCACCGCGTTGGTCTGCCAGCAGTCGGCCGATTATGTCATGATTCAACCATAAAACCGGTGAGTCTTGATTCCAGGAGTTATTCAATATCAGCCAGCCGGTGGCAAGAAACACGATTCTGGACAGTTCGGCGCATACCAACTGTTTCTGATCCTTGTGCATCTCCATAAGTTCGGCAGAAGCGGCCAGCATAAGCTCGGCCTGTTCGCGGCTGTTGTGCTGCGGCCAGGTAGAAAAGTCCACGATCTGTGCAAGAATCGGGGAGGATAAGTAGCGGTCAGCGCGCTCCAGCAGGCCGGCGATGGTTTCCCCCTCCTTCAGCATTGCCTGGCAGCGGTTCTCAAGCGGCACCGCAATCTGTTCGCCAGCTTCGAGGCGAATCGCGCTCAAAAGCGGGTAGAGTGATATTTCGACTCCCAGAAAAAGCGCACTGGAATTTGTCTGGATTTCCGGGCAGTTGTAAATCGTGGCGCGGATCCCTTTGGAGGCAGCTTCTGAGGCGATCTCTTCAAGCCGCATTTTGGCAAAGCCCTGGACGTAGGGTGTGTATGACTGCCAGCGGTACTTGCCGTTTACCAGCACTTCGGTGCCGTGATAGCCGTACGCTGAGTAGCTGACCCTGGTCCCGGTACTGGCGCTCCGCTCGCGAAGCTCAGCGGTGCCTTCAATCAGATAGCGAAAAGTATCCGCAGTCACTTCGTTGAAACTGGTGTTGCACAGGTGCCCAAGCGGGCTGTCCCAGAAAAGCTCCGAAGCAAGATATTTATCGCCGGTGCCTTTGAAAATCCGGTTCAGCAGAGGCATGAAGACGCGGGCACGGGGGATGCCGCCCGCCATGGAATGAGCAAGGTGGATGTTGGCGTCTGCCGGAATGCGTTTGAGCAATTCGGCCTGCAGCTGGGCCAGATGAGAGCGAAACCGGGCAGTTCCGGCGGCACACGCCTTTTCGACACTTCCTTCGATAAAGCTGACCGTGGCAAAATCGTCGGGGCGGGCTTTTTTCAACTGCTCAGCCACAGAGGGGGCGCCGTCAACACTCTCCATATCAAAGCCGGCTTCCAGCGGGATATTGATGATCGATCCCCCAAGGAGCGCCTCTGCTTCTGCCAACTCTTCATCATTAAGCGGCCTCAGTGCCCCGCCGTTATCCCGTCGCCCGACCGTTGTGCCGATCACAGTCATGCCGGTCCTTCTGGCCTCATCAACCAGGCCGTTGGCATAGCCGCGTCCAAATAGTTCCCCTACCAGCACCAGTACGTCACCGGCTTTGTATCCGGCCGGATCCGGCAGCTGCTGCAGTGCTCTGTATTCCGTCATATTGTCTCCTGAATTAGATAAAATAAGTCTCCATTTTAGCATGGATTGCCCGGTCATGTGAACATAAAAAGCTGCCGTGACATGAGGGGTGATTCGTGCTAGGCTCTGATACATTTTCAGGAGATCCCTACAAGTGAATAACGACCTGATTCTTCTCGGCCATGGCAGCGGCGGCAGGCTTTCGCACCAGCTGCTTGATGAACTGATTCTGCCGATTGTCAGCGAGGTAACTTCTCCGCGACAGGACGATGCCGCTCTGCTTGAGAGCGTACCTTGCCGGTTGGCCTATACGACTGATTCTTTTGTCGTAGATCCGATTTTTTTCCCGGGTGGAACGATCGGCAGTCTGGCCGTACACGGAACTGTCAACGATCTGGCGATGATGGGAGCCCGGCCTCTCTGGCTGAGTGTCGGGCTGATCATCGAAGAGGGGTTCAGCAAAGCTGATTTGAGGACTATTCTGGAGGATATGCGGAGTGCCGCTGATGCAGCCTGTGTCAGCATTGTTACCGGAGACACCAAGGTTGTGCCGCGCGGCAAGGCCGACAAAATTTTTATCACGACCTCGGGTGTTGGTTCAGTCGAACATGATTTCACGATTCATGGCGCTAACGCGCAGCCGGGAGATCTTATCATAATTAGCGGTACAATTGGTGATCACGGTATTGCCGTTATGGCGGGACGTGAAGGGCTTGAGATTGGCACCGATATTAAAAGCGATTCAGCGGCGCTGCATGGTCTTGTCGCTGACCTTCTCGCGGAAGTCGGCGCAGCTCTCCATGTGCTACGCGATCCGACCCGGGGCGGTGTGGCAACCACGGTCAAGGAAATAGCCCAGCAGTCAGCCGTTGCCATCACCCTGCGTGAAGCGGCTCTGCCGGTCAAGCCTGCCGTGCGTGGCGTCTGCTCCATTTTGGGTCTTGATCCGCTGTTTGTCGCAAACGAGGGGAAGCTGTTGGCGTTTGTGGCGGCAGAAGGCGCAGATGCCGCTCTGGCTGCCATCAGGCTGCATCCGCTTGGAATCGCAGCCGCTGTCATCGGCACCGTTGAGGCAGGTCCATCCGGCCGGGTGCAGATGGAAACCACCATTGGCGGCATGCGTTCGGTTGATATGCTCTCCGGAGAACAGTTGCCGAGGATCTGTTGATATGGCAAAGGAAAAGACACCGGTAACACCTGCCGTCCGGCAGCTGCGGGCCGAAAAAGTGCCATTCAGTGACCACCTTTACGCATACGAGGAAAGGGGGGGGACAGCCTCCTCCTCCCGTGAACTTGGACTTGACGAACATGCCGTCATAAAAACGCTGGTGATGGAGGATGACAGCCGCATGCCGCTGATCGTGCTGATGCATGGTGATCTGCAGGTCTCCACCAAAGAGCTGGCACGTGTTATTGGCGCCAGGCAGGTTTCACCCTGCACGGCGGAGGTGGCTCAAAAACAGAGCGGTTATTTGGTCGGGGGAACCTCGCCGTTCGGGACGCGCCACCCGATGCCGGTGTACATGGAGGGTAGTATTGCTGCTTTGCCAAAGATTTACATCAACGGTGGCAAGCGGGGGTATCTGGTCGGGATGGCACCGCAGGAGCTCGTTAGAGTATTGAATCCGCGTCTGGTGAAAGTTGGAATACAATAGCAAAGGAGAGTTATATGCTCAGAAAAGCAAAAATTGCTGATGTGAAGGATATCCAAAAGTTGCTGATGATATTTGCCAATCGGGGTGATATGCTGTCCCGTTCGCTGTCGGAAATATATGAATCGTTACGCGATTTTTACGTAGTTGAAGATGAGGGTGTCATTCTGGGCGCCGCTGCACTGCATATCGTGTGGGACGATCTGGCCGAGGTGCGCTCTGTTGCTGTTGACGAGGCCGCTGGCCGCAAGGGGATTGGTGGTCGTCTGGTGGATGCCTGCATCTCGGAAGCGCGCGAAATAGGGCTGAGGCGGATATTCTGTCTGACCTATAAGCCGGATTTTTTTGCCAAACATGGCTTTCATCTGGTGGATAAATCCGAATTACCGCATAAAGTCTGGGGTGATTGTATAAAATGCCCGAAATTTCCGGATTGTGACGAAAATGCAATGATTCTGGATCTTTGAATTTTATAAAGGGCGGCGAGGGCCGCCCTTTATAAATAGTATGGATAAGATATGTTACATGACACGATGATCAGCTTCGTTCTTGATGCCCATCTCATCGGCCCGTTTGCAGAGGGTTTGCAGGGTCATGCCGCTAAAAAGCGTGTCCAGCAGCGCGTTTGCCTCAGCCCAGACGATCTGGGTAACGCACTGCCCTTCAAAAGGGCAGTCTGCCTTGCGGCGCTGCTTCTTTGGAGTGACTCCGGCGCAGTCAACAAGTAATACATCCTGCTCGGTGGCATTCAGTATTTCAAGGACCGTAATTTCATCCGGTTTTCGTGACAGCTCATATCCACCCTGTGGCCCACGCTTGCTTTTCAGGAGGCCGGCACGTTTCAGGTTCTGAAAGATCTGTTCAAGATAACGGGGAGAAATCTGCTGCCGGCGTGAGATGTCCTGAATCTGAACAGGTTCAGGACCGCAGTTGTAGGTGATGTCTATCATAGCTCGCAGGCCGTATCTGCTTTTCGTTGAGAGGCGCATACCATTTCCCTTCTGAATTAAAAATATAAAACTACTACGGAAGCAGACCTTGATTGTCAAGAAAATAAACTTTCAGTCACGAGGTACTTAAGGAACTGATTTATCAGGGGCGTGCCGTACGGGCGATTGTAGCGGCAACCACCACGTCTGCCCCGGCTTTTTTGAGCTCTTTGGCACATTCATCCATCGTGCTGCCGGTTGTCATGACATCATCCAGCAGCAGTATCCGCTTGCCGGCAACAAGGGCAGGCCGGTTTACCGTAAAGGCACCCTTGACATTCATTCGGCGCTCTGCTGCCGAAAGATCGATCTGCGGTGTCGTCGGCCGGGTTCTGGCGAGGGCGTCAGTCAGCATCGGCAGAGAGGTGTGGCGTGAGATGACCCTGCCGAGGAGCACCGCCTGGTTAAAGCCGCGCTGTCGGAGACGGGAGCGATGCAGCGGCACAGGGACGATGAGATGCAGTTTCTGCTCTGCCAGAAAACCGCCCACCCCTTCCAGGGCCAGAAGCGCCAGCGGATTGCGCAGATGTGTTTTTTGACTGTATTTGAAGGAGTGTATCAGGTCACGTATCGCCCCTTCATAAAGGAAGGGGCTCCGCGCGGTATTAAAATGCGGCGGATTGGCAAGGCAGGCGCCGCAAGTGTGATCGCTCCCTGTCCCGACAAAGGGAATGCCGCAGACTGGGCAGAGCGGAGACAAAACGAGCGGCAAGAGGCCTCGGCAGGCTGCGCAGATATGGAGCGTGCCGGCATTAGGGATATACGAATGGCAGATGTGACAGATCGGCGGCAGAATGATATCAAGCAGTGCATGGAGAAAACGCCCGCATGAAGATGTATCCAGGTAGGGCATCTAAAAACCGAGTTCGGCGTTGACCACCAGTACATGGATGTCGGTTAGGCGCGGTTTTCGATCGATAACCGTAGTTACCCGGCAGAGCCGTTCCGGTGAGTTACAGTTGCTGCAGAAGCCGCTGGAGGCGCAGGGTGTTTTAAAGTTGAGGCGTTTGGCATTGGGCGGTGTTGCCCAGTTTTTCACGCGGGTGATCGCATCCTGAACGGTGCCGTCAACCAGTTTGTTGCGCCCAACAACTACAATAACCCGGCGCGGTCCGAAGAGCATCGCCCCGGCACGGTTACCGGTGGCATCAATATTGACCAGCTCTCCGTTCAGGGTCAGGGCATTGCACCCGGATAAAAACAGGTCGCAGGTCAGCTGGCGGCGCATAATTTCTATTTTTTCATCACGAGAAAAAGTGGCGGGGGCATGATTGAGAATCTCTTTGCCGCTCTCACGCAGCTTTTGCTCAACTCCAAGTGAAACAACCGACATTGAACCACCGAAACCAACGGTAACGGCATCGGTCGCCCCGGCAATGATGTATTCAGCTGCACTCTGCAGGGTGGGGCAGTACAAGGTGGTGAAACCGTTTTTTTCGAGTGCAGCCACCGCTTTCAGGCATTTCTGCTCATGGGTCCAGTTGGTAAGGTCCTCTGTCATTCCCATATAATTCTCCTATTTCAACAGATTGACAGACTTGATGAAGACAGGAGTTTCAGGAACATCAGGAAAAGCACGCATAACCGTCTTCACGGCGGCTATTTTATCAACCACGTCCATCCCCTCGATAACCTTGCCGAACACCGCATAGCCGAAATTCTGCGGCGTTTTGTCACGTTGGTCCAGAAAGCCATTGTCAACAACATTTATAAAAAACTGGGCGGTGGCAGAATCAACGATAGGGGTGCGTGCCATAGCCAGGGTGCCGCGCCGGTTTTTCAGCCCGTTTCCGGCCTCATTTTTGATTTGTGCTCCGGCCGGTTTCTGTTTGAGATCGGCGGTAAAACCTCCGCCCTGAACCATAAAACCGGAAATAACGCGGTGGAATACCGTGCCGCTATAAAATCCACTTTTGGTATAGTCAAGAAAGTTCCTGACGCTGACCGGCGCCTCTTTTTCAAAAAGCTCGATCTTGATTTTACCGAGGCTGGTTTCCATCAGGACGATCGGGTTCTTCTTTCCTTCGGCGCAGGCGACTCCAGACATGAGACAGATCAGAGCAACGGCGCTCAACATTTTTTTAATCATGATACCCTCCAAATAATTTGTCCCTTAATTGCTCTGCACTATACGGCAGGCAGCTTGTAAAATCAATCCTGCCCCGGGCAACTTCTTACCAGTTCTGCCAGACAGGAGATAAAGGCTGGTGAACTGTTGAGTGCTTCGGTGCGCCTGAAATCGGTAATGCCGAGCGCTGTTGCCTCCTCACGGTACAGGATGTCGATCTCATAAAGGGTCTCGATATGATCGGATACGAACGAGAGCGGTACCATCAGCAGCTGCTTGCAGCCGGCAGCGGCCAGTTCGGAAATTTTAGCTTCAGTGGACGGCTCCAGCCATTTGACCGGTCCGGCGCGGGACTGGAAGGCCAGATGGTGAGACACATCGCTGAAACTCTCCATGACCAAGCGAACCGTTGCCTGAATATGCTCAAGATAGGGATCGCCTGAATCGATGAATGATTGCGGCAGACCATGAGCCGAGAAAACAAGCTGAACTGCATTTCGATTGGGGAAACCTGCCAGTCCACGTTCGATCTTTTCTGCCAGAGCGGCGATATAGGAAGGACGATCATAGAACTGGCGGATGTAGGTGAGGCTGGGCTGGGCGGCGGATTTTTTCAGTTCCCGCTCCAGTTCATTGATGCTGGAACCGACCGTGGCGCGCGAATAATGCGGATAGAGGGAGAGGGCGATAATTCTGGTAATACCTTCACGCGCTATGGCGGCTAAAGCCTCGGCGCTGTCCGGTTTTGAATAGCGCATGGCCACAAAACAGCGGTAATCGGGACCGAGAACCGCTTCCAGTTCAACTCCCTGCTGCTTTGTCAACTCGCGGATCGGCGACTTGCCGCCAATCCTGCGGTAGTATTCCATGACCTTCTTCGCGCGGCGACGCGCAATAAAGCGGGCGACCGTCGGCTGCAGAAAGGCCGGGCCGATGCGGATGATGTCCCGGTCGGAAAAAAGATTGTAAAGGAAAGGCTCGATGGCGGCCAGCGAATCGGGACCCCCCATCTGCAGCAGCAGCACGGCGGTTTTATCTGTCATCACTTACGCTCTGATCATGGTCAGCAGCATTTTAAACGGCTTAACCGCTTTTAATTCATGGGGGATGTTAGCCGGCATGATAATCAGCTGCCCGGCAACTACCGTTTGTGTTTCCCCATTGATAACCACGTCCGCTTCGCCGTCAACGACCTGAACTACGGCGTCAAACGGTGCGGTGTGCTCGCTCAGACCCTGACCGGCAGCAAAAGAAAACATCGTCAGCGTCCCGATCTTCTTGTCAATCAGTGTCTTGCTGACTACGGAACCTTCGTGATATGCAACAAGCTCACTCAATGTTAATGCGGTGCCGATTAGATCCATGATGATTCTCCTTTTCAATATAGCTTATTGAACATTACGGGTACAAATTGCAACCCCTTTTTTTAATCAGTTCAGAGCTTGAAGCTTCTGTAAAAATATAAACAAATCCATGCTATTCGGCAAAATTTTTCAACCCCTCGTTAATCGCTCCAGCAGCAGATCCTCAAGATTCCTCCGGCTATCGAATACTGCTGTAACATAGACACTATTTCCGTCAATACGATATAAAATGCGCCATGGAGAGAGAATCAGCTCGCGGTATTGTACGATGCCGTGTTGCACAAGTTCAGGCACGACCCTGCCTTTATTGGGAAATTGGTGAAGAGTAGCGGCGCGTTCACGAATTCGGGTAAAAACTGCCAGCGCCGCATCAATGCTGTCCTCGGCAATGAAGTCAATAATGCTATCCAGATCAGCTTCTGCTGTTTTGGTCCAGGCAACCCGGAAAGAAACATTCGGAGTTGTCATGCAGCTTCTTTCCTGCGTGCCGTCAACCTTGCCTCAATACGGGAAAAAACCTCATTCTGCTCGACCAGATGTCCTGTGCGGATGTCCTCTTCGCCCTGCACCATAAGTTTAAGTAACGCTATGGTATTCCTCATGCTTTCGTAACTGACTGGATCCTGCAAAACGGCACGGGCCAAGCCGTTTTGGGTGATTATTACCGGCCTGCGCGTTTCATTGACTTGCTGTAGCAAGTGGGCGGCATTCCCTTTCAGGTATGTTACTGGTTGAATATCTTCTACAAGATTCATGGCGTACCTCCGTAACTAATTACGTACCATATTCGGTCGTGTTATTGCAAGCTATCATCAGTGAGTACTATTTTCTTGAAAACTACTCCAACCACGCGCTTCATGGTGTCGCTCTGGTGGCGGATCTCTTCAAAAGCGGGAAGGTTTGGGGGCAGGGCAGCACAGTGTGCCTGAATACGCAGATCCTGGCGTGCACCAAGACGGGGAGGTGTTCTGCAGCGATCTCGAACGGGATGGTAACCGTCTTAATGCCCTGTTCACGCGAGGATTCAGGTAATTATGCCGGATAGCGGCCGGCAACAATCAGAATCCAGACCGGAGCCATGGCCAGGGTGCCGGGACTCAAGTGAAACAACAAATTTTTTTTTCATGGACCGGTTGTATAAGAATCTCTGCTGTTAGATAAGAAAGTTTATTGACCTGGACGCAACAAGGCAGGGAAACCGAAGTCCCCTGCCTTGTTTTGGTGCGTTAAAAAATCTGAATAGCCGGTCGGCTAGTACATTCCGCCGCCCATGCCACCCATGCCGCCCATGCCACCAGGCATTCCGCCACCCATGCCGCCTGCAGAATCATCTTTCGGCTTTTCGGCGATCAGCGCTTCGGTTGTCAGCATCAGACCTGCGATGGAAGCTGCATTCTGAAGGGCAGAGCGGGAAACCTTGGTTGGATCGATGATGCCAGCCTGAATCATGTCAACATATTCATCATTAGCTGCGTCGTATCCAAAGGCATCTTTGCCATTCTTGACCTTGTCAACTACGATCGAAGCATCGATCCCTGCGTTTTCTGCGATCTGGCGAATCGGGGCTTCAAGGGAAGCCTTGATTACATTTACGCCAAATTGTTGTTCGTTTGCCAGTTTAAGACCTTCCAGGGCAGACATGGCGCGAATGTATGCTACGCCGCCTCCAGGGACGATACCCTCGTCAACAGCTGCTCTGGTTGCGTGCAGTGCATCTTCAACGCGGGCTTTTTTCTCTTTCATTTCAACTTCGGTTGCTGCGCCGACCTTGATAACGGCTACGCCGCCAACAAGTTTGGCCAGACGCTCCTGAAGTTTTTCCTTGTCATAGTCGCTGGAGCATTCTTCAGCCTGAGCGCGGAGCATTTTAACGCGCCCCTGAATAGCTTCTTCCTTGCCGTTACCATCAATGATGGTGGTGTTGTCTTTGTCGATGGTGATGCGCTTGGCCTGGCCGAGCATTTCGATTGTCGTCTGATCGAGTTTGAAACCAACTTCTTCAGAGATAACCTGGCCACCGGTCAGGATGGCGATATCTTCCAGCATGGCTTTACGGCGATCGCCGAAACCAGGAGCTTTAACGGCACAGACATTAAGAACGCCGCGCAGTTTGTTGACAACCAGAGTAGCCAGAGCTTCGCCATCGATGTCTTCAGCGATGATCAAAAGCGGACGGCTCGATTTTGCACTTGCCTCCAGAACCGGGAGGAGATCCTTCATGTTGGAGATCTTCTTGTCGTGGATCAGGATCATGGCGTTTTCGATGGAACATTCCATCCGCTCAGGATCAGTCACGAAGTAAGGGGAAAGGTAACCACGATCAAACTGCATACCCTCAACAGTTTCAAGGGTAGTTTCCATTGCTTTGGCTTCTTCAACGGTAATGACGCCTTCTTTGCCAACTTTTTCCATAGCTTCGGCAATGATGTCGCCGATGGTTTTGTCATTGTTGGCGGAGATGGTGCCGACCTGGGCAATTTCCTTGTGATCCTTGATCGGTTTGGAGATCTTTTTCAGTTCGGCAACGATAGCTTCAACAGCTTTGTCGATACCGCGCTTGATTTCCATCGGGTTGTGACCTGCAGCAACCAGCTTGGAACCCTGTTTGTAGATGGCCTGGGCCAGAACAGTTGCAGTTGTTGTGCCGTCACCGGCAATGTCGGAAGTCTTGGAAGCGACTTCCTTGACCAGTTGTGCGCCCATGTTTTCAAACTTGTCTTCCAGTTCGATCTCTTTGGCAACTGTTACGCCGTCCTTGGTGATCAGCGGTGAACCATAGGATTTATCGATAACAACGTTGCGCCCTTTAGGTCCGAGGGTAACTTTAACTGTGTCGGCGAGAATGTTTACGCCTTTCAGGATAGCGTTGCGCCCTTCCTGGTCAAACTTGATGATCTTTGCACCCATTCGTGTATTCCTCCGTGTTTTTATTTATTTTCTGTAGGATCGAACTGAGTCTGCCTGTTTTGAATTATTCTACAACGGCCAGGATGTCGTCTTCACGCATCATGAGGTAGTCGTTGCCATCAACTTTAACTTCGGTTCCGGCATATTTACCGAACAGCACGGTATCGCCGACTTTAACATCCAGAGGCAGTACTTTGCCGTCTTCAGTTTTCTTGCCGTTACCGACAGCTACAATTTCACCGCGCTGTGGTTTTTCTTTGGCGGTTTCAGGGATGAAAAGCCCCCCGGCTGTTTTGGTTTCTTCTTCTACTCTCTTGACGATGATGCGGTCCTGAAGTGGTCGTAAATTCATTTTTACTTCTCCTTTCTATCCTTGTGTGATGTGGTGATAAAGTCGAAATTAGCACTCACGTTGGCTGAGTGCCAATACTTTCGGAATATAAACAGCGCTCTTTGAAAAATCAAGGGGGGTAACTGAATTATTTTGTGATATCAGAGAAGCAACAAAAAAAACACCTCAATTCCCTTTTACCGAGGGGAAGCTCTTTATTATTTTATCGGCCAACCGGTTTCAAAGTCGGGGGGAAAGAAATTCTCTTTAGTACGATTATAATAACCGAACTGCAGGCGCGGAAACTCTTTTTTCAGGCGCTGCAGCATCCGGTACATGCCGATTCCCTTCCCCTGCGGTCCCATTTCGCGGTTGTAATAATCCGGATCTATCGACAGGTTACGCATCTGGATCATATCTATACTCGTATCAGCTACAAATTTGACCAGGGCCTCAACCTCTTCCGGGGCATCCGAAACGCCGGGGGAAACCAGGTAGTTGATCGAAGTGAAGCATCCTGCCTGCTTGGAGATCTTCACAGAACGGAGCACGTCGCTGAAACAGTACCCCCTCGGGCGGTAATAGCGGTTATACGTCTCTTCACGCACCGAATTTATCGAAAAGCGGAAAGAATCCATGCCGACATCGCAGAGCAGCTGCACCCGTTCAGGGATCGAACCGTTCGAGTTGAAATTGACCGTACCGCGTGAAGTTTCTTTTCTCATGCGCAGGGTCGCCTCGGCAATCATGGCGGCCTGCAGAATCGGATCACCCTCGCATCCTTGACCGTAGGAGACCATTGCCTGCTCGGCCTGTTCCAGATGGGGAATGGCGAGCTCGCACAGTTCCTCCGGAGTTGGAACGAAGTTGATCCGCTCCTGATTGGAGGGACAGCATTCTGATGCCTGCAGGCTGATGCACCCCAGGCAGGCCGAATTACAGGCCGGTGAAGTCGGCAGCGGCGCTTCCCAGCGGCGATAGAACAGGTTCTTCGCGGCGAAACAGTGATAATCCAGGGCGCAGCGTGACAACTGCTCCAGCAGACGGTTATCAGGCATCTGCTTCAGCATCTCCCTGACCAGCGGATCGAGGGTGCGATCGTCATAATTGACCGGATTCCAGGTGCTGTTGCTGTCCACCTTGGTGGCAGCAACGACGAAACAGTCGCGATCCTGGTCCCATCCAACGGCGGTATATGACCAGAGCGGCAGCAGCTCGTGCTTATGGCTGTAATCACAGGCGGGGAGCAGGGTGCGCAGATAGCCGGGAGCCATGAAAGCGGAAACGGCCTGGATACGCTGGCTGCGTTTTCCCTCACGCAGAGTGTCAACAGTGATGAAGGCTTTTTTGTGAGGATCCCAGGCAATAGGGGGCATGGCAGGCATGGTGAAGAGTTTGCTGTCCTCGGGAAGCGGTATCAGTTCAACATCCTCCGGCAGGGTCGGCACATTGCCGTTCATCCCGGCCATGCAGAGTTCAGGGTGATCGAAGATATTTCCTTTATGATCGGCATACAGCATTTTGGGCAGGCGTCGTGACACGTTGGTACTCCTGGTTCAATTATAGTTAATCTTCAAGTCTCAGAGACCTGACAGACTACCGCTATAATTTTTCATGTCAAGCCCGGAATGTTTGTGATTGCATCCAGACCCAATATAGCAGAAGAATGCAGGGGAGCAGATCCGGATCAACAAGCGTGAGGAATTATTTTACATGATCAGAACCTTGGCGGCACTTCTTCTTATAATTATAGCTGCTTCACCCGTTATAGCGGCCTCTCCGCAGCCATCGGTGGAAAGCCTCAAACAGCTCTATACAGAGCAATATTTCGACGTTGTTCCCTCACAATGGGGTGAAAAGGTTTCGGGTGTCCGCACAAGGCTGGATACGGAGGATAAGGTCATCGCCCTGACGTTTGATGCCTGCGGCAGTGCCAGGGGGAAGGGGGCTGATTCCGAATTGCTGAATTTTTTAATCCGCGAACAGATTCCCGCCACGCTTTTTATCAATGCTCGCTGGATAGATGCCAATCCCGAGCTTTTTAAACAGTTGGCGGCGAATCCACTCTTTGAGATCGGCAATCACGGGAACTTGCACAAGCCCGCTTCGGTCATCGGTCGCTCCGTTTATGGAATCAGCGGGACAAAAAACATTGGTGAACTGGTGGATGAAATAGAACTGAATGCCCGCAAGATTGAAGCGATTAGCGGGACCAGGCCAAAGCTTTATCGTTCGGGCACCGCTTATTATGATGAGATCGCGGTGCAGATATCGCAGGGTTTAGGGCAGGAAGTCGCCGGCTATTCACTGCTGGGTGATGCCGGAGCAACCTGGAGCGCTGCACAGGTCAAGGCGGCGCTGCTGAAAGCCGTTCCAGGTGATATTGCCCTGCTGCATATGAACCACCCCGAGGCGGGTACGGGGACGGGGACCATTGCGGCTGTGCCGGAACTGCAGCGTCGCGGATTCCGCTTTGTGAGGATGTCAGAGTACTCTTTGAAATAAATCTGGTTTGCCATCTGTGGACGGAGGGTGACAGCCACACCTCATTTTTGCAAAACTGCTACTTTCCGCTTGACCTTTAAGTATAAAGTTGTAAAGTGGACACAAAAGGTCCTGTTTAATTCAGAGGAGGTTAAATCATGTCACTGGAAGGTAAAAAGGCTCCCTCATTCACACTGGAGGGAAGCGACGGCAAGCAGCACTCGCTGAGTGATTATAAGGGAAAAATGATGGTTATTTATTTTTATCCCAAAGACAACACACCCGGCTGTACCAAGGAGGCATGCGGGTTCAGGGATCTTTCTAAGGAGTTGTCAGACCTTGGTGTTGTGGTCCTGGGAGTCAGCAAGGACAGTATTGCCGCGCACAACAAATTCATCACTAATTACACTCTGCCGTTTGTATTGCTAAGTGACCCCGATTTCTCCATGATGAAGGACTACGAGGCTTTTGGCGAGAAGGTTATGTGCGGGAAAAAATCGTTCGGTACGATACGCTCGACCGTCATCGTTGGGGCTGATGGAATAGTGAAAAAACAGTGGGAAAAAATTGCCAAGGCTGAACAGCACCCGGATCTGGTGCTGGCATATCTGCGGGGATGATTCCAGAGTCAGCGGAAGAGATGGATGTCGTTAAGCGCTTGTTAGCAATCTTTTGGTTTTAAGGCACGTCTTGTATTTATATTAAACACAGGAGGATCACCGAATATGAAATTTGTAACTCTTGATGAAGTAGTTAAGTTTGCTATTGAACGCGAAGACACTGCCTATAGGCTCTACAAAAGGGCGGCCGAACTTTCTACCAGTATTGCAGCAAAGAAGATGTTTGAGGAACTGGCGCAGGAAGAGGCTACTCACAAGGATGTTTTTATCAAAATTGATGCGGACAAGGCTGAGAGCCACAAGCTCTGCACCATTCCGGAATCCAGTATCGCCAAATATCTGGCCGATGTTCCTTTTAGAGCCGATCTGACTTATAGCGAAATTTTGGCATATGCTCTCAAAACCGAGGAAAATGCCTACCAGCTCTACAAGAGTGCGGCCGGCATGACCGAAGACCCCAAACTCCAAAAAGTATTGATGAATTTTGCCGACGTCGAACTTGGCCACCGCCGCAGGATCGAAGCCATTTATGAAGAACGGGTACTGACGGAGGGGTGATAGTTTAATTCAGTGTCACGGGTGAACAGAAAAGGCTTGCCGTTATGGCAAGCCTTTTCTGTTCACCCTCTTCCCGTATACACCTCAATCATCATACTTCGATCCGAAACTCAACCCCGTCTTCAGTATTTTCGGCTGTCAGAGTGCCACCCATGTTCTGTTCAATAATCACCTTTGATATATAGAGACCAATCCCGGTGCCTTTGTCCGGTGCGCGGGTGGTAAAATAGGGGTCAAATATCTTGGGCATGACTTCATCGGCAATGCCGCCGCAATTGTCACGGATGTAGACGGCCGACCGCCCGTTTTCATCGGTTATGCGGATCTGGATACGCGGCGCGGCAGTACAGCGTTCGATGCAGGCCTCACGGGTATTGGCAAGTATATTGAGCAGCACCTGTGCGTATTCGTTCTGATAACCGACCGTGGCAATATTTTTATTATCTTCCAGCTCTACCTGAATGCCATGCTTTGACAGTGAGGCGGAGACGAATTCCAGAGCTCTATGGACAGTCTTGCTGACGATAAATTCACCCTTTTGCTTGTCTTCGCGGAAAAAGTTGCGGAAGTCGTCAATGGTGCGCGACATATGAATAATAACGTCCATCGCAGTATCGATCTCATGCTTCAGCTCGTCATGCGTCATGGCGCCGGCATCGAATGAAAACTGCAGGTTCTGGATGATCAAGCCGACATTATTAAGCGGCTGACGCCACTGGTGGGCAATGTTGTTGATCATTTCTCCCATTGATGCCAGGCGTCCCTGCTGAATCAGGGCCTGGTCCTTTTGGCGCGTCTCGGCGACCGCCAGTTTTATGCGCTCTTCCAGCGAGCGATTCAGTTCTTCAAGATTTGCCTGTGCCGCCTCTCTTTCTGCGACCTCTTCTTCGAGCTGCTCGGTCTGCTCGAAGAGTTCATGTTCCATCTGTTTGCGCTCTGTAATATCCTGGTTGCTGGCCCGCCATCCCCAGGGGAGACCTTCCGGGGTATAAACCTGCTGGCATACATGGCTGATCCAGCGGACTTCACCGTTTTTACAGACGATCCTGATTTCAAACGGCAGTATCTGCCCATGAGAATCTTTGACGTGGGTGTGATCCATGAATAATTCACGGTCATCGGGATGAATGATACGATAGAACAGCTCACGATCGTTGTTAAAATCTTCAACCGAATATCCGGTCAGTTCCTGAACCGAGGGCGATACATACTGGAAGGTAGAGTCAGGGAGCCGCCAGTATTCCCAGTTGGAAGCGTAATCTGCGACAATTTTCAGAAGCGATCCGCTTTCCTGCAGTGACTCCTGGGCCCTCTGGCGTTCGGCAATTTCTTCTTCCAGCTGTTGTGCCTGAAGGTGGAGTTCGTTTTCACCCTGTTTTTGGGCACGGGCGCTTCTTGACAGCTGGCGTGCCCCCATTCCGGTGGCCCCCAGACCCAGCATCCAGATTATACCGTGAAAAGCAAGGGAACCGGTAATCTGTCCTCGGCCTGCGTCAATCAGCGGCTGAATCGGTATCGAAACACTTATCCCCCCGCGTACGGAGCCGATCGTGTATCCCTGAACTGCATGGCACTTTAAACATGGCTGTTCGGTGATAAATGGGCTCATTAGCCGCAGATACGGTTTGCCGTCAGTCGTGACGACGGCACTGACTTCATGAGAACCGTCGTCAAAAGCACGGAGGGCGCTTGCTTCCCAGGGATCAGGAGCGTTTTCAGGGCGGAGCGGTTTCAGGCTGGTGATGTGGGCGCGACCGATAAAAACACTATCTTCTTTGGAAAGCTCATTAACCTGTCGGGTCATGTAGGCGGGATTTATGAGAGTCAGCTGTTTCCCGGAAGGGGTCCTAATATCGCGTTCCGGTACATGGGAGAGATATCGGTTGGGAGGTGATTGCGGGGTGGTTGGCGCATAAACACCGCCATGAGCTGAGGCCCAGCGGCGATACAGTTCGTCCCGCTTGATTACGGCGCGCGCTTCAGCCAAGGCGATCTTGTGGAACATTTTTTGCTTGGCCTGGACATTCCAGTACCATGAGGCACCGATCAAAAGTGTCCAGCAGGCCACTAAAATCCAGGCAAACAGTCTGATTCTCCGGGTGAGTAAGCTGTTTTTATCAGTCAGGTTCATAACCCTTTGCGATGAAGGCATCGGATACCTCTTGTGAGAAAAGTTCACTGTGAGCAGATAATATACACGGTATTGCTGCCAACTGTCAAAACCGGTATTCTGCCATTACTCCAAAACCCTGTTTAGTGACGGTAGGCATGATCATCAGGGGGGTATCGCTCAAAACCGCGTGATAGCGGACAACGGCTTTACCGACAAAGTAGCCGATTGCACCGCCAAAAAAAGCATCAGAGGCCCAGTGTTTATTGTCGTAAATGCGCGAAAGTCCGGTAAGTGCAGCCAGTCCATAGGCGATCGGCGGGACGTAAGGGCTGCTGCCGTACTCTTCGGCAAAGACGGCTGCAATAGAAAATGCGGATGTTGTGTGCAGGGAAGGAAAAGAGGAATCGCTGTTTTTGAAGCCTGGTCCGTCCCACGTGGTGGAAGCTTCCCCGGAGGATGGTCTGGAGCGCTGGGTTGCCATCTTGATTGTCAATGTTAACACGCCGCTGATAGCAAGACTCTCAACCGCCAGTAATGATGTCCGGCGCGCTTTCGGGTCTTCATTGAAGTGACCATAAAGATAGAACAGCCCGAGCGAAGGTACGGTGTAGAATGGGTTGCCAAGTGCGTTTCCGACGGCGGCAACTTTATCTCCGGCCGAACTCTGATTTCTCTGCGAGAAGCCTTTGATATCAGCATCGGCAAAGTAGAGCCCAGATGCTGCACCAGCCACCAGAGCGGTTTTCAGCCAGTCACTGCTGTTCCAGTTGACAGGTGATGCCAAAATCCTGCCGCTGTCACTAAAGTATCCCTTGACGTATTCAGCGGTGATTCTGTCCGGTTGTGCCGGCTGCGTGGCCATGATTTGCCCGGAGTCGGTTACTGCCTCGCTGGCGGGCTTATTTAAAACTTCGTCGTTTACTTCCGCGACTGAGATTCCGGCCAATTGAACTACAATTGCTGCCGCAGAAATGCTTATGCCGAGACCGCGGCGACAATATTTTAAAAAAAGCACTAGCACCCCCACAATAACTATTGTAACCAGATATAATCACAGCGTTTTCTCAATACGTTTAAGCAGCAGGGAATTCAGTACGACTGATACCGACGAAAAAGCCATCGCCAGACCGGCATACTCAGGTTTCAGGGTTATGCCGTAGCTGGAGAGCAGGCCGGCAGCAACCGGAATGCCCAGAATGTTGTAGAACAGCGCCCAGAAGAGGTTCTGTTTGATCTTTGCCAAGGTTGCCCGGCCGATTGCTACTGCCCGTACGGTGTCCAGCAGATCACTGCGCATCAAGACGATATCGCCGGTTTCTTTGGCAACATCGGTGCCGCCGCCGATAGCGATCCCGATCTGTGCCTGGGCGAGCGCTGGCGCATCGTTGATTCCGTCGCCAACCATGCCGACGATCATGCCGCGCCCTTGGTATTCTTTTACCACTTCCAGCTTACGATCGGGCATCACTTCAGCTTCAAAGGTGTCGACTCCGACCTGTTTTGCCACAATGGCGGCAACATCGGCGTGGTCGCCGGTGATCATGCAGGTGGTTATGCCCATGCGGCGCAGTTCGGCAACAGCTCTGACCGATCCCGATTTAAGGGTATCGGCGAAAGCGGCAACACCCACCAAAATATTTCCGGCTGCAACGTAGACGAGTGACTTGCCGGACGCCGTTAATTCGGCACACTTCTTTACCAGCGGCTCCAGCGGAATGCCAAGCTCCCCCATCAACCTCTCGTTGCCGACCGCCAGCTTGAATCCGTTGTACTGACAGGTTATTCCCAAGCCGCCTTGCTCCTCAAAGTCGGCAGCCTCCCCCGGTTCGATCCCCACTTCCCGTGCCGCTGCGATCGCCGCCTGGGCGAGAGGATGGGTCGAATATGCTTCGGCGGTAGCAAGGCATTCAAGCAGTTTGGTGGTATCTACACAACCTGAGATCGGCACCAGATCGGTCATCTCCGGTGTCCCCCTGGTCAGGGTACCGGTTTTGTCGATGAGGAGAACATTCAGCCGGGAGATCGTTTCGAGGGCAGAGCCTTTTTTAACCAGTATACCGCGGCCGAGGGCAATGCCGCTCCCGACCATGATGGCGGTCGGTGTCGCAAGACCCATGGCGCACGGACAGGCTATAACCAGTACGGCGATCGCAAAACGGAAGGCGGTCAGAAAATCGCTGCCAAGGGCGAAATACCAGATTATAAAGGTAACGGCAGACAGCAGCATGACTATCGGCACGAACCAAGCTGAAACGGCATCGGCAAAGCGCTGGATCGGCGCCTTGTCTCCCTGGGCTTCACGCACCATCTTGACGATCTGTGCCAGCAGGGTTTCTTCACCGATTCTGGTTGCCCGGATGCGCATGACGCCGTTGGTGCTGATGGTAGCTCCGGAAACGGTATCGCCCGGCTTTTTCAGCACCGGCAGTGATTCCCCCGTGACCATGCTCTCATTGACGGCGCAACTCCCCTCAAGCACTTCACCATCGACCGGGATGATATCCCCGGCACGAACCAGAACAACGTCGCCGACCCGGATAACTGAGGCGGGGACCTCTTTTTCGCCCTCTGCAGTGACCAAGCGGGCCTTGTCGGCCTGCAGGTGGAGCAGTTTTTTGAGCGCTTCACCCGCTTTACCACGGGCTCTGGCCTCAAGATATTTACCGAGGCGAATGAATGCGATCAGCATGGCTGAGGTTTCGAAGAATACTTCATGATGCGGACCGAGCAGCCCGAAGTAGGAGGCCAGGGAATAAAAATAGGCGGCGGATGTGCCGAGCGCGACCAGTACATCCATGTTGGTGCTGCGATTTTTGAGAGCGTTCCAGGCACCGCGATAGAAGAGCAGTCCGGCAGAGAACTGAACCGCTGTGGCCAGCAGCAGATTGAGCTGCATGACAGCGCGATTGGAGTGCAGCCCCATTGTCAGCATGATCGGCAGGGAGGCAAGCAAGGAAAAAATAAACCAGTTGCGCTGGGAGCGGAGACTGTCGTCTTGCGCTGTTTCAGAACTGTGCAGTTCAACCGGAGTATAGCCGGCTGTATGGACAATGCTGAAGATGTCGGCGGTGCCAAGCTGCAGCGGATCAAAACGGACAAAGCCGGTTTCTGCCGATATATTGATGATGGCGGTGGTAACCGCAGGGTGTTCGAGTAGTTTTTTTTCGAGGGTGTTGACGCAGGAAGCGCAATGAAGCCCGCGCACCCCGAAGGTCAGTTCGCCGGCCGGTTCAGGCTGGAGTACGCCGTATCCGAGAGCCTCTACGAATCCAATGAGTTGTTCCTTTGAAACTACAGCAGGTTCGTGATTAACTGTCAGCTCTGCCATAGCAAAATTAACAACGGCACTCTGCACCCCATCGCGCCCTGCCAGATCTTTTTCGATGCGTGCGGCGCAATTGGCACAGGACATTCCGGTTATTTGTAAGGTAGTAAAAGTCTCCTTAATCACAATTTTCGCCTCTGTTTGAAATCACCCTGCACAAAATGTCCCCAGGTGATTTTTATGGCCGAAGCAATCGGCAGCGCCAGCAGTATGCCCCAGAATCCAAGGGTTTCCCCGAGCGCCATGACCATGATGATGGTAACAAGCGGGTTCAGATTCATCGATTCCTTGAAGACCAGCGGCTTTATCACATAGCCCTCGAAAAAGTAGATAACCGCAAAGATAAGTCCGGTTTGGCCAAGTATGGCGGCTGTCTGATATTTGAACCAGGCAAAGAAGAGGGCAGGCAGGGTTGCGATGATCACGCCGATGAACGGCAGTATCGAGGCTGCTCCAGCAAAAGCTCCACAGAAGATAGGGTGAGGGATGCCGAGATAAAAAAGAGACACGGTTGACAGCACAGCAACAATGATTGAAACTCCTACCTGGCCACGCAGATAGCCGCCGATACTGTTGTTTACTTCATGGGCAATGTCAATAATCTGGTCACGTCGACCCTCAGGGAGCCACGAGGTAACCGTGTCAATAACGGTTTGCTTGTAATAGAGCATAAAGAAAACAAGGATTGGTGACAGAACAATGTTGAAGAGATTGAAAAAGATTCTGGTTCCGAAACTGTACGCCCAGAATCCGGTCTTTTCAGCGGCGGTGTCTATATTGGCGGAAGCTTTGTCTAACAGCCACTGGATTTCATCTGTACCATAGCGGTCAGGCAGTCGCCCCTTCCACTCAAGCGTGATCTGTTTGATTTTTTCAATGTAGAGCGGCAGATCTCGAATGAAAGAGTTCCAGCTGATAGTGAGCGCCGGCACGATGAATGCCAGGAAGAAAACGGTCAGAATTCCCAGCAATACATACAGAAGCCCAAGGGCATAAAGTCTCTTCAAACCACGCTTCTCTGCGCTTACTACAAGAGGGTCAAGCAGGTAGGCGATGACCCATGAAAGGAGAAAGCATGAAATGGTATGCTGCAGTGCGTAACCGGCTACAGCCAGCAGGCAGAAAAGCAGAATAGTGGCAATAAACCTGCCGTAATCATTGTGCGGTATATGAATGTGGCGAGTCTGCTCCATCTTCTCTCCTAGGCGCGGTTTATGCCCTGCAGGACCGCGTCGGCCGTAAGCAGGTTGTTCTCTTCCATCCATATTTTAAGACGCTTGGAAAGATACTGGTCTTTCAATAACTCAAAGCGCTCTTCCTCGTGCGGGTAAAACGAGAGGATATCTTCTATCTTCCCGAATGGCTTTCTGCCGGCCAGTGAGCTGCTCAACAGATTTCGCAACTCAGTGTCAGCTATCTCTGCAACAAACTCCGAGACAATCTGTCGTTCGCTCCGGTGGTCAAAAGGGGGGATTTCCAGGAACCGCTCACCGTTGTTCTCCAGCTGCTGCCGGACTTCATTGTTGTCAGAGGTAAAAGGGACAAAGAATATTTCCCCGGTCAGCCGGTCGAGATAATAAGCCTTATCAAGCTGTCCGCTGGCAAATGCACCGAGCAGATCCTCCCACGATATTTCAACACTGTGAATAGTTGCCATCTGATTCTCCTGTCTTCTTCTTGTTGACTTTTTACTATTGATCGAAGCACAATCTGCACCATGCGAGCCATTTTTATTGCCGATGCCCATCTTGTATCACCAGACGAAAACAACTACCGCCTGCTGCTCCGTTTTCTTCATGAGCTGGAGGGGGAGCTGGACACTCTCTATATCATGGGTGACCTGTTTGACTTTTGGCTGGGGTTCCCGTCGCAGCCGTACCGTCAGTATGATGCTGTAATTGACGCCTTGGAACGGTTGGCACTGCGCGGCTGCAGGCTGGTCTATTTTGAAGGAAACCACGATTTCCATCTGGGGCCGATTTTTTCTCAGCGGTTAAAAGCCGAGATTCATACCGGCCCTGTCACCGAATTCGTACAGGGGAAGCGCCTTTATATCTGTCATGGCGATCAGATCAACAGAGAAGATCGCGCCTATCTGCTGCTGAGATTCCTGTTGCGCACAAATCTGGCTGCTGCCGCTATCAGATATTCCCCCCCGGCGTGGGCACATAAAATAAGGGAGAGTCTGCAGAAACGGAGCCGATCCGGTTATGTTGCAAAGACAGCTCACTGGGACTACCGTCAGATCATCCTTGATTTTGCCCGATCTCTTCAGAACCGGGGGGTTGACGGGCTGGTTACTGGTCATTTCCATCTCGCCCTGCGTGAAAACATCCCTGGGTCACATTTTACTGTCCTCTCCCTCGGCGACTGGATGGAGCAGCTTACCTATGGCGAAATGCTCGATGGAGAGCTCCGTTTAATGACCTATCCCGCCAATCTTCACTCTATCTGAAAAATTCTTCCAATGCCTCTACGCCGACCTGAGACGCCTTGATTTTCCATTTGTCGGAATTGATAACCAGGGCAACCAGTGCGATACGCGGGTTCTGTATCGGTGCAAAAGCTGCAAACCATGAATAATGTCCCTTTGGGTTTGTGCCGTCGATAGAACCCGTTTTTGCAGCTATTGTGACATCCAGCAGCGGACGGCCGCGGCGGTCGTGAAACGCTTTTCTGGAGGTGCCGGTCAGGACGGTGCTGGAGAGCATGCGCGCTAACGATGCTGATGTCTCCGGTGTTACCAGTCGTCGCAGTTCGTGCGGAGCAAACGTTTCCTTTTCGACGCCATGTCCATCGACGATACTGCTGGTCAGTCCCGGGGCCATCATTTTACCGCCATTGGCTATTGCCGACATGATCACTGCTGCGTGCAGCGGAGAAATTTTAACGTCATGGTCCAGCCCGGCTCCCATCAGCATCAGGTCATGATTGTTACCCGGCTCCACCGCCTGACTCGGTTTGGCAGGGGTTCCCGGCAGTAATACCTGGTTGAATCCGAAGCGTGACACAGATTCCATTACGGAC
The DNA here is from genome assembly GCA_019162745.1 of Deltaproteobacteria bacterium. Classification (GTDB taxonomy): domain Bacteria; phylum Desulfobacterota; class Desulfuromonadia; order Geobacterales; family Pseudopelobacteraceae; genus JACRCG01. The sequence continues at coordinate 26,712 of JAFLLC010000075.1, read as the reverse complement.
AATTTGCCGGCGATATCACTTGCTACACGTCCGTAAACCGGATTGATCGACTTTCCCATGGCATGGGTGGCATCCATGCGGTTGTTGTTCCTGCTGCGGGGGCTTATATCCCAGTAGCGCGGGTTCTCGGAATAGGAGTTGCCCCGGAACTCGATCACAGATTCGGGAGTGATCTTATGGTTTTCAAGTGCTGCAGAGGCGGTAATGATTTTGAACAGTGAGGCCATCGGATACAGCTCGAAAATAGAATCTTTTGCCCAGCCCGCATCAACTGATGAGTAGGCGGTCATGCCAAGAATACGCCCCGAGGCCGGCTCGATGGCGACAAAAATGCCGTACGGCACCTTATACTTTACCAGACAATCAAAGACCCTCCGCTGCAAGTCTCCCTGAATGGTATAGATGTACTGCAACCCTTCCGGGGTTCGGGCAGACATCTGGGAACCGTTGACTTCTGCTGTTGCAAGGAGGTTGTTGGCGCTCTCGAAGCGGCTTTTTGCCGTTTCTGCCGGTACTGGAGCGACTTGGGTAAATGATGTAATTCTGTCTCGGGCGAGTAAACCTGCCAAATTTATCTGACGCAGTGCCAGAACGCAAAGAGGCGCAATGGCCAGAACAACAGCGATGAACAGCAGAACCAGTTTCAGCCGGCGGAGAGGTTTCCCCGCTGGATGCGACAGTGCTGGTCTGGTCGGTCCACCGCTTGGTTTAATTCGCCTGTTTCGCGTCCCATAGCCAAAAAATCTGGAAACGGAGGAGGTTTTCTTTTGTGTTAGGTTTTTAAGATCCTGCATTATGTCCCGAATCGAGAGTAGTTTTTTAACTATATCGTCAAGTGGCTGTTGTTGTCAACGGACGGTGGAAGTATGACAGGGAACTTCTGTCTCAAATTTGCCAGAAGGAATTAATTCGATTGATAAAGGCGACCAGCAGTCCGTAATGATGATGGTCGAACAACAGGGTAATGCGCGGCAGATGGGCGAGGTCCGGTTCATCAATCTCTTCCGGAAATGCCTCGCAGGAACGGATTTGATCGCCATCTTTGATAAGTCCGGGAAACTCCTCGGTCAGCGTTACGATCTGTTCGCCTGAAAGCATATTCTGCAGTCGTATGACGAGTCTGTTTTCAATGAAACGGAGTGAATGGTAGGTGCTATAGAAGGTGTTGATTACCTGGAGCGCCTCATTTTCATTTCTGGTAATGGTGAAGAGGGAAAAATCCTCTCCGGATATGAAGCCTTTCACCAGGAGGCTCTCTTTGATAAATTCAAAAAAGCGCTCCCAGTAGCCATCCTGATCGTCCATCAGAATAAGCGGTTTTGGTGATGTCTTGCCGGTCTGTATCAACGTAAACACTTCCATCGCTTCGTCCAGCGTTCCAAATCCTCCAGGGAAAACGACTATGGCATCAGCTTCTTTGACGAATGCCACCTTACGGTTGAAAAAGTATTTGTACGTTATCAGCCGCGGATTGCGGTACATGATAGGATTTGGCTTTTGTTCGAAAGGGAGCCGAATATTTACGGCAAAAGAATTCTCGCTACCTGCTCCCTCATTGCCCGCCTGCATGATGCCGGGGCCACCCCCCGTAATAACCATATAGTTGTTTTCTGCCAGGCTGCGACTGAAACGGACGCATTTTTTATACATCTCGTCCGCTTCTTCCGTGCGGGCCGATCCAAAGATGGTAACTTTTTTCCGGTGACGATAGGGGGCAAAAACCTTCGCTGTATAGCGCATTTCCCGCAGAGTGCGGTTGATTAGCTTCAGGTCTGCCAGATAATCGATATCCTGACCTATTTTAAGTGATGCAAGTATCATTTCCTTGATTATTGCGGGGTGATAGATACCGCCTGATTCATCAACCAAGCGGTTGATGATCTCGTCTATCGGGCCGTTGCTTCTGGAAAAACTCAATTCCATATATTTAAGCCTTCTTGATGGGTTTCGTAATCAGATTATTTATCCTAACACGGTACCACAGCCGACTTTGTAAAGCAAACAGCTGATTACTTCTGTTCCATTACATGAACATCGAATAAGCTTGAAAGCGGGGAACAGGTTTGCTATAAACGCAAGATATTTTGTTTACTTTAAGCTTAGATAGATACTATTGCCGCCGGGCAGGGAGACATGGCATGTCCAATCCAACGCTGGTCATGTACGATGAAGAATTCCAGGAAGTTAATGAAGTTATCGGGCGTTTGCTAAAGGAAGCCAACGCCAAGGTAATTTTCCTTGTCGACAAAAATGGGCAGCTCATCTCAGGTGTTGGAGAAACAGAGCGTTTTGATACTACCTCACTCGCTTCTTTGACAGCAGGCAACATCGCCGCAACCGGTGGTCTTGCCAAGTTGATAGGCGAAAAAGAATTCTCGATTCTCTTCCACGAAGGGGAAAAGGATAATCTCCACATTTCAATTGTCGGCGGGAGGGTTATTCTTGTCGTCCTGTTTGATAATCGATCTTCTCTCGGTCTTGTCCGTCTTCGCGTTAAAAAATCATCGGAGGAGCTTTCGACCATTTTTGAAAAATTAATGAAAAAGTCGGAAGAGCGTGAAAAACGTGGTTCTTCCGACTTTCCTTTTGCCGAAATCACTGATGAAGACATCGATAACCTTTTTAGCTGAAACCGATCAATCTGATATATGCAGAGTTGTCAGGAACTATTTTTTAGTCACGATTCTGCCGGCATAATTTCTGACTTACTTAATTAATAACGGGGAAAGCCAAAGATGTCCTTCATCAACTATGCTTCTCGTGAAATAAATTGTAAAATAGTTTATTATGGTCCAGGTCTGTGTGGAAAAACGACAAATCTTCAATTTATTTACCAAAAGACTGCGCCTGATGCCAAGGGGAAGATGATAAGTCTTGCAACCGAGACCGAGCGGACCCTTTTTTTTGATTTTCTGCCGCTCTCGCTGGGTGAAATCAGGGGCTTTAAGACCCGTTTCCATCTGTATACTGTTCCGGGACAGGTTTTTTACGATGCATCCAGAAAGCTGATTTTAAAAGGTGTTGACGGTGTTGTTTTTGTCGCCGATTCTCAGGAAGAGCGAATAGACGCGAACATTGAGTCCCTTGAAAATTTGAGGATAAATCTCAAGGAGCAAGGTTACGATCTGGATAAACTGCCGTACATTATTCAGTACAATAAACGGGATCTGCCGGGAGTCATGACGGTGGAAGAATTGCGCCATGAACTGAATACTACGGATGTTCCCGAATATGAAGCGTGCGCCACAACAGGCGAGGGAGTCTTTGAGACACTCAAAGCTGTAGCCAAATTAATTCTGATTGATCTGAAAAAAGGAAAATAGCACGGTTCACGAGAGGGGAACGCTTTTATGGCGGATTTAATCGATGCCCCGCGCGGGATGAAGATAGACAAGTCGGTTGTTATTAAACGACTTCAGAGTGGTTTTTTTTGCGGAAGTTTTTTTAGTGCTGCACAATGAACAATATGAAGCGGCACTCTTTCTGAATGATAAATTCAAGCCGGGTCCTCCTATCCCGTACCTGCTTGATTCCCCTACAGAGTCCAACTCGCATTGGATGGGCGTTCGGCCGAGCGTCGGCCTCAGTGCTGAAGAGGCCGAACTCATAATCAATGAGGTAGAGTGCGAAAATGCTATCCACAAACAGAAGATGGTAGACCGGTGGGAACGGATGACAAGCTGATTAATTGGGCAGTATTTTTTCGGATCTCTTTGGGCTTGATTTATTTTGTGGAGCGTGGTAGTTAACACATCCTGCTTTTTTCTGAAGACTGCTGTACACACGGAGAGATGGCCGAGTAGGTCGAAGGCGCTCGCCTGCTAAGCGAGTATACTGGGAAACCGGTATCGAGGGTTCGAATCCCTCTCTCTCCGCCACTATAACAAATCTATTGATTTAAATAGCAATTTCGGACAATCCAGCTGACAGCCTTTCAATTGGCCACCCCCTGACACACTGTCGGGCGAGTAGGTCATTTTGAAAGGCTTTTTCTAAATAAAGGCCAGCCCTGAAGAAGGTTGACCTTTATTTGATTTTGGCCCGGCGTTTGAACTATTGTTTCTTCCAGACCGGTTTGCGTTTTGCCAGGAACGCGCTTACGCCTTCGACAGCATCTTCAGTGGAGGCCAGCGTTGCAAAAAGGTCATCCATGACATCCAGTCCCTGATGATACGGAATATCCTGAATCCGGTTCAGCCCTTCCTTGCCGATCAGCAGGGCAAGGGGACTCTTTGACGCAAGCTTGTTTGCAAGCTCCAGTACCGTCGCTGTGAGATCCTCCTCGGGAACCACCTTGTTAACCAGACCCAAAGCCATGGCATCTGCCGCACTGATCATGTCACCGGTCAATACCATTTCCATAACCTTCTTGCGCCCCAGAGTTCGCATCATCGGCGCCGCCGGTCCGAGACAGATCAACCCGACATTGATTGCTGTGGTACCAAAAACGGCAGTTTCAGTAGCGACAGTCAAGTCGCAGCCAAAAGCCAGACCAGCTCCATTTGCCAGTGCATAGCCATGAACTGATGCAATAGTCACCTTCTTCATCCGCGCGAGGGTATGATAGAAGACATCAATCTGATAGAGGAACTCACGGTATTCGCGCTGTGTTTTGGGGACAAACTGATCCAGGGAGATCCCGGTGCAGAAGTTTTTCCCCGCAGCTTCTACGATAACTACCATCACCTCCGGATCATTTTCCATCTCCCAGAGCGCTCCGTCAAGCTGCTGGGCAAAGGGAATGGTAAACGTGTTCATCGCTTCCGGACGGTTCAGAGTGATCCACCCCAGCCGTCCTTCTTTCCGAGTCTTGATCAAGTCATTCTGCATACTATCCTCCATATGGTTTAGTTTTCCCGCTGTTGCCGGGAATATTTCAAAATATCACGGCACAGTTTTGTTTGTTGCTGGTTTACGAAGTGGTGCGGTGAACAGTCGATCAGCCGTCCGTTGTGCTGCGTGCTATGTCGGAATCCCATCCCTGGCAAGTTGATCGCATCGTTCATTTTCAACATGCCCGTTATGCCCCCTAACCCATTTCCATTGCACTGAATGTGGTTTTGTCACTGCCAGCAGCAGCTCCCACAGGTCTCTATTGACAACCGGTTCCTTTTTGCTGTTGCGCCACCCTTTTTTCTGCCACCCGGCAATCCATTCCGTCATCCCTTTAACCAGATATTGTGAATCGGTCGTGATTGATACTCGGCAGGGGCGTTTTAACTGGCGAAGCGCTTCAATAGCCGCCGTCATTTCCATGCGATTGTTGGTTGTATCTTTGGCGCCGCCGCTCAACTCTTTCACGCGCCCACCGGATCTCAGGATCGCTCCATACCCGCCCGGTCCCGGATTACCACTGCAGGCGCCATCGCAGAAGATCTCTACAATAGAATCTTCATTTTCTCCCACAATCCACCTCTTTTCCCTTTAATAGAGCCGCAATTGCCTGCATGACCCGATCAACAATCAGCAGGTGCGTTTCTTTGCAGTCGGTCAACTGGTATAGATCGCTAAAGTCGAGAGCCTCACCAAAAATGACTGTAGCGTCTTGCTGAAAGCCGGGGAATTTCCAGCAGTTCAATCCGATCAAAGCGGTCGGGATGACGACTGGACGGGTATCATAGATGATCTTTCCGACGCCGCGGTTGCCTTGCCCCAATTGTCCGTCTTTGTGACGTGTTCCTTCGGGGAACAGCATTACTTTCTGGTCAAGCAGCAGATCGTTTAACAAGCGGCCAGCCCTGACGTCACGTTTGCGCCTGACCGGAAATGCTCCCCAGGAAGAGTAGATCAGGCGCTGGAATGTTTTTTCAAACAGTTCCTCTTTGGCCGGGGCCCAGAGCATCTGGAGCGGATTATATTTGATAACTGCCCAAGGGAGAAAAATGGTGTCGTAGGCTGATATATGATTCGAAGCTATCAGGACAGGTCCGTCATGCGGGATATTATCGCTCCCCTTGATAATAAACCTGTTCAAGTATGACGCATAGGTTCCGACGACATATATGGAAAATGTAACCCAACAGCGTTGTAGAAGGGGTGCCTTCACGGTGCTCCTTTTAAGCTGGTGTAACTTTATGATTCTGGTGAGCTTATAGCATAACGGGACATATCAGGCAATACTCCGTTCGGGCGGTTGAATGATATCTTGAAATCAAACATGATTTGGTGTAAGTACGATTACTAATCTGTCAGCATCGGGAAAGTGAAGGAGTCATCAAAACATTATTTCGTTAACGCCCTTGTCCCGTTTATCGGGCTAGGGGGCGGGGACCATTGCAGTATGCCTGTATTTGCCGTAAGTGAAGAAAAGAACCGCTGGCTGCTGCTGAAAATGGCCGAATTGGGAGTGCGTGAAGAGGAGCTTGTAGAAAGCTTCGTTCGTTCATCCGGAAACGGCGGTCAGCATGTCAACAAAACTTCAAGCTGCGTTCAGTTGAAACATATTCCAACCGGCATTCAGGTCACCTGCATGCGTGAGAGGAGTCAGTCGGTGAACCGTTTTCTGGCCCGCCGCGAGTTGCTGGAGCGAATTGAAACCGCTTCCGGGGTGGTAACCCCCGAGATGAAAAGGATCGAAAAACAGCGCAAACAGAAAGCAAGGCGCAGGAGGCGTGCGTTTGTGCCGGCTGCATCATCACCGCCTGACAAATGAGGCAGAATATAACACCACGGTTTTGAATACATCCAGGAGGATAAATTGTGCAGGTAAAAAACTATTCTGAAATTGAAAAAACGCATTTTGACAATGAAGCGATGAAGGGTATCGAGGCATGTGTTGTGATCGGCAAGAAGGACGGCGCGGAAAATTTTTGCATGCGGGTCTTCGAGGTGGAGCCGGGCGGGCATACACCGAAACACGCTCATGACTGGGAACATGAGATCTTCGTCCATTCCGGTGAGGGTGAAGCCTACGGAAATGGCGTGTGGAATCCGTTCAAGGCAGGCGCCGCTCTCTTCGTGCCGGCCAACGAAGAGCATCAAATCCGGAATAGCGGCAGCCAGCTGCTTACGTTTGTCTGCCTTATCCCTTCGAAGGCACCTGAGCTGTAACTTCTCTCTATTTGCAGCCATGGCTGCGGCAGAGACCCGATTTTTTTCTGCAGACAAGGTAGTGCCATTCAAACAATGCGAATTCCTGGATCCCCCTATCTGTTGCTGGTGCTGGCCACGCTGTTCTGGTCGGGCAATTTTGTACTCGCCAGGGGGGTGCAGGAGCTTATCCCGCCGATGGCCCTCGTGTTTTGGCGATGGGCCGGCGCTCTCATTATCCTGTTCCCGTTTGCTCTCCCACACGTAAAGGATCAGTGGCCGCTGCTCCGCCGTCATTGGCGTATCCTACTGCTCTATGCCTTTCTTGGTGTGTCCTGCTTCAATACATTCATCTATATCGCCGTGCACTCCACCACCGCCACCAATGCGGTGCTGATCAACTCGATCATTCCGGTGGTGATCGTCCTGCTTTCCAGAATTCTTGACGGTACGACCATCTCACGCCGGCAGGGGATCGGGATGGCGATCTCCTTTTCCGGGGTGGTGGCCATCATCTGCCGGGCGGATATCAAACGACTACTTTCTCTTCAGATCAGCCGGGGGGATCTCTGGGTGCTGGCGGCGGTGGTCTGCTGGGCGCTCTATACCTACCTGCTCCGCCGCAGACCGCACGGGATACATCCGTTCAGCTTTCTCTTTGCCATTATTATATTAGGGTTACTCGGTCTGGCACCGGTCTACGCATGGGAGCTGTGCCGGGGGTTCCGGATGGTTACCGGCCCGGCAACTGCTGCGAGCCTGCTCTACGTGGCTTTTTTTCCTTCGGTGCTCGCCTTTATCTTCTGGAATCAGGCGGTTGGAGAGATAGGACCCAACCGGGCCGGACTCTTTCTGCACCTGATGCCGGTTTTCGGCACCATCTTGTCGGTTGTTTTTCTTGGTGAAACGTTCCATCTGTTTCATCTTGTCGGAATCGGGCTGATATTTTCCGGGATCCGGCTTGCCACGGCAACTTCTCCTTGACACGCAAACACTGTTTCCATAGTCTGAAAAAATGATCTATCTACTCATGAATCTTTTGGAACGGCTCGGGATATTTGCCATCGGCTTTATCCTGATCATGCGTTTCGATATTTTCAAGAAACTGCTCACCGGTCAAGCCAACAGGTACGAGAAGCTTTCCCTCTCACTTTTATTCGGCCTCTTCGGCATAGCCGGAACCTATATGGGGGTGCCAACCCAGAACGCCATCGCCAACTCACGGGTAATCGGTGTTGCGCTGGGGGGTATCCTTGGTGGACCGCTGGTCGGTTTTGCCGCCGGGGTTATTGCCGGTGGCCATCGATTCCTGATCGATGTGGGCGGGTTCACTGCGGCGTCCTGCGGAGTGGCGACCATCATTGAGGGAGTTGCCGGGGCCCTCGTCTATCACCGCCTCAAAAGAAGGGCGTTTGATCCCGGGGCGGCGCTTATTACCGGTATCATTGTAGAAACCCTGCAGATGACAATTCTGCTGTTGATGGCAAAGCCGTTTGCTGCCGCTGTCAGCTTGGTAAGCGTGATCGGCCTGCCGATGATTGTGGTGAATTCAATCGGCCTTGCCCTGTTCGTCGAGCTGGTGGCCTCGGTTTTTAAAGAAAAGGAGCGCTTTGGCGCCTTTCAGGCTCAGACCGCCCTGAATATCGCTCTGCAGACGCTGCCTTTTCTGCGCAGCGGCCTCAATAGTGGTTCCGCTGAAGAGACCGCCCGGATCATTCTGGAAATGACCGATCTGGATGCTGTTGCCATAACTGACGAAACTACCGTTCTTGCCTGCAAGGGGATAGATGAGGAATTCCACCGTCCCGGCACGCTGCTGCAGCACTCCTGTACCAGGGATGTGCTGAAAAACGGTATTATTGCGGCTCCGCTGACCAGGGGGGATATCGGCTGTTCATATGCGGGGTGTCGTTACGGCTCCGCCATAGTCGTGCCGCTGAAAAAACAGGAAAAGATTATCGGCACCCTGCAGTTATACAGGCTGAAGGAAAACGGCATTACCCCGCTGGATGCGGAGTTGGTGAACGGCCTGGCCCACCTCTTTTCCAACCAGCTGGAAATATCAGAGATAGAGGGACAACGTCAGCTGGTCAAGGATGCGGAGATCAGGGCGCTTCAGGCGCAGATTAACCCGCATTTTCTTTTCAATGCCATAAATACGATCATCAGCTATACCCGGACAAACCCGGAAACCGCATCCGTGTTACTGGTGAAGCTTGCCGATTTTTTCCGTGCCAATATCAATCCTGGAAATCGTGATGTGCCGCTGGAAAAAGAACTGGAGCATTGTCGTACCTACATTGCTCTGGAGTCGGCCCGTTTTGAGGAGCGTCTGAGGGTGGCTTATGATGTAAGCGATGACGTCCTCACCACCCTTCTCCCGCCGCTGATTCTGCAGCCGCTGGTGGAAAATGCCGTCAAGCACGGGATTCTGCCGAAGGAGGAGGGCGGATTGGTGTCCATCTCTGCATATCGGTTCGAGGGGGCGGTTCGAATCGTGGTTCAAGATAGCGGCGTCGGGATGTCAGAAAAGCAGATTGCCTCCCTGTTTACAGACAGCGGCTCTAGTGACGCCCAGGGTGGATCCGGCATTGCCGTTAAGAACGTACATGCCCGCCTGACAGCCCTGTATGGCGCTGAGTATGGACTATGTGTGGAAAGCAGGGAAGGTGAAGGGACAACGGTCTCTTTCAGGGTGCCGCGATAATAGTATGAATATCCGAATCTACATCGTCGATGATGAGGCCCCCGCCAGAAGGGAGCTCAAATACCTGCTGGAAAAGATCGGCGGGGTTGAGGTCATTGGCGAGGCTGCTAACAGCAGTGTTGCTCTGACGGAGATCAGTGAGTTGATGCCTCAGCTTGTTTTCCTCGATATTCAGATGCAGGGGATCAATGGTCTGGAACTGGCACGGACACTTGGCCAGATTCCGGAGAAGCCGCTGATCATATTTTCCACAGCCTTTGACAAATATGCTGCTCAGGCGTTTGACGTGGATGCGGTGGATTTCCTCTGCAAGCCGTTTACCCTGGAGAGGGTCGCACGGGCGGTAACAAAAGCCGGAAAGATGATTGCCATGCAGGCACCCGGCTCTGCGGCGCAAGCGGTAGAACCCGGGAATCAGTGCCGCAGGATCCCGCTCAGCAAGGGTGGAGCTATCGTGCCGACCCCGCCGGAACGGATAGTATTCATCCGTTCCGAAGAGGGTGAGGTTGCAGTTCATGTCGATGACGGGATATACAGGACGCGATTCACCCTCAACGAACTGGAGCAGAAACTTGGCGGCGACGGTTTTGTCCGGACGCACAGAAGCTATCTCGTCAATATCAATCGCGTCCGGGATGTAGCCCGCTGGTTCAGTGGCGGCTACAAGCTGACCATGGATGACCGGGATCATTCTGTTGTGCCGGTCAGTCGCTACAATGCCAGGGATCTTAAGATGCTGCTCGATCTGTAACGGCAGTTCACGTACATTCAACTGACCATTCCCCGTTGCAATAAACCATTCGAATTGAAAAAACATCCACTCACGTTTTTTTGCTATATTTTTCTACCCGTTCATTTATTATCCCCACAAAACAGTAGTATAAATATCAATCTTCTTATAACTCCTTTATTTATAAGTTAAAATTGATTTTTAGCACGTAAATCGTGTTCTGCGTATGGATAATGGCACTAATACTATAATAATGTTTTCGCTAGCATGGCATTTTATCAGACGTATATACAGTCACATCGGATCGGGCGGTATGGCAGGCAGAAAGGGCTGGCATCACCAGATGGTCCCAATCTAACAATGAGGAGGCGTTAAAATGAAGCGTGTATTGTTTGCAGCACTACCGGTGGTCATGTTTGCAACGGTTGCACAGGCAGATCTTGTCGGCAAGCCGATCCCTATCGGTATAGCGGTGGCGCAGACCAGCAACGTAGCACTGCTGGGCGAAGAGGAGGTGATTGGTGCCAGAGTTGCCGAGAAGTATTTCAATGCCCATGGAGGCGTCAACGGCACTCCAATCAAACTGATCTTTCAGGATACCGGCGGGGATGAGGCCGGCGCCATTAACTCTTTCCAGAATCTGATCAACCGGGATAAAGTTGTTGGAATTGTCGGTCCGACTCTCTCACAGCAGGCTTTCAGCGCTGATCCAATTGCCGACCGGGCCAAGGTGCCGGTCATCGGCCCATCCAATACCGCTAAAGGGATTCCCCAGATCGGTGAATATGTCGGGCGTGTCTCCGCGCCGGTGGCCGTTGTTGCCCCGAATGCGTTGAAGCAGGTACTCAAGGAGCATCCCGGTATCAAGAAGGTCGCGGTTCTTTATGCCCAGAATGATGCATTCAACACCTCTGAATCGGGCACCTTCCAGGAAACCGTCAAGAAAATGGGGCTTCAGATAGCCACTATTCAGAAGTTCCAGACAACTGACACCGATTTCACCACTCAGGTGACCGCTGTACTGGGCGCAAAAGTTGACCTGGCGATTGTTTCGGGACTTTCCGCAGACGGCGGCAATCTGGTGAAGCAGCTTCGGCAGCTGGGGTATAAGGGGCCGATCATCGGCGGCAACGGTTTGAACACGGCCAACATCTTCCCGGTTTGCGGGCAGTATTGTGAAGGGATCATCATCGCCCAAGCCTACAGCCCTTCCGCTGACCCTAAAAATGCGATCAACAAAGCCATGGTCAAGGAATACCGTGACAAGTACAAGAAAGACCCCCCACAGTTCATGGCACAGACATTCACCGCTGTGCAGGTCTTTGTTGAGGCACTGAAAAAGGTAGAGGGTGTCAACAAGAAAAAAATCACCCAGATGGATCTGGCCAAGGTTCGCGTGGATCTTAACAAGCAGATAAGGACCGGCACATACTTGACACCGATCGGGAAGATCAGCCTGGATAAAGAGGGAGAGATCCACCAGGAAAACTTTTACGTTGCCAAAATCAAGATGAATCCAGACAACAAAACCGGCAGATACGACTACGTTAAGTAAAAAACTTGAAAAGAGGCAGAGTGGGGATGTAATTCCCTGCTTCTGCCTCTTCTCACCAGGACAACGTCAATGGGCACAGCTCAGATTATCCAGAACCTCCTGAACGGAATCAGCATCGGCAGCGTCTACGCAATATTTGCGCTTGGCTACACGCTGGTCTTTTCCATCCTCGGGATCATCAATTTTGCCCATGGGGCCGTATTCACCCTCGGGGCATATTTCACCTATACCCTGACAGTTGGGCAGTTCGGTATCAACGGGCTTCTGTCCGGAGTTTCACTTGATACCCAGCTGCCATTCGCTGCTTCCATTATTGTCGGCTCAATATTTGCGGGTTTTGTAGGGGTTCTGCTGGAGCGGCTCGCCTTCAAGCCGCTCAGGACAAGGGGTGCCGACTCTTTGCTGGCGCTGGTAAGCAGTCTTGGGGTGGCGCTGGTATTGGTGAATGTCATCCAGTATCTGGTTGGTGCGGAGATCTACACCTTCCCGCAGGAAGTATACGGAGACATCAAACCGGCGATTATGTTCGAGGTGGCGGGAGAGATAATAGTAATCCGGACTGTCCAGGTGATCATCTTTGCCGTCTGCATGGTTGTTCTGGCGATCCTCGGCTACATTATCAGCCGGACAAAGGCCGGCAAGGCGCTGCAGGCTGTTGCCGAAAACCAGATAACCGCCAGCCTGCTCGGGATCAGCGTGGACCGGATTATTCTTTTTACCTTCTTTCTCTCCGGCTTTCTCGGCGGACTGGCGGGAACTCTGGTCGGGACCAGTTTTGGTATCGCCGGCCCCTATTTCGGGGTTTCTTACGGGCTCAAGGGGCTTGCGGTCATTGTCCTGGGTGGATTGGGAAGTATCCCAGGCGCCGTGCTGGGGGGGATGGTTATCGGTCTGGCCGAGGCTTTTGTCCCGCCAGATTACAGTGCCTACAAGGAGGCGGTGGCCTTTGCTTTTCTTTTCGTTGTCCTGCTGGTGCGGCCGCAGGGGCTGCTCGGTCGATCCCTGATTCAAAAGGTTTAAACAGATATGGATGAATTTTTTCAAAACAACGGTTTTCTGATTGTTGTCATGGTTCAGCAGACACTCCTTGCCATGAGCCTTTACTACCCGCTGATGGCGGGTCAGTTGAGCCTTGCCAGCCCCGGGTTTTATGCTCTGGGAGGGTATGTCGCCGCCATTATCGGCACAGTGGAATATTTTTCCCCCTGGCGCGATGCTCTGGGTTGGGGTGTCTTTCCGCTGGAATGGCTGATTGCCGGCGTGATGAGCGCGCTCCTTGCGGTGATTGTCGGCATTCCGGCGCTTCGGCTCAAGGGGATTTATCTGGCGCTGGCGACCATCGCCTTTGTGGAAATAGTCCGCGTAACCTGTCTCAATCTGGACATTACCGGCGGAGCGATAGGAATCTTTGGTGTCCCGCAGCTCTTTGAGAGCCGCTGGGCCTACATCTGGATTTTTGGACCGCTGCTTGCCGTTATGCTCTATTTCAGCTATCGGCTGGAGCGGTCACGCGTCGGTCGGGCCTTTAAGGCTATTCGCGAGGATGAGCTGGCGGCTGACGCCATGGGGATCAATACTACCCGCTACAAGGTTCTCTCTTTTGTGATCGGCGCGGTGCTGGCCGGCATCGTCGGAGCGATGAGCGCCCCGTTCCTCAATACATGGAATGCCAGGCAGGGGACTTTCGACGCTTCCATCGCCTATCTCGCGTATGTTCTGATCGGCGGCGGCCGCTCCATCTGGGGGCCGTTACTCGGTGGCGCTCTGCTGTCAGCCTTGCCGGAGGTACTCCGCCCACTGAAGGATTCACGTTTGATTATCAACGGGCTGGTTCTTGTCTTCGCCAGTATCTACCTGCCGCAGGGGCTTGCCGGAGCGCTGGGGCGACTTAAGCTCGTCTTCCGGCGCGGCTCAAGGCCGAGCGGAGGTGGCGCATGAATATTATTCTTGAGGCCCGGCAGCTCTGCCGTAATTTCGGCGGGCTCAAAGCGGTTCATAATGTCTCATTCAACGTGGCAGAGGGGGAAATATTCGGCCTGATCGGACCGAACGGCGCCGGCAAAACGACCCTGTTTAACCTGATGACCGGCCTTACACCGGTAAGTGGCGGGACCCTCAGCTTTCGGGGCAAGACACTGACCGGTCTTCCCCCATTCCGGATTGCGGAAAAGGGGATCGGGCGCACCTTTCAGAATATTCGCCTCTTCAAAGGGTTGACCGCCCTGGATAATATCAGGGTCGCCCGGCACATTCGTACCAGTGCAGGGCTTCTGAGCAGCGTGCTCTGCACCCGTGCCAGCCGGAATGAGGAGCAACAGGTGGAGGAGAAGGCCTGGGAGATTCTCAAGCTTGTCGGTCTTGCCGAGCGGGGGATGGAACTTGCCGCCAATTTTTCCTACGGTGAACAGCGGCGTCTTGAGATAGGACGGGCGCTGGCTCTTGACCCAGAGGTTCTGCTCCTTGATGAACCGGCCGCCGGGATGAACTCGGCGGAAAAACACAGCCTTACCGATTTCATCCGCGAAGTAAGGGACCGGTTCAATCTGACCGTGCTCCTGATTGAACATCATGTGCCGCTGGTAATGAATCTCTGCGACCGGATCGCGGTGCTGAATTTTGGTGAGCTGATTGCCATGGGGGCGCCGGCAGAGGTGCAGAAGAACCCGGCGGTAATAGAAGCCTATTTGGGAGCTGAATAATGGCACTACTGGAACTGGAAAACCTCAGCATCAACTACGGTGCCATTCAAGCGGTTCGCAACCTGTCACTCGAAGTGAATGAAGGCGAGGTGGTGACCCTTATCGGTGCAAACGGCGCCGGGAAAACCACCACGCTGCGCGCCGTGTCGCGTCTTTTAAAGCTACGTGAGGGGGCTATCCGTTTTGACGGCGTGGATATCACCAATCGGCCGTCTCATGCGGTGGTACGCCTCGGTATTGCCCAAAGTCCGGAGGGACGGCAGGTGCTGGCACGGCAGTCAATTCAGGACAACCTGCTCCTCGGCGCTTATGTTCGTAATGACCGTCAGGCGATACGTGACGATATATCCCGGATGTACAAACTATTTCCCCGCCTTGAGGAGCGCAAAACTCAGCTTGCCGGAACACTCTCCGGCGGGGAGCAGCAGATGCTGGCCATTGCCCGCGCCATGATGAGCCGTCCCCGGCTGCTGCTGCTGGATGAACCGAGCCTTGGTCTGGCGCCGCTGATTATACTGGAAATATTTTCCATCATTCGCAACCTGAATGCGGAGGGTGTCAGCATTTTGCTCGTCGAGCAGAATGCAAAGCTTGCCATGCAGAACTCCAACCGCACCTATGTTCTTGAAGCGGGGCAGATAACCTTTTCCGGACAATCCCAAGAGCTCCTTTCCGACGAGCGTGTCCTGCACGCCTACTTAGGCGCCTGATCTGGTCAGTGCGCCTCGCTCCAGTTGGCCCCGTGGCTGATATCAACTTTGAGCGGAACCTCTGTCTCTACCGCGCGCCCCATCTCCTCCTCCACCAGCTGCTCCATCTTCAGCAATTCATCCTTCGGGACCTCAAAAACCAGTTCGTCGTGCACCTGCATAATCATGCGGCTTTGAAGCTGTTCCGTGCGGATACGCGAATCAACCCGGATCATGGCGCATTTGATAATGTCGGCAGCCGAACCCTGGATCGGATAGTTTATGGCGTTACGGCGGGCAAAAGCCAGCACGTTGCCGTTGCTGCTCTTGATGTCCGGAATCGGGAGCCGCCGGCCGAGGATTGTTCGTACACAGCCGTGCTCTTCCGCTTCCCTGATGCAGGAGTCTAAAAATTCGATGGCGCCATGGTGGCGCTCTTTATACGTGTTGATGAAATCTTCCGCAGTTTTGCGCGGAATGCCGAGTTGCTTTGCAAGAGAGAAGGCGCCCTGGCCATAGATGATACCGAAGTTGATGGTTTTAGCCTGGCGGCGCATCTCGGGGGTGACCATCTCCGGGAACAGGCCGAAGACCTCGGCAGCAGTGCGGGTGTGGATGTCTTCGTCATTGGCAAAGGCGTGGCAGAAGACCTTGTCACCGGAGAGATGTGCCAGCACGCGCAGTTCGATCTGGGAATAGTCGGCGGAAAGGATGACATGGCCCTGCGGTGCGATGAAGGCGTGGCGGATACGGCGCCCCTCATCACTGCGGATCGGGATGTTCTGCAGGTTCGGGTCGGATGATGACAGTCTGCCGGTGTTGGTGACGGTCTGGTTGTAAGAGGTATGTACCCGTCCTGTTCGGGGGTTGACAAGTCGCGGCAGGGCATCGGTGTAGGTGGATTTGAGCTTGGCAACACTCCGGTAGTCAAGGATAAGACGGACAATCTCCTCCTCTTCAGCCAGGGCGGTCAGCACTTCGTTATCGGTTGACCAGCCGGTTTTGCCCTTGTTCTTTTTACCGCTCTTCAAGCCAAGCCGGTCAAAGAGAACCTCACCCAGCTGTTTGGGAGAGTTGAGATTGAATTGTTCTCCCGCCAGCGAGAAAATCTGCTCTTCCAGAGCCCCCATTCGTCCGGCAAAGTCGGCAGAAAGAGTGTCAAGAAGTGTGCAGTCCAGAAGAACGCCATGATTCTCCATTCCGGCCAGGATCGGTACCAGCGGCATCTCGACCGAGTGAAACAGGACTTCGTCGCCCCCGGCCGCAAGCAGCGGCTCAAACTTTTGGCGCAACAGCCAGGTGGCATCGGCATCTTCTGCGGCATAGCGTGCCGCAGCCTCCAGATTCACCTCGGCAAAGTTTATTTGTCCTTTGCCGCTTCCCGCCACATCCTGGTAACTGATCATGCGGTGATTCAGATACTCCTGGGCCAGAGCGTCCAGGCCGTGCCCATGCCGTGACGGATTGAGCAGATAGGAGGCGAGCATGGTGTCGAACCAGATCCCGGCCAGGAAAATGCCGTTATTGGCCAACACCTGCATGTCGAATTTGATATTCTGGCCAACCTTGCGCAGGGCAGGGCTCTCCAGCAGGTGGCGGAGGCGATCAAAAACTGCAGACTTGGGGAGTTGCCCATCGATTAGTCTCAGACCCTGATCTGTCCCGTCCGTATCGCAATCTCGTGAAGCCTGTGCTTTCTGAGCGAAGTCAAAGCCGGTCTGCCCGGATTTCTGGGTGATGGAGCATTGGTGCTGCGTGGTCAGGTGCCCCACCGGAATGTAATAGGCCTCATGGTCCCGGAAGGAGAACGAGAACCCGACAATTTCCGCCAGCCGCGGGTCGAGACTGGTCGTCTCAAGGTCGAAGGCAAATTCACCCGCCTGCTCCAGTCCGGTAATAAGAGCTTCAAGCTCTACCTCATCTGTAACGGTATGATAATTTTCTGCGGAGAGGGTCGCCTTGCTGGTCAGTTCCTTGATCAGAGTGGTAAAACCGAATTTTTTGAAGATGGAGTTCAGAGCCTCCTGGTCCGGTTCGCGTGCTGTCAGCGATTCGAGATCAACCTCCAGCGGGACATTCAGCTCAATCGTCGCCAGACGACGGGAGAGCAGCGCCTGATCGCGGAACTCGCGCAGCTTTTCGCCAACCTTTCCTTTAACCTCGTCGGCCCGCGCCAGCAGAGTATCAAGTGAACCGAATTCCTGAATCAGTTTTGCGGCGGTTTTCTCACCGATGCCAGGCACACCGGGGATATTGTCCGAGGAATCTCCTGCCAGTCCCAGGATGTCGATAACCAACTCCGGGGCGACGCCAAAACGCTCTATCACGTCAGCAACCCCGGACTCTTTCCCCTTCATGGTATCCAGTAAGGTGACGTGATCGGTGACGATCTGCATCAAGTCCTTGTCACCAGTAACCACCACTACTTTTCCTCCTTGAGCGGCAAAACGTCCGGCCAGAGCGCCGATAATATCATCTGCCTCATATCCCTGCAGCTCCAGCGTCGGGATGTTGAATGCCCGTACAACTTCACGAATCGGTTCCATTTGCACGCGCAGGTCATCCGGCATTGCTGCCCGGTTGGCCTTGTACTCCGGATACATTTCGGTGCGGAATGTAGTCCGTCCGGCATCGAAAACGACAGCTACATGCTGTGGGTTGTAATCTTTAAGCAGCTTGAGCAGCATCTGGATGAAGCCATAGATGGCGTTGGTGGGGAAGCCGCCGGGAGACGACAGGTGCCGGATTGCGTAGTAGGCCCGGTAGATATAAGAGGAACCGTCAACCAGATAAAGGGTCTCTTTGATGCTCATGGTTTTTCCTCCCCGCAAGTTGTTTCCCGATTGAAAAGAGCAAAGGCCATGGCCGGACGCCTGCTCGATTCGCGCATGGCGAACTGAAGTCCATCAAAATGCCACCCTTTGGAAGTCCAGCTGTTGAGGACCTCTTCGATCTCCTCTTCGGTAACGGTGCATATCTCAACAACCTTGTAGATCAGCATGGTGATGTCCTTTAATGAAATGTTGCCGCAGTGTCTATCATGGTGGTTATTCTTCAGGATGTAAAAAAAAAGGCGGCTCGAAAGCCGCCCTGAAGGTATCTGCCAGAAGCTGGTTATTTCTGAAAACCGAGCTTGGCGGAAATCTCTTCCCCCGCTTTCAGTACAAGCGGCACCAGTTCGTTATTGATGCGTTCAGCAGAGAAGCGCATAGACGGCCCTGAAATGCTGACGGCGCCGATAATGCGGCGGGTGTAGTCACGGATCGGAGCGCTGACGCATTTGACACCGACGTCCAGTTCCTCGTCGTCGAGTGCGTACCCCTGCTCAGCAATCTGTTTCAGCTGCTTTTTAAGGACATCACGATCGGTAATGGTATTGGGGGTAAAACCTTTCAATTCTTTTGTTGGGAGATAGGTTTCAAGTTCCTCATCACTCATGTAGGCAATCTGCACCTTGCCGGCGGCAGTGCAGTAAGCCGGCAGTCTTGAGCCTACCCGAGGGACGACTCTGACAGTCATTGAGGTTTCGACGATATCAAGATAAACTATGTTGAAGTCCTTTAAAATCGAGACATAAGTAGTCTCGTTACAGCTCTCTACCAAAGTCTCAAGTACCGGTTTTGACTGCCTGAGCAAGCCCATCTGCTTGATGAACGTTTGTCCAAGCTCAAGGGTTTTAAGGCCGAGACGGTAATTTTCCGTCACTTTATTCTGTTCGATGTAGCTGCGGGATTCTAGTGTCGCAAGCAGTCTGAAGACATTGTTCTTGTGAAGCTTCAAGCGCTTGCTCAGTTCAGTGACACCCAATTCGTCAACCTCACCATGAAACTGTTCCAAAAGGTCGAGGGCATGGGAAACTGCCTGTATGAGATATTCAGATTTTTCTTTTTTTGCCATGAGATGTGCCCTTTTCGTAAATTAGAGTAATGGGAGCGAGGTGTAAAGTGTCAAAATTAGGCCATTAATTAAAAAAACGACTAAATATGCCACTTTTTGAATATCTTTGATAAATACTAGAATATTGTTTTACAATTGTCAAGTGCGAAAAATTACTTTATATTTAAAACTTAAATGCTGTTGTCATTCCTGTTTGACGATTAGCTCAAAAATTATGTACGAGGATGCTATGCTGAATCTGCGCAAAAAAATACTTGTAGCCATCGACGGTTCCCCCCAATCTGACAAGGCGGCCGAAGAGGCCGTTCGGCTTGCCGCTGGTAATCAGAGTCCATTCAAAAGTCGGATCTATGCGTTACTCGTACTGCCGAATGCGCCTCCTTCAACATACACCGACTTTGTGCCGGCGGCCCCGATGACCGAAACAAAAAAATGGGATGAACTTCGGGAACGGATATTTTATGTCATCGAAAAATGCGCAACAGAACATGAGATACCGTTGGAAATGATTGTTGAATATGGTGATCCTGCAGATAAAATCATCAATCTTGCCAAACGCGAGGAAATCGATGTGATCGTTATCGGCAGCTCCGGCAAGGGGTTTGTCCAGCGCCGGATCAAGGGAAGTGTTTCCCATACAGTCGCCAGCAATGCAGCCTGTTCGGTTTTTATAGTGAGGGGTTGATAAGAAAGGATTCTTTGTTTATGTACCGTTTTATTATTCTACAGTTTTTGGTCCTGATCGCCATGCTGTCGCCTCTGTCAGCATCCGCCGCTGAATCATTCCGTGTGCCGATTTTGCTGTACCACCGGTTTGGGGCAACGGTTTCCGATGGTATGACTGTTACGACCCCGGTTTTTGATGCACAGATGAAATATCTGCATGACAACGGTTATAAGGTGATTCCGCTCCGGCGGCTTGTTGATTATTATCGTGGAAAAGCGCCGGCACCGGGACCCAAGTCAGTTGTCATCGCTGAAGATGATGCTCACAAGTCGGTCTACAGCGATATGCTTCCGATCATAAAAAAATACCGCTATCCTGTGACAATTTTTGCCTACCCGTCAGCAATTTCCAATGCTAACTATGCCATGACCTGGGACCAGATGCGTGAGCTGACAAAAACCGGCCTTTTCGATGTACAGTCGCATACCTACTGGCATCCTAATTTCAAGAAAGAACGGAGAAAACTTAGCCAATCTGCTCTGGATGCATTTGTCATGACACAGTTGAAAAAATCGAAACTACGGCTGGAAACTGAAATAGGATCAAAGGTTGACATGCTGGCATGGCCTTTTGGAATATACGACGACTACCTGCTGCACAAGGCCACGGAGGCCGGTTACGGCGCTACCTTCACGATTGAGCGTCGACACGCGACCGCATCAGATTCTGTTCTAAAGCTTCCCCGCTACCTGATGGTAAATGCCGACAGCGGCAAAGCCTTTGTACAGCTCCTTGAGGGTAACGCCGTCAAACGAAATGTCGTCTATTGATGCCGGATGTGGCTCCGAAAAAGCATCCTTGTCCGGACTGCCGTTGCTGCCAGTGGTGTTCTGATGACCGTTGCCGGCTCTGTCTTAATCAATCAGTCTGCCGTCATCGCAAGCGTTCCATGGCGGAACAGATTGAACTGTACGACTCCCTGAACTCTCCAAACTCCAGTTCGATTAAGCCGTAATTTTGTATAGTTAAGACGCTTGTCATGCGGTGCGACTATGACAAATAATGGGGAAATACTGTTATATTTTAAAACGTTAAAATATTTCTCTTGGAACAATCATCACTGTTATGATAGAAAATGAAGATATAAAAAATCCAGTATAAGAAACAGGAGGTCGCAATTGAAAAAAACAGTATCAGTAGTTTTGAGCATTGCCGTTCTCAGTATTGCCGCTCTCGCCCTTGCAGGGTGTCAAGACAAGCCAAAAATTGAAATCCCGACAGCAGTTCCGCAGCAGGGGCAGATGCCGGCCGGTCACCCGGCAGTATCACCTGGTGCCGCAGTCCCGGGTGGAGATCCCCACGCAGGCATGAAGGCTCTTGAAATCCCTGCAGGAACCGGTAAAAAAGCGACAGTTACCCAGACCATGAACTCAGGTGGCTATACGTACGTGGAAGCGGCTGACGAAAAAGGTGAGAAAGTCTGGTTGGCACTCCCTGAAATGAAGGTTGTAAAAGGGGACAAAATTGAGTACCCGGAAAGTCCGCCGATGGTGAACTTCCACAGCAAGACGCTGAACAAGACCTTTGAAAAGATCCTTTTCATCCCCGGTATCAGAGTCGAGAAGTAAGCTTCAGGTCATATACTACAGACGGGGTCATGCAAATAATGACCCCGTTTTTTTATGGTGCGGATTGTGCGGCTTTTGATGGGCCATGCTGCGGGACTATGTTCAGCACCTTAGTGTAGAAAGCGTTCCCTTTTTTTATCTTGCCCCGCTCGGAGTACAGATCTCCCAGAAGAAACCACCCCCACGGATTATTTGGCTGTATGGTAGTAATCTCCCGCAATTCCTTTTCGGCTTTTTCGTACTCACCCCGCTGGCGGTACCACTCCCCCGCTATTACATTAGTAGTGTAGCAGTACCCGAGACGTTTTTTCTGTAACTTGAAGCGCTCCGGATCCTCCTGCTGATTCCTTGTCAGCTCTTTCAGGAGCCTGACGGAAGAATCTCCAAGTGTCGCTGCGACGTAAAGAGCGACATTGCGTCTGTTTGCAAAGAGTGCTGTTGTGGTATCGCCGGAAGCCAGAGCGTTTTTATAGAGCTGAGTGCCCGGGTAATAGGCAAGCGGTGAGACGTAGCCGTGATCCGGGCGAATGTGGCGGACAAGGTCAATTGTCTGTTGGATATCGTCGGCAGTTTCTCCCGGAATGTCGCTGATCAGGTAAATTGAAAGGTTAATGCCGATCTCCCTGATCGTTGCACATGCGTGCTCAATCTGTGCAGGGGCGATCTTTTTACCAAGCAGCTGTAGAACCCGCGGTGAACCGGACTCAACGCCGAGTTGAATACATTCGCAGCCGGCCCGTTTCATTTCGATTACCAGTTCTTCATCAATAGCGGTGACTCTTGACTGGCAGTTCCAGAGAATATTGACCTCCTGTTTCTGCAGCATCGAACAAAATTCCAGGACCCTGCTGCGGTCGGCAGTAAAGGTGTCATCACGTATTGAAAAATAGATCAGGCCGTATCTTTGACGAATATACTGAATCTCTTCAACAATTGCACTTGGCGAGCGGAAGCGGACCTTTTTCCCCCAAAAATCCGGTGAACTGCAAAAATAGCAGGTTGATGGGCAGCCACGGGTTGTGACAATGAATTCGGATTGCAATTCAAGATCAAGCCCGACTGAACTGTCAAGATAGCGGGTCGGCAGCGGCAGACTATCCAAGTCATCAAGGCTTTTTCGAGGGGAGGTGACCACTATTGCGCCGTTGCGACGGTAAGCCACTCCGGATATGGTCTGCCATTCTGTTCCTGATGACAGCCGTGCAGCCAATTCCAGCAACGTAGACTCAGCTTCACCAATAACAACAATATCAACGGGTGAACCTTCGATCAGTATATCTTCATAGCAAAAGGTCGCATGTCCACCGCCCATCACAATTGTGCTTTCCGGTAGGAGATTGCGGCATATGCGGGCAAGTTCCAGTGAACACTGTCTATTGTGAGTCCATTGTGAAATGCCGACGAGATCAGGCTTGAACGCCTGTAACTCCTGTCTGATTCTGGCGACTGGCCAGGCAGAGAAATTGGCCAGAACCGAGTCATATCCGGCTTCTTGTAAACATGCGTGCAGGTAGCATAACCCGGTTGGCGCCAGGTTGATGTAGGGATCATTGCGGTTTGGTAATCCGGATTGGTAGGCAAGCAGGATTTTCATGGCGAAAAAAAATCCGGGTCAGGTGACCCGGATGTAATTGTTATGAATGCGTGACAGTTGCTACTTTGCAAGGTTGAGTGACACGCCAAGCGTGTCATTTGTCAGAACTTCATTGTCATTTTCCTCTTCTACGCCAAGCAACAACTCATTGAAGTCCACAGAGTCAGAAGCAGTATCTGCCATCATGCGCCTTGCGCCAAGATAACGTGACAGGTAGTAGGGTGTATCCATTGATGAAATAACAACACGGTGTTCGCTCGAAGATGCATGGATCATCTTGCCGTTCCCAAGATAAATGCCGACATGTGAAGGGAAGCGGGCATAGGTCTGGAAAAAAACCAGATCCCCTTTTTTTAGATCGCCGCGCATAACCTCATTACCGACATAAAACTGTTCCCTGGCAGTGCGGGGAAGTTTTACGCTTTGCTGGCGGAAAACCTGCTGAGTGAAGCTGGAACAGTCAAGAGCGCTGCGGCTGCTTCCCCCGAAGTGGTAGCGTGCACCCAGAAAACTGTAGGCACTTTCTTTGAGGCTGCTGATATTCTGATTGGTTTCAAGTGATTTTGCGAGGTCAACCGGTCTGTCTGACTCGATATCGGTCAGCTCAGCCAGCGTGTCGTTAAGTTCCTGCTCGTTTAAAAGGTCTTTGTTGATAAGCTGGAGTCTATTTGTAATGGCTGGGCGGGTGGTTGTCTCTGCAGCCACAAGGGTCAGAACTTGGCCAGGCTTGACTCTGTTGCCTTTCATCCCGTTTAGATTTCTTATAACAGCTATCTTGACGCCGGTTTTTCTGGCTATTTTAGGGAGTGTGTCACCTTTGGAAACTTTATAGGTATCGTGGCGAACTGAAGCCGTGCCTTTCTTTTGTTGCGGCTCGGCGTGTGATGGTATTATCAGGCGGGTACCTTTGGAAACATGGGAAGCGGTCAGGTTATTGACGGATTTAAGCTCACCTACGGAAACATGGTATTTCCGGGCAATTGACTGCAGCGATTCCCTTTTGCGTACCACATGAGATTTTGAAGCAAGAACCAGCTGAGGTAGTGCCAGGAGTATGAGGCAGATCGCAACAACAATACGAATATGGGCCATGTTTCCTCCAGGTTGTTTTAAATTTGATAAGGGAGGAGCAGTTTATATAACAACCAATCTGGAAAGTCAACCTTTGACGCAGCAGCTTACCCTTTGTGACGGCGTAAAATTGACGCCAGCTCACTACCGCTGGCCTCTGCCTCGATCTGAAAGTTTAATTGTCACGGTCGTGTCACGGAGTACAGTTACCTGCTTATCAGGTAAGCGCAGATTTTTCAGGTACTCCTCTCCTCTTTTTAATCGGCTGGCGTCGATATCTTCTGTCGCTACCGATACAATTTGTGAAACCTGGCTGGCTGGCCCCTCGATCTCGACCGAGGCGGGTTCACTAGTAACCTGCAAAGATGGTCGCCCGGACGGTAGTCTCCCCTTAAGCGTCACTTTCACCGGTATTCTTTTGCGCAGCTTCTTTTCCGCTGAAACTCGAATACCTGAGGGCGATACCGAAGTTATGATCATGCCTGATGGAGCGTTAATATTGGCCTGATTGACTCTTATAGAGGTGGTCCCCTCAGTTATCCCGGAGGCATCTATTTCGGCAGTCAGATCTAGCTTCGAAGGTGGAGGGACAAGGCTTGACATCGCTTTAATCTGGACAGTTACATCTTCGGGGTGTGTGCGAAGCAGAACCAGGCCTTCAGGAATACCGTGAAGCTGTATCGGGGCCGTTACCGTTGTGATTTGTCCCTGACGGGTTGTTATCAGTCCCCAGAAAACGCACACGCCAAGCAGCAGGGATACCTTCGGAAGCAGATTTGAAAAAAACCGCTGGCGTATAGTGATGCGGGGGCTTTCGGTTCCACTTCTCAGCAGTTCATCCAGAGCTATAATCAGTTCGGCTGGGTTCTCCATGCGGCGCAATGTCCCGGCAGTTACCAGGGACACCTCTCCACGTTCCTCTGATATGGCAACAATAACCGCATCGCTTCGTTCCGACAAACCGAGAGCTGCGCGGTGGCGGGTGCCAAGGTGCTGCGGGACATCAGGGCTGACTGAGAGCGGCAGATGACAGGCAGCCTTTTCAATCCTGCCGTTATTGATGAGGGCCGCTCCATCATGGAACGGCGCTCCGTCATAAAAGATTGACTCCAGCATTTGTGGGGAGATTTCACTGTCTATTACGATTCCGTTGGTCATCAGATCGTGTAGCGATTCGTTGCCCTGAAAAACAATCAGGGCTCCGGTTCTATTGGACGCCATCCGGAATAGAGTCTCGGCAATATCCTGAAATTGGCTGTGCTGTGTTTCCTGGTGGCTGTCAAGTATGTGACGCAGGAGGCTGAAACGATATAGTGTCTGCCGAATCTCGGTTTGAAATACGACGATTATGAGGATGATCAGTACGGTGCCGAGCTCCTGAAGCACCCAGCTTGTCATATACAGATCCAGGAAGCGGGTCGCAAAATAGATAAGAGTTACTACCCCCAAACCCAGCAGCACCTGCATCGCCCGCGTGCCACGAAACCAGGAGTACAGCTGATAAAGCAGAAAAGTCATAATCAATATGTCTGCGATATCCTGGATGCGGATGGTTGATATCACTTTGGAAAATGCTCCCGGAGTATGCCAGGTTTTAGTTTTTTCTGGTTAATGCCCGGCTGAATATGTTACATGTACACGCCGTTTTATAACACTTAAATTAGCTAAAAGGTAGTGTAAACAAATGTTCAGGCTTTCTGATAAAGGCGAAAAGATCCAGCAGATGTTCGGGGCGATTGCCCCCCGTTATGATTTTCTTAACCGGCTGTTAAGCTTTGGTATCGACCGGCGCTGGCGAACCAAAGCCGTGCGGTTGCTTAAATACCGCGAAGGTTCCCGCATTCTGGATGTGGCCACCGGCACCGGTGATGTCGCACTGGAAATTGCCCTTCGGACACCTGATTCGGTTAAGATTACCGGAGCCGATTTTTGTAAGGAGATGGTTGATCTTGGGGCTGTGAAGGTGGCGGCGTCGCCATATGCAGCGCGGATTGACCTCAAGGTCGCCGCCTGCGAGGATCTGCCTTTTGCCAATGAGACTTTTGACTCGGTAACCATCGCCTTTGGCATCAGAAATGTTGTTGACCGAAGGTTGGGGCTGGCAGAGATGTGGCGGGTAATGCGTCCCGGCGGGCGGGTGATCATACTGGAATTCTCTACGCCGCGTTCGCTGTTGTTCAGGCAGCTATACTATTTTTACTTCCGCCGGCTGCTGCCGGTTGTCGGGGGGCTGTTTTCCCGGTACAACGCCTATAAATACCTGCCCGACTCTGTACTTGAATTCCCTTCACAGGAGGAGTTTTCGCGCATGATGTCCGAAGCCGGCTTTCGTAATATCCATCTCCATGAACTTACCTTTGGCATTGCCACGATCTATGTCGGAGAAAAAGAGTAGTAGATCTTATTTCAGGGTGTCAAAAAAGGCGGCCCTTAAGCCGCCTTTTTT
>JAFLLC010000089.1 GCA_019162745.1 Deltaproteobacteria bacterium | reverse complement strand
AACGGCGGTCGGCATCACGTCAGTTCAACCGGTCGGATTCATCGGAATACCCAACCTGACATGCACCAAAAAAGTTTTCAGCCTCGATGTGCCATTTAAACAGCGATACCCGACCCAAAAGGGTTCATAGGCTACTCCGTTTCAATTATTGCAAATCAATTATTGACATTGAATAGTGTATTTGGAACTTAAAAACAAGTGGATATTCGGTTTATTAGAGAGAGCAGGTACTCTCTAACGTTCCTTTATTCCCAGCAGCAATTCATCTTCCTCGCCGGATACGCTTTCAATACTGCCAAGCCATCATCAAATATTTTGGCCAACAATACAGTAAATAAGTGGGTGCCAACATTCAACACTCTGTCCCCCCATACACCTCAATATCTTCTCAACTTCCTTCCTGACCTTCTCCAGAAGATGTACCGGCTCAAGCACACGGTTTAAAATTGAAGACATTGAATTGGCTGATGGCAGGCAATAAGAACGATCTCTTTAATGAAGACTAATTTTGGTGTCATTCCCATCTTTTTCCTGCTAGCCAAAGAGGTAGAGTAGAGAACACGTTTCACCCTGCCCTATGCATCCTGTTTGTCCTCGACGTTCAGACGGTCGAAGTTGCCGGAGATGAACATTACCGCTGTTCCACCTGCAACAAATTCCACCCGAAATAGATGCGTTAAATTTTCATTGTAATACATAAAATATTGCGTATAATTTAATGCATATTTTAAGCAAGGAGGTGTGAACTATGGCACATTATACCCGAGAAGAAATTATGTCATCCAGCGATGTGGTGCGCAATTTTAGTGCGGTATTGAGCAGTGTAGTGCAGCACCAGCGCGAAAAGGTCGCTATTATCAGAAACAACCGCCTGGAAGCTGTTTTGGTCGCAGCGGATGTGTATGAGCGTCTGGAAAAGGCAGGTGATATAGCAGCTGCAGCAATCACGACCTCAAACAGCACCGCCGGCAACAGCTCTGTGTTGCTGGCTTTTTTGAAAGAGAATCGAATGGCAGCAGCTTCACAGCTGTCTCCGATGGAGATAGAGTGCCAGATACGTGAAGAGCGTGAGGCATGGGAATGATACGGAAGATTTATCTCGATTCGTGCATTGCAATCTATCTGGTTGAGGAACATCCCGCATATGTTGCCGCAATTGAAGACAGATTGGCTAAAAGTGACGGGACCGTTTGTTACAGCCCATTGACAGAGCTTGAATGCCTTGTGTTACCACTTCGCCTGAAACGTAATGATCTGATCGACAAGTTCAGCCGTTTCTTCTCACTAAATTTAAAACTTGAAATACCTGAAGCCGTTTACAAAGAAGCAACCCGACTCCGGGCGCATTTTGGCATCAAAACGCCTGACGCACTCCACCTGGCAACAGCACGGTTTCATAACTGTACGGAGTTCTGGACAAACGATGGCCGACTGGCAGGAGTAGTAAATAGCCTGGCAGTTGATGTTGTCATAAATTGCGGATCAGCGGCTTAGTGCATCTCGGGAACTTTCAAGTTGAGGTGCCAGAAATTTTACGCTGAAGTGATGACAACTGTTGATAATTAGCTGACAAATGACTATGATGCTCGATCACCATCACATTACCGCAAGGACACATCTGTATGCGCTACAGCCGTATGAGGCTTTCGCACAAATTAGTTTTAGTTATACTTATTACCTTTGTGCTTGTCGGTTTCTCGGTCCTCCGATCACCATCCATGACAGATGATCCTGCGGCATCACCGGAGGACAAAGCCAGAGAGGATCTGTCACGGGTGGAGTATCCGAGCCTCATCGGCATCAAGTGGCATCCCCGGTTTATAGAGCCTCATCAGTCACTCGAATCGCTCTTTGGCGCCGATTGGATTCTGGTTGCCCGCTTCAACAGGGTGGACCGCCGCCATGTCTACCCCGGCATGACGATAAAAGTCCCTGATAACATGGAGGACATCCGCAACTATACGCCGCTGCCGCTTTTTTACCAGCCGGCCGCCCGGCGAGGGAAATACATCCTGGTCGATATAACCGAACAGTGGCTGGGTGCCTATGAAAAGGGGAAGCTGGTCTTTTCAACTCCTGCCGCTACCGGCAAGGCCACTACGGAAACCCCTGTCGGTATTTTCAGAATATCAGCCCGCCACCTCCATCACACGTCATCACTGTATAAAACTGCCAATGATGAAGAACAGTACCCGATGGACAACGCCCTTCTCTTTCACTTCGGAGCTGACAATACCTCTTACTGGCTGCATGCCCGCGATCTTCCCGGCAAACCGGCATCACACGGCTGTATCGGCCTGTTTGACGAAGAGATGCAGAAGCGGGTATTTAACAGCCCGCAAAAGCCGGTGTTAAAAGACTCGCAAAAGCTGTACAACTGGGCGGCGGGGGAAGAAGAGTATGGAGAAGACAGTGGCGAGGTTGAGGAATTGGAAGACGGGCCGATGCTCGAAGTGCGCGGCAGCCTGCCCCGCTATCTGGAGCGGCCGCCGTCGCAATATCAAAGCATGAATGGTGCCGAGTGACGTAGGGAAGTTTTCACCACACTATCTGGCGAGCCATTTTGCGACGTCTTTGGCATGATAGGTTATGATGATGTCAGCTCCGGCCCTTTTGAATGAGGTCATCGTCTCCAGCACCACCCGTTCCTCATCGATCCATCCCCGCTCGGCCGCCCCCTTGATCATGCTGTATTCGCCAGAGACGTTGTAGACCGCCAGCGGCAGGTTATACTCGTTGCGCAGGTCACGCACTATATCGAGATACGGCAGCCCCGGCTTTACCATGATGATGTCAGCCCCCTCTTCGATGTCCGAAGCCGCTTCACGCAACGCTTCACGACGGTTGGCCGGATCCATCTGATAACTGCGGCGATCCCCGAACTGGGGGGTAGATTCGGCCGCTTCGCGGAATGGGCCGTAATAGCCGGAAGCGTATTTGACCGCGTAACTCATAATCGGAATCGCATCATAGCCGTTCTTATCAAGCACTTCACGGATCGCTCCCACCCGTCCGTCCATCATATCGGAAGGAGCGACCATATCAGCCCCGGCTTGTACGTGTGAAAGGGCTTCGCGCGCCAGCAACTCCAATGTCGAGTCATTATCGACATCACCGTTTTTAATAAGTCCGCAGTGCCCATGGTCCGTGTATTCGCACATGCAGACATCGGTGATGACCGCCAGTCCCGGAACCTCTTTTTTCAACGCCCGGATCGTTTCCTGAATGATGCCGGTATCGGAATAGGCGTCACTGCCTACCGCATCTTTGGTCTCAGGGATGCCGAACAGCAGCACTGCAGGGATTCCCAGGTCCCGAACCTCTTTGGCCTCGGCGACAATATTTTCGATGGATTGCTGGTAGATGCCCGGCATGGAAGAGATTTCTTTGCGAATACCGCTGCCAAAAGCCGAAAACATCGGATAGACAAGATCGTTAACCGAAACGGATGTCTCACGGACCATCCGGCGAAACGTTTCACTCCCCCTGATCCTTCGGGCACGAAACTGTGGAAAAAACATGGCCAATCCTCCTTGAACACGGCATTTATTCTGCCGCTATTTATTGTCGCATGTGAGGATGAATCACCTATTTTTTGCGGCGATCCTGCATTGATATCACCTTGGGTGACCCACCCTCCCGGCGCACCTTCAGTGCACGTTCCTTGTCAGCCTTTTCCTGCTCAGCCCGTTCCAGCTCGACAGGGGAAACCAAATGTTCCAGCCGGAGCGGGGTCCCCCCCATTGTAAAATCGGCTCCATCAAGCTGAAAATCATCAAGAATCCAGGTAAACACCTGCAGCGGGAAAGTAAGTACCAGCAGCTTGGCCTGCCACCAGCCCGGCTTAACGTCAGGAAGAATCTCATCAATACGGGCATAGAAGCCCGGTTTACCATCTACGTGAATAAGTACAAGGTCGTGAATAGTCGCCATTATATTTGCCTTTACACCTTTGGTTTATATTTATCGCCCCAGAGCAGTAGCGGAGTTCCCAGCGGTTCTCCTGTCAGAACGGAAGCTTTTTGGATGCAATCCCGCAGTTCCTCTTCCCCGGCAGCGAGAATCAAGCGGGCCTGCGGTGACAATTTCCGGTCAATCGCATCGCAAATGAACATAACACAGTCAGCCGGCCGCAACCCCGGTTCCATGGTACAACCGGCAACAGTCCCGTACGGGCAGACCGGATTTTGAGAAAAGTCCGCTGATATTGCTGTCTCTGCCGCCGTATGAGCCAGGGCGTCAAGTATATTTATCCGGTATTTGCCGTTCAGGCAACATTGTCCGCGGCAGCGGTGACATTCAGAAACAGCATCAACCTTCGCAACAATTGCGGCAAGAGCTTCTTTTGCCTGCTGATAACGGCTCAGCAACTGTGTCAAAACCAGCCCGGTTCCAGCTGGGAGAACCGCCAGCAGGTCTTTGATACGGGCAGTATTAAGATGCCACAACTGCTGATCGTCCACTTGAATCCTGTCTTGCTGTTTCTGTTTTGCTGTAAAAATTGGTTGAAGCAGTCCGTAAGCCGGGTCCTGTTCCCGAGTCGGGTTACCCCTTCCCGGGCGATGGCCATTCATCTGGGTATGCCGTTACCGACACCCTCAAGCAACCAACCCGGAGGCACGGGCGGGCCACCCTTAACGCCCCCCTATTTGGTCTTGCTCCTGACGGGGTTTACCTGGCATCTGACGTCACCGCCAGACCCGGTGAGCTCTTACCTCACCCTTTCACCCTTACCTGCCGAGGCAGGCGGACTTCTCTCTGTGGCACTTATCCCTGGGGTCACCCCCGCTGGACGTTATCCAGCGTCACGCCCTATGGAGCCCGGACTTTCCTCCACCGGATAAACCGGCAGCGACCATCTGGACTACTTCAACCAATCAGCGGTCTGGTAGAACACCCCACGGGAGCTTTCCACCAAACAATAACCGATGCTGCCTTACTGCTGCCGTACCTTGAGAATCAAGATCCTCTGACAATGAGGACAGGCCAGCAATTCCTCATATTTGTAGAGATTATTATACAACTGCGGCGGCAGCTGCATATTGCACCCCATGCAATAGCCATCCGTGGCAAACGCAAGCGCCCGGCCGCAGCGCTGTTCACGTAGCATGGTAAACTTTTTCACCAGACTGGCAGGGATCCCTTTAATGGCGCTTTCCCGACGAACAATATCCGCATCGATCTCTGCCTGAATCTTGTCGATTTCTGCCTGTTTTGCGGTGGCTCGCTGAGCAGAATTATCGGCAAGCTCAATGCATAGGCTATTTTTAGCCACAAGCTCAGCAGAAAGCTCTTCGATCTGGCCGATCTTCTGCAACAGGAGTTCTTCAATATCAGTTACCTGTTTCCGGGCAGCCGTAATCTCACGACCAACCGCCTGAAACTCTTTATTGGTCTTGATCTCTTTCATGTTTGTTTCAGATCTGGCGATGTTTTCCAACTCCACAGCGTGAGTAACTTCCAATCCGCTCTTTTCCGTTTCAAGTTGAGCCAGTCTGGTTCCAAGAATGGTAATCTCTTCACGGGCAGAGTCCACCGCCTGGTTAATCCCGCTCAATTCAGACTGTAATCCCTGCTGAGCTGCCTTATGGGTATCGATCAACTGATCGACTTCTTGCAATTCTTCCAGCATATCCAGTTTTTTTCTCAAATTGCATCTCCCTTGCTGCGAATTAGTTTTGACTGTTCCCGGCTATATTCGAAACGGGTCCGATTCCGTTCTACATGCTTCTACCTGGCACTCTGTATAACCGGCCGCAAGGAGTGCCCGGCCAAGTCGTTCCGTTATTTCATCCACCATGATTATTTCCGTTGGGAAATGACCGGCATCAATCAAGGCCAGGCCAAGATCTTCGGCATCACGTGCCTCATGATATTTTACGTCGCCGGTCACCAGCAGGTCTGCACCGGACCTGGCGGCATCGTGCAGTAAAGATGCGCCGCTGCCGCTGCAAAGCGCCACCTTTGATATTCTAGCGGTGGGGTCGCCAACATAGCGCAGCGCTGGTGCCGACAGAATAATTCTGAGCCGTTCGACATACTCCGCCAACGTAGTAGGTTCCGCTAAACGGCCGATTCGCCCGATGCCCAGCTTTTCCCCCTCATTCAGAAGCGGATAAAGGTCAAAAGCCGGCTCCTCATAAGGATGCGCCGCCAGCAGCGCCCTCACGGCTCGCGGCAGCTGTGTTCGTTCTATCAGCAGTTCAAGCCGCTCTTCAGGAACTTTTGCCAACGTGCCAACCGTCCCGGTAAACGGCGCAGCCCCTTCAAGAGGTGTGAACGTCCCTATTCCACCTGCAGCAAAGGAGCAGTCCCGGTATTTCCCCTCTGCAGCGGCGTAGGGGAACAGGGCAGCGCGAAGGTGTTCAAGCTGATCACCCGGAACGAATACAACCAGTTTGACCAGCCCGAGGGTTGTTGTCACCTTGAGCGGAGCACACTTAGAAAGCCCGATTTTACTCGCCAGCAGATCGTTTAGACCACCGCTGGCGATGTCATAGTTGGTATGCATGGCGATTATCGACAGCCCGCCTTTAATAGCTTTTTGTATGGAAGAGCCATTCGAGGTTGCCGTTGTAATTGATTTGAGCGGTTTGAATATGAGGGGGTGGTGAGTGACAAGCAGTTGGCAGGAAGCTTTGAGGGCGGAATCAATTACATCAGGTGTCGGATCAAGGGCAACCATGATGCGGGTAACTTCGGCAGCGGGGTCGCCGACCTGAAGTCCGGGATTATCCCACGCTTCCGCCAGAGTTATCGGAGCTATTTTATTAACAACTCCAGCTATATCGGCTGTTTTTGGTATTTTCATAGGCTAAAATCAAAAAGAGTGCAACCTTTCGGTGTGCACTCTCGTGTTGAGGTATGGGGTCGGGACGTTCCCAAATATCTGGCCGGCATCCGGCGTTTATCCCTCGATGTATGAAATGGTGGGCCCACCAGGACTCGAACCTGGGACCAACCGGTTATGAGCCGGTGGCTCTAGCCAACTGAGCTATAGGCCCGTAGGGGAGTTGCATAATAGACGAGGCTTTCACCCATGTCAAGTAATTTTCAGCAGTTATGCCCGTGAAAGAAAGCGGCCATCCCGCGTATCGACTTTCACCTTTTCGCCGGACTCAAGATACGGAGGAACCCGTATTTTCAGTCCGGTTTCGAGAAGCGCTTCCTTCGTCTCGGCTGTCGCAGTTGCGTTTTTCATGACCGGCGGCGTTTCTGTCACCGTTAATTCTACTGTCATCGGCAGGTCAACATTCACCATGCGCCCTTCAAAAAGTCCCAGAACAACTTCCGTACCATCGAGCAGATACAGCGAGAGAGGCTCGAACTCTTCTGCCGGCATCTCGAACTGTTCATAGTTTTCAAGGTCCATAAAAACCCCGTTACCGCCATCGGCATACAGGAACTGCCCTTTGTGGCGCTCGAAATCGGCCTCATCCACCTTGTCCCCGGAGCGGAAGGTTTTTTCCAGCACCTGACCGGTTATCAGATTACGATATTTAGTCTTTACCATTGTGTTGGCGCCACGCGCGGTGGGTGAGCTGATATTGATATCGGTAATCAGGCAGGGCGCTCCGTCCAGTTGGATGACGAGCCCTTTTTTGAAGTCGGACGTAGAAAACATAAAATCAGATTCTCCTTATATGTATGTTATTTCGCACCTAACCCCTCCAAACCTCCCCTTATCAAGGGAGACTTAAAGACTTCCCCCCTGATAAGGGGGGACTGGGGGGTTGCATATTATTTTTTCCGATATTCCACTGTCGGCCAAAACGGGATGCCGCCGCGCGGGGTGAACTCGCCGCGCACCTTCAGCCAGACCGGGCCAAGCAGCTTCACCAGATCATTGCAGATGCGGTTGACGCCCGCTTCGTGAAACTCTCCATGCATCCGGAACGAGCCGAGGTACAGCTTAAGGCTCTTGCTCTCGACACAGAACTGGTCCGGCTGATAATCAATAACTATCTTGCCGAAATCAGGCTGTCCGGTCATCGGACAGAGACAGGTAAACTCGGGACATTCGATATGCAGGGTCCCTACAGCACCGGCTGGGTTCAGCTCCACCTGGGCAAAAGGGCTCGGAAACGCTTCCAGCAACCGGGCATCCGGTTTGTCATAGTTGTAGGTGGTAGCACCGGAACCGAGAGATTTTAACTGATTGTGTAATTCCATTCATTCACTTCCTGGGTATATTGACAGGCAAACGGCGGCAGCATAACAACGAGGGTCTCGCAGGCAATCAGTTTTGTGAAGGGCGATCATGCTGCAGCCACAGGGAGCACACTTCCCGCCTCAGGCATCAGATAGCAGCGCCAGCCTGCAGGGAGCATCCGGCCTGCCAGCTCCATGGCTTCATCAAGTGTCTGCGCCGGAAGCATCCCCATTTCCTCGACCTGGTTAACTGGAAACTTCGAGACAAGAATGATCCGGAGGCGGAGCGCCTTCTGCAGCAGTGAGTAGGCGGTCTGGCCGTTGATCTCGTACTGCGCCCGCAGTGCTGTTTCAAACGTTTCCAGACTCTTATGACGAAACCAGTTAAAGAACGTACCGTTGCCGAAACCGTCGCGGCACTCCGCGAGCAGGATCATCACCCCTCCGTCCTTGAGGGCCTGAGCAGCGTATTCCATCGACTTATGGGCTTGAATAAGATTGATATCCTTGGGGAAGCCGCCACAGGAGGCGACCACCAGATCACACCTTTCCGCCAGTGGCCAGGCAAATTTTTCCCGATAAAATCGGCAGCCGGCCTCATGCGCTTCGCGCCAATCGCCGGCATAAACGGCTATGACACGCTTGTCGGCTCCTAATACGGTATTAAGGATAAAGGCGGGCTTTGCCAGAGCACATCCTTCGAGCATGGCACGGTGAACAGGATTCCCCTCCAGATTACCGGTGGTTGCCAACGGATTTTTGCCGCTCCCCTCACCCTGGTTAAGCACGGCAAAGTGGCTCGCCATGCAGGCCTTGCGGCTGGCGATACCCGGCAGCACGCTCTTGCGCCCGCCACCGAAACCGGCGAAGTAATGGAAACCGATCGTGCCGGTCAGGATCAGGTGATCAGCCGCCGCAGCCTTGCTGTTGATGCTGACTTTGATACCGTTCGATGTTCTGCCGATAAAGGTCAATGAATCATTGTCATCGCATTGGTGATCTGAAACTGATATCCGACCGTAGAGCGATCCGGTAATCTTGCGATGCTCCTGCTCGGTTTGCTTGCGATGAATGCCGAGGGCTATCAGAATTTCAATATCACGGTCGGCAATTCCCTGGCGGTTCAGACGTTCTACCAGCAGCGGCAGGTATATTTCACTGCCGGTATAACGGGTGATGTCCGAGGTTACGATTACCACCCTCTCACCCGGCCTGAAGGAGGATAGATAGCGGTGACAGCCATCCAGTGCGGCTTCGATTATCTCTGCGGGGGAGTTATCAACGACAACCGGCGAAGGAGCGATAACTCCCGCCATTCGGTCCGGCGGGAGGTTGAGAGTAAATGCAGTCGAACCATATTTCAGTTCCATCTGAATAATATCCGATTAAATCCAGGCATCCCCGCCGTCGTACTCGTAGCCGGGGCCTTTACTCCTGGGGGTAACTTTGAACCTGGCGTCGCGGGCAATCCGCTTCATACGATCGGCGGTGGTTTCCCCCAGATCAGAAAGCCTTCCACGTAATTTACGCCCCGGGACCGGGGCCAGCAGCAGGGCGGCGGCAGTACCGATTACGGCACCGGAAACAAAGGCAATCATAGCAGCTGCAGCGTTATCGTTATTGGTTGACATGGCAGGCTCCTTTTATCGAGTTTTCAGAAAAATAAATGTAAAGAGGTTTTGTTTTTAGCACAGCGCAGAGGTGGAATCAAATACATTCAGCCATAGTACAACCTCAATTATTACTGTTTGCATATCCCCAGCTTACTCAGGGTTACAAGCAGCTTGTCAGGTTGAACCGGCTTCAAAAGATGTGCGGCTGACCTGGCCGAAACATAGGCATGGATCACGTCGCCTGGGGTGCTCAAAGAGGAGAGCACTATAATGTTAACACCATCGTTTATCGAGACGCCCCACTCCTTCTCGATCGTGCGAATTTCTTTTGCGGCGGCATGGCCGTCCATTTCAGGCATGACAAGATCCAGGATTATCAGATCATAAGGAGTGCCACCCTCGAAAGCGGTGCGGAACTTATCAACCGCCTTCAAACCGTTTTCCGCCATCTCGCAGTCAGCGACCCCTTCCAGGTACTGGGATATCAGTTCACGTCCCAACTCATCATCATCCACAACCAGACACCTCACCATATTCCCCCCTAAGCTTCTAAAACGTCGGCAGCCGCTGTAAACGCCAGATATTCCTGCTGCAGCGAGGCGAGCTGCTGCGGCGCCTCCGTCAGGTCACCCTCTTTGGCAGCTTTTTCGATCAGCCCTGCCGTCTTATACATACGTTGTGCTGCTATATTCCCGGATGACCCCTTGATCGCGTGAGCATGCCGCCGCACTCTGTCGGCGTCACCCGCCGCCAACGCCGTAACCAGCCCTTCCAACTCAGACGAGACCCCTTTACAAAAAAGCCCGACAAAACGGGGGATCATCTCTGACCTCCCCCCAAGCCGTTCCAGAAGTTCGTCCCTCGCAAATACCACCACCGGCGCACCAAGTTCGTCCGGCGCAGTTATCGCTGCCGCTGGCGCATCACCTGCCACCGCTTCAGCGGAACTTATCGGGCGGGAACAGAATTTATCCAACAGCTGCAGCAACTGTGCAGGTTTGGCAGGCTTTGTCAGATAATCGTTCATCCCGGCATTGAGGCAGAGCTGACGATCTTCGTTCCCGGCAAAGGCGGTCATGGCAACGATCGGTACGGCTTCACTCCGCCCGGCGGCGCGTTCATATCCCCGAATTGCCATAGCCGCCTGCAGGCCGTCCATCTCAGGCATCTGGATATCCATTAATACGAGGTTAAACCGCTTGGACTCATATGCCTCAAGTGCTTTCCGACCATTTTCTGCAAATGTTATCCGGTGGCCGTATGGTTCCAGAATAGCCTGCACAAGGGCACGGTTTATCTCGACATCATCGGCAACAAGAATGTCAAGCGGAACCTGCCGGGTTTGGCTCGAAGCCAAAGCGGCCCCTTCGTCCGTCGGCAGCGATTTTTCATTCCCGCGCAAAAAGTGGGCCGTAAAGTGAAAACAGCTCCCAACTCCCAGACGGCTCTCAACCCAGATTTTTCCTCCCATCAGTTCTACCAGTTTTTTACTGATAGCCAGACCAAGACCGGTTCCGCCGAATTTTCTTGTGGTGGAGCTATCGGCCTGTTCGAATTGTTCAAAGATCCGCTGACAGGATTCTTCCGCAATGCCAATGCCGGTGTCGTTTACACGAACATGCAGGAGAACTTCATCTCTTTCTGTGGATTCCAGATCGACTTCTACAGAGATGCTTCCCTGCTGACAAAACTTGATCGCATTTCCTACGAGGTTGGTCAGAATCTGGCGCAGACGTCCAGGGTCTCCTACCAGGCAGATCGGCACAGATGTATCAATCCGGTGAGTAGCCTTGAGACCTTTCCCCTCGACTCTCACCAGTAGACCGCTCATGCAGCGCTCTAGTGTATCCTGGAGCCTGAAGGTGGTTTTTTCCAGAGCGAATCTTCCGGCTTCAATTTTGGAAAAATCCAGGATATCGTTGATAATAAGCATCAGGCTGTCGGCAGAGTCCTTGATGGCACCCAGATACTGTTTTTCCTTCTGCGGGGGCAGCCCTCCCTGCAGAAGCAACTCTGTCATTCCCATTACCCCGTTCATCGGGGTGCGGATCTCATGGCTCATATTGGCGAGAAAATCACTTTTGGCCAGACTGGCCGCCTCTGCAAGCCGGCGGGCCTCTTCCAGATCACGGGTCCTCGTCTGCACCCGTTCTTCCAGGTTCTGGGTGTGATCATGCAGCAGACCGTATAAAACTTTGCTCTCCAGTGCATACGCGCATGTATACAGCACTATCGAAAGAGCATTCAGTGAGGCGGCATCCATTGCAGCCGAGCTGCCGGGAAGCATGCCGACGAACATCCCCCGGACGCGGGACTGGGTAGCTACCACCTGCAGCAGGAGTGTTTCGCCGCATCCTGTCGGGACAAGGACTGCCTGGTTGCGGTTGAGCGCCCAGGCAAAAGTACCATCCATCATGCGTGCCTCAACGAGAGTCTGCAGATTATCATGCGCCCCGTCAGGATCGGCCACCAGCAGCTCAAAACTGCCGTCATCCTGACTATCAAAAAAACCCATGGATGCAAAGTTAAAAAGGCGCCGCAACTGGCTGGCCGTTGCCTTGAAAATCCCCTCTCCATTCTTGGCGGTACTGAGATCTCCCTGAAACTCGCTACTGGAAGCCAGCATTTCCAAAATCAGCATAAAGCGCTGGTTAGACTCCTCAAGGTAACTGACCCGCTCCTGTAGAAACTCAGGCGATCTGGATATGCTCCGATCAGTCATCAACCCCTCCTGAGAGAATTGCATAAGTCTCCAATATCTGACCCTCTGACTGCTTCAGAACAGTTCCCAGCATCTGAGGTGACAACCCCAGCCGATCCCAGGCCGGCTCATCAAGCGGCGGCACCCCCCGTCCTGCCCCCCGCCCCAACTCCATGGCCTGACAGATGATATCTGAAAGATGGATCAAAGCTGTTTCAAGACGGAACTGCTCGGCCGTTCCGGGATTGTGATGACAAGCGACCGGTTCACCGATACTGGCCGGAATTTTCCACTTTTTCAGCAGCGCCCCGCCCAGATCGGCGTGATCAAAACCAAGCCGTTCCCGTTCCAAATTCAGGTAAAGTCTGCCGGTATCCCGCTGCGCCTCCAGAAGCTC
Organism: Deltaproteobacteria bacterium; assembly: GCA_019162745.1. Lineage (GTDB taxonomy): Bacteria > Desulfobacterota > Desulfuromonadia > Geobacterales > Pseudopelobacteraceae > JACRCG01. The sequence continues at coordinate 39,910 of JAFLLC010000089.1, read as the reverse complement.
ACGGCTCACCTCGGGGCGGGCTGCCGCCAGCACCACCTGTCCCACATCATGCAGCATGCCGGCGACAAAGAGGCGTTCCACGTTGGCCTCACGACGGTAGACGGCCAGGCTGCGGGCTATAATACCACAGGCGATACTGTGCTGCCAGAAGGAGCTCATGTTCAGCAGCTCTTCCGGGATATCCTTAAACACGCCCATGACCGAAGCAGCCAGCGCCAGATCCCGCAGCTGCTGGGTTCCAAGGATTGTTACCGCCTTGGTGATTGAGTCAACTTTTGCATAACAGCCGAACATGGGGCTGTTGGCCAGCCGCAGCAGCCGTGCTGTGAGTCCCTGATCCTCCGTGATAATTCTGGAGATATCATACGTGGAGCAGCGAGGATGGTTGATAGCTTCATTTAAATGTTCGTAGAACAGCGGGAGAGAGTAGACCGTACCGGTCTCATCTACAATGTTCTCTATCGTCGTGGCCGGGCAATCAGACAGTGCCATGCTGAACCTTTCTTAGCGCCGCAAGCCGTACCAGCTCAATAATCGCAGGATGGATCGTATTCGTATGCCGAAAGAGAGGCGCCAACGCCTGCCCGGCGGCAATCAGCTCCAGCGGGTCAACATCTGCCGGCATCTGATCTGTGCCTTCATCACTCCCATGACCGGCTATATCCACCTCCAACACGCCCCAGGTACGGAAGATAACCAGATGCTTTTGTGTCAGTTCAGCCCCGCTCCCCAGAAGCATGCGCCCCGACCGGTCATGAACATCGCTCGCGAGAACCATTCCACTTTCTATATTTTCTATGGCAACCTTGCCCACAAACCCCCCTGCAAGCTCAAAAATACGTTGTCAAACAGCACTGCCGCACCATTTAAAAACTGTTCCGGCAATCAGTGGTCATCCTGCATAAGACTCGCCCCACCCAGACGCCCCACTTCGTCTTGCTGCGCCACGGTCAGATCAATGAATCTGACCCCCATTCCAGACAGAGTATTACATTCCCCCCACAACCGGATCGAGCAGACCTCCACAGGAATAGGCGTCGTATCATTCAAATCAGGCAGGACAAGCCAGCCCCGGTCACCGACTAGCCATGGTGCGAAGCTGACCAGAAAACAGCCGCCGCGGGATATGCTTGCGGTCACAGACCGTGCTCCAGAAAGGTTCTCCAGCGGAAGAGACCTGCCCAGCAGTGCCGGTAGATGCAGCTTGGACCGTTCACAGGTTCGTATCTTGCGCGCAACAAAGACAGTACAATATTTCTGCACAAAAACTGCCGGGGATGTATTTCCGGGGTAGGCCGTCCCAAAAGGGAGGGTGCGGATCTCGCCGGTGGATTCGTTACATTTGAGTCGCAGAGCGGGAAAAAGCCCGACCAGCTCCGTCAGCAGGCGTTTTTCCTCTTCACTGCTGCGCATATACGTCGGCATATCAACCAGGATTCCACTTAGCGGACAGTAAACGCCACGGCGGAAAAATCCCATCAGTGCCGAAACGCAAACCGGTGACACTCCGGTGTCATCAAGTTCCGCCTGATAAAGCTGACGGCTTATCCCTTCACGGCAGATCAGCAGGACGGTTGTCGCATCCCTCTGTTTTTCGATCACATTAGTTCTCCACATACTGACAATATCCCTCTGTTTCTACCACAGAAGATGGCATTTTAAAAAGCCTGTTCTTAATGAGAGTACTGGTGTCTACGATGCCGGGTGCTGCAGGTCCCCTTCACAGCACCCGCGCCAGATGCCGCCTGATCATATCCTCGAAGTCGGCATCGCGGCTGCCGCTATATACCAGCGACGAACCTATCTCGGCCGCCAGGATTGCACAGAGATATTTTTGCGGCAAATTCCTGATCCGCTGGCGGTACGCAGCTGATTCCTGCAGCATTCGCGGTAGATGGCTGAGAATGGCTTGCCGAAACGGGGCTTGCAGACAGAGTTCCGGACGGGCCGAGAAAAAGTCGAACAGCCGGGTGTAGAGGCTGTTGATGTTCAGGCTGATGGTTTCGGAAATCTCACTGTAAAGGAGAATCCCTCCGGATTCAGTCCTCCGGCGCAGAATCAGACGCGCCTCGTCGGCAGCCCGTTTTTCGAGAATAGTCAGCACATCAGCGGCATAGCGCTCTTTATGCTCCATAAATTCCCGCTCTGTCAGCAGCAAGTTGGCGATTATTTCGTAGGAAGATGAAATGACGCCGCATTTGTTAGCCGAGGCATCGCGCATCAACACCACGCCGCTGTTCTGCAGCCCAACCCGTGCCTCCGGGGTGATGTAGGAGTTGGCGCCTTCAATGATGACTCCGGAGGATGGCAGACCATCTTCATCCAGGAATAACCGCCAGTTCTGGCCGTCAATCGTTTCGGGGCGCCCGCCCGCCGGGATGAAAAGATCTGCTTTGACGTCAAAAACCAGGCGGTTGTAGAGGCGATTAAAATCATCGATATCCAGCCACTCCTCTACAAACCTTCCCGATGCGCGGGTAACCTTGCGATGCGACTCCTTCAGCCCTACCACGCGCCGACCGGTGCGGAACAAGATAAAGCCCCCTTCTCCGAGGGAGTCAGGATCAAAGGCATCGAGGTCATGCGCCAGCACGATGCGCCGCAATTCATGATGACTTATACCGTTCGGATCGTAGAGCGCCGCTGTGCCGTCAAGTATCAAACGGATCTGCACGGCGGGACAGCGTTCAAGGAGTATGCGCAGCGCATTACCGGCAACATCACCATTCGGTCCACCGGTCATCTTGAGCGAGAACGGGTCGCGGCGCATGTCAATTCCGGCAGCTTCAGCCATCGTTATTTCCGCAAAGGAAACAACGCCGGTAGAGGTGACGCCGTACTCCTTGTGGTTGATCCCGAAACGCTTGCTGGACATGATGCCGACGCCAAGGATATAGCCCCGCTTTTTCGACAATGCGGCAATCGCCTCAATCATGCCGTCATGCATGTTCTCGTCAGGGCCGATCTCGATCGGTTCGTCATCACCGTAATAATCGACAATCCGCAGGTCTTTTGCCGTACCGTTTTCGGTAATGAATATATCCAGAAAGGCATTGGCAATACTGTACTGAAGCTTATAAAGGCGGCAGTTCTCCGCCTCACTCCCCGCCTGTTCCAGATCTGAAGCATCCAGAACAACCGCCAGCTTGGAGCCCCCCTCGTAGATATCCTTGTTTTTCAGATGCTGTGTATTGGCCAGGACATAAACTTCACGGAAGATTGTATTGGCCGAGGTGGTATAATCATCGGCGCTGCGCGCAATAACGGTACGCCAGCCGCCACGGGCGATGTCCGAGAAACCGACATGATAGCCGGCGCCAAAACGGCTGAAGAAAAAGGTGACGCGGAAAGGGATCGTTTCCGGCAGGTCTGCGGTAAATTCCCGCCCAAGCAGCCGTAAATACGCAGGATCAAGCCGGAAAGCAAGCGCTTGCTTCTCGACCACAAAAAAATTTGTTTTCAGGGTGTGGGTGACCAGCAGCAGGCAACAGCGATAGACCGCCCTGCGGATATCATCGAGCCAGCGATGACCGGTATTGTAGCCCTCTATGGCTTCCTCTGCCTGAGTCAGGGCCTCAACATAAAACTTCTCCCGTTCGGCCAGATCAGGATCAAAGCGGGTTCTGAAGAGGCGAATCAGCAGTTGTGCCATTTCGGGGTGATCATAAAATGCGCGCTGCACATCCTCCAGCCCGAACCGTTCCGGTTGACCGTGGGCGAGGCTTGTATGGCAGAAGGAGATGTAGGCATTTACCAGAGCAGCATCTTCACCGGAGATGAGTCCTTCAACAACATAGTCGCGATAGGCGGGTGAGGAGATCGCCAGAATCTGCGTCGTACATAGCTCCCGCTTCAGGCGTGCAGCCAGATGACTTTGGGGGGAGAGATCCTCGCCGGTTCGGCTGATGACAAGAAAAGAACCGAGAAAATAGGGATGGATTCCGTTTGAGATCGTCTGACAATAAGCCCTGCGGATGCCTATATCAAGCCGGTTAAAGACCTCCAGCAACTGCAGCAGGAATTCTCCCTGCGGCGGGTTGCCGACGGCAAACAGCACTCTGGTTTCCTTGCTCCCTTCGCGATAGACTTGGGTGATATCAAGAAAAAGCCCCCCCGATGCGTTTGCACTGTCGAACAGCCAGACAAGATACGCAACGCGCGTAGGTGGCGACAAGCGGATGTAATTTTCATTATTAAGCCAAAGTATTTTGAGCAGGCGGTCAAGTTTTTTCAGGTCAAAAGCGGGAAACTCAGAGCGGAGTTCAGCCCGCACTTTGCGAATCAAGGCAGCCGGGATATCCACTGCTCTCGCGAGGTCTATTTCATTATTTCCACGCAGGTCAAATTCAAGGCGCTGGATCTCAAGCTCACCATCAATTCCCGGCATACCGGCATTGGAGTGAGAAAACATGGCATATGATATTTCACGCTCCCCCACGCTGCGAAGTGTCGCATAAAGCGAACCTGGGCGATTGACACAGGCGATTACCAGCCGTTTTTCCTGGTCGGTCAGAATCAGGTGCCGGTTATGCTGCAAACGCCCAAGTTCTCTGGCCAGCAGCGTCAGAGTTTCTTCTTCGTCTGCCATGGCCTGAAAAAAATAGGGACTCATATGTTGCTGGAGCCAGTCGGCATTCTCTTCTGCGGCAATACGGGACGAGTTTGCGCTGCGGCGAACAAGTGTGGGCAGGTGCATGGAATATTCTCCCTGATGATGAGGTAGTTGGCGCGTAGTATAACGCCAAATTTGCAATCGGCAAAGTATTACTGACTCATTTTATTACCGATAAAAAATGCACAAAGCTTTTCTTGACCGTATACAGATGAATTGTGTATAGTCGCGCCGCACTTTTTATTCTACCTGTAAACAGGATTCCGGCTGTGCCAGAAAAACTTTGCACCATTCAGTCACGTTCAAACGGCATCGCCATTGTGGCTATCCCCGGAAGCAGCGACACCTCCGCCAGGGAACTGCTGGAAGCGATCCGGCGCCAGACGAGCGCTTTGGCCGGGAAAGACGATATCAACGGGTTGATTTTTACCTCTTCAGAGGGTGGCTTTTGCCGCTGCCTGATCGAGAGCAGTTCCTCTGTCCGTGATGCGGGTGAATTAGCCTCTTTCGGCCAGCAGGTGGCTTTCAGCCTCGAAAAAACCGGCAAGCCGTGCATTACTGCGGTTGAGGGTGAATGTTCAGGGTTGGGGCTGGAGATCGCCCTGGCCTGTGACTTCATTGTTGCTTCACAGACGGCAAGCTTTGGTTTTACCGGCATCGCCGCCGGCTTGATTCCCTTTTGCGGCGGCAGTCAGCGCCTTGCCAGACTGGTCGGCAAATCCAAGACCAAAGAATTGATTTACAGCGGCGACCTGATAAATGCAGCAGAAGCGTATCGCATAGGCCTGATAAACCGCCTTTATTCAGAAGGAGACGCTTTAACTGAAACAGTCAAACTGCTTGAACATATCTGCACCCGCAGCCCCAATGCCATTCGCATCGGCGGCGAAATAGTCAATGCCGGGTACGACATCGACCTGCAGACCGCCTGTATGCTGGAGCGGGACGCCTTCGCCCTCTGTTTTGCAAGTTTTGACCAGCGAGAGGGTATGCAGGCTTTTCTGGACAAGCGGACACCGCAGTTTAAAGGGGAATAGCATGGCTTTGGATCAGGGGTGCGTACAGGTCTATACCGGTGACGGCAAAGGAAAAACGACCGCCGCACTCGGGCTTGCCCTGCGTGCTGTAGGACGCGGCCTCAAGGTCTGCGTATTCCAGTTTATCAAGGGTGGCGGATGCTACGGTGAACATCTGGCCGCCGAAAAGCTGAAGCCTCTCTTAACAATCATCCAGAGCGGCAGACCGGGGTGGGTCAACACCAAAGACATCACTGAAGATCGGCGCGTTGCCCAGGAAGCATTTCTCCAGGCGCGCATGTTGTTAACGTCCGGCGGATTTGATCTTTTTATCTGTGACGAAATCAACGGCGCTGTCGGCTTCGGCCTGATCGACGTACAGCAGGTGCTGGAACTGATCACCCTCAAGCCGGAAAAGACTGAACTGGTGCTGACCGGGCGTAACGCCCATGAGAAGGTGATCGAAGCAGCCGATCTGGTGACAGAGATGCGCGAGATCAAGCATTACTATAATGCAGGAGTGCCGGCACGTACCGGGATAGAGATGTAAGACAAATCCCCCTTCTTCCCCCTTTCGTAAAGGGGGAAGATTTTATTCCCCACTTTGCAAAGAGGGGTAAGCGGGATTTGATTTTGTCCGTTGATTTTATCACTAAACCTATCGGAGGAAGTTACCATGGCTGAAAGAACGTTGCGCGTACTCGTCGGAAAACCGGGTCTGGATGGCCACGACCGTGGTGCAAAAATAATCGCCCGGGCCTTTCGCGATGCCGGTTTTGAGGTCATTTATACCGGCCTGCACCAGACACCGGAGCAGATCGTCTCGGCTGCGATCCAGGAGGACGTTGACTGCATCGGCTTGTCAATCCTCTCCGGAGCCCACAACACCCTGCTCCCCAAAGTCATGCAGCTGCTTAAAGAAAAAGGGGCCGATGATATCAAGGTCTTTGGAGGCGGCGTCATTCCTGAAGACGATATTCCAGGGTTGAAGGCTGCCGGCATCTGCGCGGTATTTACTCCCGGCACTTCGACAGAAGACATTGTTGCCTGGGTAAAAAACAGTGTCAAACCACGAGACTGATGCCATACAAAAAGCTCCACATAGAGGTCATGAACCGGGTCGGGTATATTCTACTCGAATCCGGTTCACGCTTTAACAAACTCTCCATTACGACTATCCGTGAGCTGAAACGCGCTTTCACCCAGCTTGAGGAGGACGAAGCAGCGCATGCAATTGTTCTGAGCGGTTATCCGGGAGAATCCTTTGCCGCCGGAGCCGACATCGGCCAGATGGTGCATTTTTACCCTGGCGACGCCTTACATTTTTCCGAACTTGGCCAATCGCTGTTTGATCAGATTGAATCCTGCGCAAAGCCTGTAATCGCCGCCCTTAACGGCATTACCATGGGAGGCGGTTGTGACCTCTCCATGTCGTGCGATATTCGTATTGCCTCAGAAAGCTTGCAAATTGGCCATTCTGGGGCGAAGCTCGGCATTATCACCGGATTCTGCGGAACCCACAAGCTTCCTCAAATTGTCGGCAAAAATTTCGCTCGGGAAATTTTCATGACTTCAGAAATTTACACTGCCGCTGAGGCGCTGCGGATGGGGTTGGTTGACCGGGTATATCAGCATAATGTGTTCTGGCAGGAGGTTACCGCTTTTGCTGAACGGATTGCCAGTCACCCTCTAACGCCACTCTCCGCTGCAAAACGCCTCATCAACACCGCTGTGGATATCGACCTGCGTAGCGGTTGCCTGCTGGAGCGGGAAACAGCAACACATATCAACTCCCTGCAATCCTTTTTACCCTTGATTTAAACCTCCTTAACTTCATAACCCCGCATACAGAATTATTCAACGACCACTCTATTGTGTACAAAAGCGACTCTAATCCAAACATTGTGTTACCGCAAAAACTCGCCATTCCATGCCGAAACAAGATGCAAGCGGCTAATTTTTAAGCATTATTTGTGCAATAAAATGGCAGACGTTGCCAGTGGCACGATACCTGCTAACAAAATAATCATCAGCGTTGCGATGTGCATAGTTATTATCCATATCTGCCCGCATTTTAATCTCTCAGGAGGCATAAATGGCACACGTAGATCAAAAAATCGAAGGCATGTACCAGGAAGTTCTAAAACGCAACCCCGGTGAAACCGAATTTCATCAGGCAGTTCTGGAAGTATTGGAATCGCTGGGACCGGTAGTTTCAAAACACCCGCAGTTTCTGGAACGTAAAATTATTCAGCGCATCTGTGAGCCGGAACGCCAGATCATCTTCCGTGTGCCATGGCAGGATGACAAGGGTGAAGTCCAGATAAACCGTGGCTTCCGCGTTGAATTCAACAGTTCACTTGGACCATACAAGGGCGGCCTCCGCTTCCATCCTTCCGTCTACCTGGGAATCATCAAGTTTCTGGGCTTTGAGCAGTGCTTCAAAAACTCCCTGACCGGACTCCCGATCGGTGGCGGCAAAGGCGGCTCCGACTTCGACCCCAAAGGCAAGTCTGATGACGAAGTCATGCGTTTCTGCCAGAGCTTTATGACCGAACTGTATCGCCACATCGGCGAACACACCGACGTTCCGGCCGGCGATATCGGCGTAGGCGGACGGGAGATCGGCTACATGTTCGGCCAGTACAAACGGATCACCAACCGCTACGAGCCGGGCGTCCTGACAGGCAAAGGGCTGACCTGGGGCGGCTCGCTGGTTCGTACCGAAGCAACCGGCTACGGCGCAACCTTCTTTGTCAACGAAATGTTGAAAGCCCGCAAGGACTCCTTCGCCGGCAAGACCTGCCTGGTTTCCGGTTCAGGCAACGTGGCCATCTACACCATCGAAAAGATCCATCAGCTGGGTGGTAAATGCGTGGCCTGCTCCGACTCCAACGGCGTCATCTATGACGAAAAGGGCCTTGATCTCGACCTGATCAAACAGATCAAGGAAGTTGAGCGGCGCCGTGTCTCCGACTATGCCAAGACACACAAACATGCCAAATACATCGCAGGCGGCAACATCTGGGATATCCCCTGCCAGGTAGCCATGCCGTCAGCCACCCAGAACGAGATCAACGGTAAGGATGCCGTCACCCTCGTCAAAAATGGCTGCATCGCCGTTGGAGAAGGGGCCAACATGCCGACCACCCCGGAAGGCGTCAAGGTGTTCCTGGATGCCAAGATCGCCTACGGTCCCGGCAAAGCAACCAACGCCGGCGGCGTGGCCACATCGGCGCTTGAAATGCAACAGAATGCCGGCCGTGATTCCTGGACCTTTGAGTACACCGAAAAGAAACTGGAAGACATCATGGTCAACATCCACAGTAACTGTTTTGAAACAGCTGAAGAGTACGGCGCACCTGGTAATTACGTTATCGGTGCAAACATCTGCGGCTTTATCAAGATAGCCAATGCCATGGTTGCTCACGGCCTCGTTTAACAGGCATTATTAAAGTGAATCTGGAAAAGCCCGGCTGCCGCCGGGCTTTTTTTTATGTGAAACGCAGCACCACAAGGATCATCAAAAACGGCATATTACGTCAGTAACGCGAATCCTTTTTTGCGCTTGACGCTAACAGGGCATTCCTGTATTTCGATCGTGTTACTAATTTAGTATGATAAGGGATCAAAGCCATATCCACTCCACCCCTGTGTTACCACCGATCCCTTTGCACAATGTATGTCTGAGATTTAAATTTCACCCGGTTCAAAAAAAGACCTTTACCGGCCATGCATTCAGATCCTGACATTTCGCTCATTGTCGAAATTTGCATAAGTGCCGCCATCTTGACCGGAATGAGCAATATGTGCTAATGATTAACAGTGCCGCTACAGCCCATCGCAGCAATCGCCCAGAAGGAGTTCTACCAGATGATCATCGTAACCGGAGGAGCGGGACTGATCGGCAGCGCCGTGGTCCAGCGCCTGAACCATATCGGCAGAGAAGACATTCTAATTGTGGACCATCTCGGCCTGACCGACAAATGGCGTAATCTGGCGCCGCTGCGCTTCACGGATTACCTGGAAAAAGATGCCTTCGAGCGACTGTTGGACTCCGGCACCACGGCGAGTCGCCTCCCTGGCGGCAAACTGGACGCAGTTATCCACCTGGGAGCCTGCTCTGCCACAACCGAGTCGGACGCCACCTACCTGATCAGAAACAACTTTGAATATTCCCGCAAACTGGCCCTGACTGCGCTGGCAGCTGATGCCCGGTTTATTTACGCATCCAGCGCCGCAACGTACGGAGACGGTGAGCACGGTTTTATCGATAACAACAGCCAACTGCCGCAACTCCGACCGATGAATATGTACGGCTATTCCAAGCAGCTCTTTGACCTCTGGGCGCTGCGCCTGGGGATCCTTGACAAAATAGTCGGCATCAAATATTTCAACGTATATGGCCCAAATGAACAGCACAAAGCTGAAATGCGCTCGCTGGTCCTTAAAGCCTATGAACAGATCGGCTCCACCGGCACACTCCGGCTGTTCAAATCGCACCGCCCGGAGTACGGCGACGGTGAGCAGCTGCGCGATTTTATCTACGTCAAGGATGCCGCAGCTATGACTCTCCATTTTTTCCAAAACAGGGAAGCGGGCGGTATCTTCAACGTCGGCGGCGGCACAACCGTCAGTTGGAACCGTTTGGCTCGCGCCGTCTTCAGTGCCATGGATCGTCCGGTCAGTATCGAGTACATCGACATGCCGGAATCGATCCGGGCTACCTACCAGTACCTGACCTGTGCCGACACTTCCAAGATCCGTTCGGCCGGCTATTCTGAACCTGTCACCCCCGTGGAAGTTGCGGTCGCTGATTACGTCAGGAATTATCTCGTTCCCGGCAAGAAACTTGGGGACTGATTCGGGGCGCCACGGCCAGACAGCCGAGATTCCCGACAGTCCCTATATTCTTGGCGCAATTCCATCTCCATTTATTTAACTCCACAGCTGACAGGTGCCCCATGTCCCTCGCAGAGCAGGTTTTAGAAGGCAACATCCGCGCAGCAGCCCGGCTGATGCGTGACATCGACGATGGCCGCCCCCGGGCGATTGAAGAACTGAAGCGACTCTATCCAAGTACCGGTAACGCCTATATCATCGGCATCACAGGCCCGCCTGGCGCCGGAAAATCGACACTTGTCGATCAGCTGGTCGCCTCGTTTCGCAAACAGGGGAAAAAAGTCGGCGTAGTCGCAATCGACCCCACCAGTCCCTTTACCGGTGGTGCGATCCTGGGCGATCGCATCCGTATGAACCGACACTCCTGCGACGAAGGGGTTTTCATCCGCAGTCTGGCCACACGTGGGGCGCTGGGTGGCCTTTCGCGCTCGGCCTCAGACGTCGCCCTGGTTATGGACGCCCTTGGGATGGATATCGTTATTATTGAAACGGTCGGGGTCGGTCAGGACGAGGTGGATATCGTCAAGGAAGCCCACACCACTTGCGTCGTGATGGTACCGGGGCTAGGTGATGATATTCAGGCGATCAAGGCAGGTATCCTCGAAATCGGCGATATTTTTGTCGTCAACAAGGCCGACCGTGATGGTGCAGACCGGACAGCCAGGGAGCTCTCCACCATGCTGGAAATGCGCCAGAGCGACGCGGGGAGTTGGAATCCTCAGGTAATGAAAACCGAGGCACAACGCGGAGCTGGCATTGACGAGTTGACGAATGAAATCTTGGCCCACCGCGATTTTTTCCTGTCAAGTGGGACCATTGAAATTTTTCTGCGCGAGCGTAACCAGCGCCACTTTATGAGCATCCTGCGCGATACACTGTTCAGGAAAGCCCTGTTAATTCTGGCAAAGGACGACACTCTTGACAGGGTCATGACAGACATGGGTGACCACCATATCGATCCGTATTCGGCAGTAGAAGAGATTGTCTCAAAAATGATGCCGGAGGCTCTGCCTGATAAACATTTACTGGCGCTAAACAGCTTTTAAAAGGTTTATACGTTGAAATTTTTCCGGATTGCTCTATACTTTGTATAGTTGAATTGTCTGATTAATAATGGAGAACGATAATGCCACTGACCTCAATCGCCCTGATAGTTATTGCCGCAGCCCTCTGTATTCTGGTGCTGACCATCATACCGACCTTACTGACCATCAAACGGACTGCTGCGTCAGTTGGAGAATTGGCGGAGATGGTTCATGGCGAGTTGAAACCTACCCTGCAGGAATTAACCAGCGTACTGGCAGAATTGAAGAGCGTCGGTGGCGCTGTGGCCGAGTACAACGATGATGTCAAACGCTTCATGAGTGAACTGGGGACGACGGGTGATCATCTGCACACGATCAACCGCTCGGTGGGGGTTGCAACAAATATTCTCAACACAACCTCGGTCTGGGCAACTGGAGCCAAGGCGGCAGGAAAGTACGTGATTGAACAGTATCTAAAAAAAAGGGGAGGTATGTAGCCATGTCTGAAAAATGTGAAGTATCAGCAGGAACTGTATTGGTATCTTTTGTAGCCGGAGCAGCAATTGGAGCTGGTCTAGCCCTGTTGTATGCACCCAAAAGCGGGCTCGAAATGCGCGAGAATATACTTGATATGACGGAAGATGCAGTAGACAAGATCAAGGAATACGCCAAAGAAGCCCAGGAAAAAATCAAAACTGCGGTCGAAGATGGCAAGGAAGCCTTTGTTGAAAAGAAGACCGTTCTGGCATCTGCCATTGAGGCTGGTCGCGAGGCGATGCAGAGAGAGCGTACTCCAGCGCAGTAATCCTCAGACAGACCAGCAGAAAAGAGCCCGCTCCGGGAGGCTCTTTTCTGCTGTTTCAAACCCCGTTCACCCCCCAGTCCAGCGCACTGTCCGACAGCAGACACCCATTTGAGGTGGGTTTTCGCGTTATTGACATTCATATGCGCTTCCTTTATACTCCCTCGCCTATGAAAAGGTTTCTTCTTTTTACATACGCTGTTATTGCTCTTGTCCCCCTGTTCTATGTTCTTCCGGTTGCCGCAACAGAGCCAATCCAGCCACTGTTGGCCGAGTTGACACGACCGAATGCATTGTTATTTGGTACGGGCAAAATCCCTGCATTGGATGCCGCTGATGACCATGACATGACCGAGCACGGGAGTTCCGCTCCTGCCACAAAGCTCTTTTCGCTTGAAGAACTGAGGAAATCAAGTGAAGAGGACAGTGACCTTGAACTCCCCGATGTAGACCTGCCGATTTCCGATATCCCGTTGACTCTAAACAGCAAGGTTGAATATTTCCTATATTATTTCCAGACCCGCGGTAAGCCGTCCTTCTCGCGCTGGCTATCACATTCAGCCCGTTATATCCCGATGATGAAGGAAATTCTGAGGCGCGAAGGGATGCCGGAAGATCTGGTGTATGTCGCCATGATCGAGAGCGGTTTCCAGATGCATGCTCGCTCCTGGGCCAACGCAGTCGGCCCGTGGCAGTTTATGCCCGGTACCGGTCGGCGCTATGATCTACGGATCGATCAGTGGATCGACGAGCGCAAGGATCCGGTCAAGGCCACCACCGCCGCCGCTCTCTATCTCAAAGAGTTGTACGCCCTGTTCAAGGGTGACTGGTACCTGGCGACAGCCGGCTATAATGCCGGTGAAAACAAGATCCTCCGTGCTATCAGCATGTACAATACCAATGACTTTTGGGAACTTTCCCAAGGTTCCTATCTGAAGCCGGAGACTAAGCAGTATGTCCCCAAACTTCTGGCGGCCGCAATCATTGCCAAAGACCCCGCCCGTTACGGTTTCGGTGAAATCGCCTATCTGACGCCAATCGAGTATGACACCGTTACGATACCGTCGCGCACCAATCTTGATCTGGCGGCAAAACTGAGCGGTACAACCTATGAGTCAATCAAGGAATTGAACCCGGATCTGCGCCACTGGTGTACTCCCCCAAACTACCCCGACTATCTGCTCAAAATCCCCAAGGGGAGCAAACTGCAGTTTGCCCTTGAATATGCCAAGATTCCCGAGGATCAGCGATTTACCGAGCGGGTTCTGTACAGCCGCTATAAAGTGCGCAGGAGGGAAACTCTAAAAAGCGTGGCGCGTCGTTTCGGCACGTCACCTACTGCATTGGCAGAACTGAACGGCCTTAACCTGAAAAGCCGCATTGCCGGAAAATCTCTGCTCGTACCGGCCAAACAGAGTGTTGATTTCAACCACGAAGGACGCCCGGTCAGATCTGCAAAGGCTACAAATGGAAGTTACGCAAAATATTACACAGTAAAGCGTGGTGACACTCTCAGCTCACTGGCCAAACGCTTCGATGTTTCAGCCAAGCTCCTCTCCGCCTGGAACAAACTGAAACATACCGTCGCCCTCAAACCGGGCAGGCGCATCATTATCGCAAAATTCACCGAAAAGAACGGCGCATTGACCCAGGCAGCCTCAAAGAGCTGACCCCAAATTATCTGATATTCACTCCCCCGACGTATGAAAGGAATTTTCGATGTATAACATTCTTATCTCTGCAGCAGCTGCAGTTGCCGTGCTGCTGATAATGATTTTTGTCCTCAACCTTGCATGGTGGGGATCACTGATTGTCGGCCTGATGGTTTTCGCGCTTGTCTTTGTCCTTTTTTCTCGCATCACCATGAAAAAGGTCATGGCTTCCATCGAGACCGCCGGCAAAGATCTTCAGGCACAGCCCCCCCGTTTTGAAAAAGCTATTCGCGAGCTGAAGGATGCCCTGCAGTACAGCAAGTGGCAGTTATATGTAAGCGGGCAGCTGCACTCGCAGATCGGCATGATATACTACATGAAGCGCGACTTCTCGAATGCCTTCCCCCATCTGGAGAAGTCGTTCTTCAAAAACTGGGCAGCTACCGCCATGCTGGCTATTTCCTACATGAAGCGCCAGAAAAAAGACAAAATGGTCAGCACCTTCGAGCGGGCGGTACAGTGGAACGGCAAGGAATCACTGCTCTGGAGCCTCTACGCCTATTGCATGAACGAAAGTGGTGAATCCGTAAGGGCTAAAGAAATCCTTGCCAAAGGACTCAAAAAGCTTCCGGGTGACGAAAAGCTGAAGGACAATCTGGAGTGCCTGGAAAAGGGCAAAAAGATGAATATGCGGTCGTACGGCGATCTATGGTTTCAGTTCCACCTGGAAAGCCTGGGTGCCATCCAGAGGCACCAGATGGCAGCCATGGGTGGGAGAATGCAGCGGCGAACTGCTGTCAGACGCTAAAGCGCAGCTCTTTATTCACAGCCGGAGCGGGCGTGTCTAAGATCGCGCCCCACAATATGCAATTTTACTACAAAGGAGATTTTCCGCCATGGCCACACAAGCCCTCGTAAAAATTGATGATTCAGCAAAGAATGACGAGCTCATCCAACTGGTCAGTTTTATGCTTGCCGATGAGGAGTATGGTGTTGAAGTCCTGAAGGTGCGCGAGATCATCCGCATGCCAACCATCACCAAAATGCCCAATGTGCCGCAACATGTAGAGGGAATCATCAACCTGCGTGGTAAGGTCATACCGATTATATCCATGCGGAGACGTTTCGGCCTGGTTGAAAACCAAAACAGCAGCCAGACCCGTATCATCATCATGGATGTTGTCGGCAGCCTGACAGGGTTTATTGTAGATGCCGTTTCTGAAGTTATCCGCATCCATAGCAGCGAAATCCAGCCCCCCCCGTCGATGGTACTGTCCGGCGGCATCGGACAGGAGTTTATCACCGGTGTGTTCAACCATGCCGAACGATTGCTGATCATCATGGATATTGACCGGATGTTCTCGGAGGATGAGCGGGAGAGTTTCAGCGAGATGTAGTAAAGTTTCCGATGCAGATACGATAATAAGAGAAGGCCCTGAACAGGGCCTTCTCTTATGCTATTTTCCTCGCGGCACACCGGAGCAATCCGCACGCTGCCGCAACAACTTTCTCCCAAAGGAGCGCAACGCCTTGTAGAAACCCCGCGGCGTTGAATCAAAGACGATTACCGGGCAACCAATCCGCCGTTCCAGCTGATCCAGCGAAACATCATCCAGAAACACACCCTCCCCCTCTTTCAGCATCACATCCGGGACGAACAGACACGATCCTATATTGTGGCTGTGCAGTGACGTCGCGATGTCGTTGCCGGAAATCAGTCCGCTTACCGTTATGCTCGATCCAAAAAGCTTGTTTTCAACCGCCAGCGGCACGATATCAACGCCGCTTTTTTCTGCCAACTCTGCCAGAAAATCCGCTATAAATCCAAACGCAGAGACGCCGGTGACAACTGTTGCCCGGAAGGGTCCAACCGGCCGAACCCGCTTAAGCAACCGGATAGCCTCCTTCATAAACAGAGGTACCATGCCGACACCGTTTTCAATCTGCGGAAAGTCGCCGTATTCTTTTATGGGAGGGAATGGCAGCCCGGCCTTGAGATAAAACTCATCGGCCAGAAAAAGGAGCGGCTGTCCCAGCTTTCTTCTCATAGCCACTGCCTGCGACTGCCAGATTGATATGAAACCCTTGGCATATTCTGCATCGACCGGCGTCAACTGCGGCAAACTCTGGCGATGAGCAGTAAGACCTAGCGGTACTACCGCCAGAGATTGCACCGCAGGGTATAGACCGGCAAGATCCGCCACAGTGCGCCGCAGCTCTTCTCCGTCGTTCAGCCCGGGACAAAGCACAACCTGAGTATGCATGACAATCCGGGCGTCAGCCAGCCTCTGTAGCTGTTCCATAATGGGAGGGATGCCGGTCTTGCCAAGCAGGCGCTCACGCAGGGCAGGATTGGTCGCGTGGACTGAAATATAAAGTGGGGATAGTCGTTGTGCAATGATGCGGTTCAACTCCGACACCTTGATGTTTGCAAGCGTGACGTAGTTTCCGTTTAAAAAGGAGAGGCGATAATCTTCATCTTTAACATAGAGCGGTTCACGGAGCCCACGGGGGAGCTGGTGGACAAAACAGAAAAGGCAGTTGTTGGAGCAGCGGGCTGGAGCGGGGGCAGAAAACGTAAGCCCAAGCGGTTCTCCTGCAGAGCGTTCGACCTCCAGCTCCCACAGCTCTCCGTCCTGCTTTTCAATCTCCAACAGCAACTCTTCTTCGGAAGCTGTGTAATAGCTGTAATCGATCAGATCGCGCAGCGGCTGTCCGTTGACCGCAAGCAGCCGGTCGCCCGCAACCACCTCAAACCGGGCGGCAATCGAACCAGCTGCAACTGAATCAACCCTAAGTACTGCGTTCTGAAAATTTTTAAAGTTTTTTGACATGGATTGTTTTCGAGAAGTCCCTCCCGGCCTTATTGGCCAAGGAGGGGTCTGGAGAGCGGTTAAGCGTGAAGCCGAAAGGCGCCATCCGCTGAGGTTATGTTAGAAATGGCATGTTTGTAAATCAGCATGTCACCGCCCGAATCGAGCAGTACCGAAAAATTATCGAATGACTTTATGTATCCTTCCAGTTTGTCACCCGACATCATAAGAGCAACAACCCGCACCCGCTCCTTACGGGCTTGATTGAGGTACTGATCCTGAATATTAAAAGGTGTCTTGGACATTGTCGTTACGCCTCCTGTCGCTCAAAAAAATCAATTGCATATTGTAGTATACTACCAAACTTCTCAGGATATTCAAACCACAATATGTCGGGATCCGCTTTGAACCAGGTAAGCTGGCGTTTGGCATAGCGACGCGTATCGCGTTTGATCAGACGGGCAGCTTCGCCAGCGGACAGAATCCCACTCAGCCGGGCGACCGCCTCCTTATAGCCGATTGAGCGCATGGACTTGAGATCAGCTCCGAATCCGCTAGACAACAGCCCGCTCACCTCTGCCAGGAGACCAGCGGCCAGCATCCCTTCGACCCGTTCCTCTATCCGCTCGTACAACACTGCGCGATCAACCGCGATGCCGAGCTGAAGTGTGTTATAACGCCGGGCGGCAAAAGCATGCTCCTTTTGATAGCGGGAAAGCTGGATCCCGCTCAGCTGATAGACTTCCAGGGCGCGTATGATGCGTACCAGATTGTTCGGATGCAGTACGGCAGCCATATCGGGATCAATCTGCCGCAACTTCTCCAGCATGGCCTCATTGCCGACTCTGCCGGCCTCATCCTGCAACGCCTGGCGAAGCTCGCCGCTCGCAGCCGGAGAATCGACAAGGCCGTGTAACAGTGCACGGATGTAGAGGCCGGTGCCACCTGCCACGACAACCCGCTTCCCCCGGCTGACGATATCTTTAATAGCAGCATCAGCTGCAGCAGCAAAGTCAGCGGCTGAGAATGGTTGGTCAGCATCTACCACGTCGATCAGGTGATGGCGGATCTCTGTTTGCTGGTCCGGTGAAGGTTTGGCTGTGCCGATATCCAGTCCGCGGTATATCTGCATTGAGTCGGCATTGACAATCTCGGCATCCAGAGCGTGCGCCAGTCGGAGGGCAAGTTCACTCTTGCCGGAAGCTGTCGGACCGCAAATAACCAGAATTTTAATAGCTGGAACCTGACTCATGTCCGTTTAAAAATCTTCTGCAGCTCCACCAATGTCACAACATGCGACACCGGCCTGCCATGCGGACAACTTGCGGCAAAATCGGTCTGGTCCATCTGCTGGAGCAATTCCTTTATCTGCCGGTGTTCAAGTGAATGCGCCCCACGAATAACGGAGTGGCAGGCGATACGGGCAAGCAGGCTTTCCAAAATTTCATTAAAAGCGGCGCTGGTACCAAACCGCTCCAAATCAGCCAGAAGATCACGGACCAGAAGGCTCGGACTTTTTTTGGCGACGAGGCGGGGAACGGCTGAAATCATGATAGTTTTGCCGCCAAAAGGCTCCAATTCAAAACCGATATCCGCCAGATCCTGACTAAATCTGGCAGCCGCTGCAACTTCACTGAACGAGAGTTCAACCGTTTCTGGAAACAGCAGGCGTTGAGACTCAACTACACCTGCTTGACACTGCTGCTTAAGGAGCTGATATGCTACTCTTTCGCTGGCTGCGTGCTGGTCTATGATCACCAGCTCGCGATCTGACTGGCAGAGAATATATTCGCTGTGAAACTGTCCGATAATAGCCAGAGAAGAGAAATACCCGGCTGATTCTGAGTGGAGCGGTTCCGGGTGAAACGAAGTAAGCGGTTCGCCGATAGTCACATTTTGTTGGGGGGAGGCAATCACCGGTGCGGAACTTTTACTATTGGTGACTTGGTCATTAATCCGGTTCTGTTCAGTCCGCTGCGGCATTGACAATGAAGCCTGGGCAGCGGCGGCGATCCGCTCACGATATGCCTGTCCTGCAGCCGCTGCGGGGATATGTGCGTTCAGGACTGGTGACGCTGTCAGCCAGGGAGAGCGGCGCAACACCTCTTCAATTACCGCCTGAATAACGTCATGCACTACTGATTGTCGCCTGAAACGGACTTCATGTTTGGTCGGGTGCACATTTACATCCACTTCACCCGGCGGGAGCTCAATAAACAGAGCTACAACCGGATAGCGGCCTCGGTCGATTACGCCCCGGTAGGCCTGCATGACGGCATGCTGCACAACCTTGTCACGAATGAAGCGGCCATTGATATACGTATAGATCGCCTGAGTGCCGGAACGCACCAGTGGCGGTGCCGAGACAAACCCGGTAACCGCAGCATATCCATCTCCCCCCTTGACAGGATAAAGGTGCTGCGAGCTCTCGCGGCCGACAACCTGAGACAGACGGCGCTGCAGGTCGCTGCGCTGCAGCCGCAGCAGCTCCCGCTCATCACTTGTGCATGAAAACGCCACGTCAGGGCGGGATACGGACATCCGGGCAATGACATCGGCAACGTGACCGATTTCTGTTTCGGCGCTCTTCATGAATTTCAGGCGGGCCGGCAGATTGTAAAAGATCTGCTCAACGGTAATGACGGTGCCGGAAGCCATGCCGCAGGCTCTGACATCCCGGACGCGCCCACCCTCAACGATGATTTCTATCCCTTCCGGAGAGGCCGTTTCACGGGTTGCAAGCGAGAAACGGGAAACCGAGGCGATCGAAGGTATCGCTTCACCACGAAAACCGAGTGTCAGAATTTTATCCAAATCGCTGTCTACCCTGATTTTACTGGTGGCATGCCGTTCCAGTGAAAGAAGGGCATCCTCGCGTGACATGCCATGTCCGTTATCCGTGACCCGAATCCGCCGTCTGCCTCCGGCATTTATTTCTACAGAAATATCAGTCGCCCCGGCATCAAGTGAATTTTCGATCAACTCCTTTATGACGGAAGCGGGCCGTTCAACAACTTCACCGGCAGCTATCTTGTTGGTGAGAGTTTCCGGCAGAATGGTTATGCGCTGGGACATGGCAACTCCGGCTTGTACGAAAAAAAGAGCGGGGAATCCGCTCTTTTAGTAAATTTGAAGTCATTGTGTGCGCTTTACTTACAGAAGATTAATTAGTTAATGCACTTATCCTATTTAACAGGGTATGGTAAGAATGCAAGCAGCAAAGAACTTACTTTGAATTTTTTTCTTTTGTTTCCCCGAAGAGGGAGTCGAAATCGTCAGCGGTCTCTTTGCTGATGTTTGCAGCATCGGCATCCGGTGTGTCGTCATCCCAGGAGAAGTTTTCCAGATCGAATTCGCCTGGCCCTGACGAGGCATCCGGCATCTTTACTGCGGCAGGAGTTAGAATAGTGCCCCCCTTTGCAGCTGTAAAGGGGGAAGATTCCTCGGCCCGTGAATTCGATTCCAGAAGATCGGCAAAAACATCATCTTCCGTTTTTGTGCCGCTTGACCGCTTCACTTCAGGCAATGGTTCATCAAAGTTAAACGGGTCGTCGTTGCGACCGGCAGGTACGGATGGGGAATCATCAGGCAGATCAAACGAGAATATGTCGTCATGTGTTTCAGCAATTTCGCTGACCTGGTGCGTAGCACTTTCAGCCGACCGCATCTCGGCCGCCAGCTTTTCCTTTGCTGCCTGCGGGAGGAGCACTGGAGTTATTGAATATGTTAGCTTGTAACCGGTCAGGTCGCTGGAGCACTTTTTACAGCTGTCATAGTATTCAAAACTATTGTATCCGCACTTGGGACATTTCATTCGCGGCTCCTTACCTGCCTTCGATCACATTTCACCCCAAATATACTGTATTATCGCCAGAATAGCAATACTTGCAGTTTCAGTTCGCAGTATTCTGGAGCCGAGTGAAACCGGCAGAAAACCGTGCTGCGAAAAATGACGAACCTCAAGAGGATCAAAACCACCCTCCGGACCAATTGCAACGATTAATGACGCGGGTTTTCCTGCTGCTGAGAGGACATCTTTCAGTGAATGTTCCCGCTCTCCCTCCCAAAGAATCAGCCGAAGTTCATGGCCCGCATCATTTGCCGCTTCAACGGCGCTTGGCCTCCAGGAGACCGAGGGGATGTCGGGGCGCCCACACTGACGTGCGGCCTCTGTTGAAATCCGGTTCCATCGTTCAAGCTTGCTGTTCTGCTGATCGTCGCGTATTTTGGCAACCGATCGGCGTCCGCCAAACAGCAAGAAATCGTGAGCACCAAGTTCGGTACCTTTTTGCAGGATCAGATCTGTTTTATCACCTTTGGGAAGCGCTTGGCAGATAGTGACACGCGGTGAGGTAGAATCGTTCAGAGTGGCCGGACAGGACGAGGTAATTTTTACAGCAACCCACTCCTTGGCTACCTGATTGATCGTGCCGAAATGCACCATCCCCTTCTCATCAGCTAATTGAACGGCATCACCCGTCTCCAGCCGTAGAACCCGAACCATATGATTGTAAACATCGCCATCAAAAGAGGCATAACCATCAAGAATAGCGCGTGAATTTATCATGAAGCGGCGCACGCTCATAATCAGTCTTCACTCCGGTACAGCATTGCCACCCACTCGCCAGCAGACGCTGTCTGAATATATTTCAGAGGCTGAGGTACAAATCCCTGACGGACCAGCGGTTCCTTTTCCGCCAGAATTCCAGAAAGAATCAATATCCCGCCTGGCTGCAGCCGTTCTGTGAGATGCGGTGCGAGGCGCACTAGTTCTTCAGCAAGGATATTTGCCAGTATAATATCAAATTTTTCCGTAAGCCCTTCAAGTGGTGTTGTACCGCATTCCACCTGATCGGAAAGCTGATTCATAGCAAGATTTTCACGTGCTACTAAAATTGCATCAGGGTCGATATCAAGCGCAAGTATCCGGCCGGCGCCAAGCATACTCGCCGCCATGGCAAGTATGCCTGACCCGGTCCCCAAGTCAAGCAGAGAAGGTACTGTTAAAAGAGGCTCCGTATCCATGACGGCTTCAAGCATTTCCAGACAGAGACGCGTTGTTTCATGACCACCGGTACCAAAAGCCATCCCGGGATCTATACGGATAACCAGATCACCCGGCAACTCTGCTGCTGTCTCCCAGGTCGGGACGATAAGGAGCCTTTTACCAACGCGAAGCGGTTTGAAATGTACCTTCCAGCTGCTGCTCCAATCTTCTGCGCTAACTGCGGACAGGACAGGAGAGCCAAAGCTGGCATCAGAATGCCGCCTGGAAAGTTCTGACATGAATGTTTCAAGTTTATGCATCTGAGGCGCGGGGTCGCTTTCAGCAGAGAGGTAGGCTTTAATCACTACGCGGACTGAATCCGGGATTTCGCTTGTAGAGAAAGCATCCACACACCGGTTGTCAACACAGACACCGTTACCGGACAGATCTGTTAAAAATTCGGCAACGACATCCGCATGTTCTGCGGGTACTTCGCATGCAATTTCGAGCCAGGAATCAGTCATGTTTAAACCCTATAGTACATATAGTATCTAGCCTTGCAAAAGTAGCAGATGCACCCACTGCTGACAACAGAAAAGTCTGGACTGCTTTCTACGTGCATGAACCGTCATAAACACACTAAGATGCTTTTCTTCAATCACGTCATATTATCTCTGTTCATCTTAAATTTTTCTTCCTCAAAATAATGGTTCATGATCAGTTCATCACCGGATCAATCATACACCATGAAAATGCCCCACGTAGTAGCATAATCGCTACTGTAAAATTCTGATACAGTCGCATAAACACCATCATATCAGGCCAAAACGCATCAACACCTGAAAATCATAATAA
Source organism: Deltaproteobacteria bacterium (assembly GCA_019162745.1). Taxonomy (GTDB): domain Bacteria; phylum Desulfobacterota; class Desulfuromonadia; order Geobacterales; family Pseudopelobacteraceae; genus JACRCG01. Next base: position 17,246 of record JAFLLC010000089.1, on the reverse strand, counting down.
TGTGAATACAGGGTGTTGTGACTGAATTTATTGCACAAGTCTTTTTGGCCCGGTTGTTGCTTTTAAATACTGCATAACGGAGAGACGAGACGGCCATGAAAACAGTTGTCACAACAGGGAATAACAGGGTGTCCCCGGTGTTTGTCGCTACTGGGAAGGCGTTGTTATATGATTTTAAATGGCTGAAATACTGGATCCGCTTTCTACTGTAGAAAAAATCCGGATTAAGGGGAGGTTTATCATGCCACGAAAAGATGGGACAGGTCCAAACGCAATGGGTGCAATGACCGGCAGGGGAGCAGGAAACTGCGTTGGCGGTCAAAATAGAGGCAATGTAAAAAATGGTTCCGGTAGAGGAATAAATGGTCGTGGGCTCTGCGGATGGTTTAAGACATCAGAACTTGTCGAGCACACGCCTGAGGAAAATGAAGAAAAAATCCTTAGGGAGCAGGCCGATGCGCTGAAAAAAAAGCTGGATGAAGTGAACAAAGATTTGAGCGAATTGAAAAAATAAAATAAGGCGTATCCAGATTTGACCATGGAGGCAAATAATGAAAATAGCTGTAACTACATCCGGTGACAACCTGGCCGCACCGTTGGACAGTCGCTTCGGCAGGGCGGCCAGAATTCTTGTCTATGACACCGTCACAAAAGGGTTCCAGATGATTGATAATACCCAGAACCTGAATGCCGCACAGGGGGCGGGAATACAGGCGGCACAAACGGTTGCCAACGCTGGCGCTAACGCGCTGATTACCGGCCACTGCGGACCCAAGGCCTTCCGTGTGCTTCATGCAGCTGGCATCAAAGTCTATAACTGCGAAGCAGCAACAGTCGGAGATGCACTCAACCAACTCGAAGACGGTAAGCTGCAGATAGCAAGCGGGGCTGATGTGGAAGGGCACTGGTTATGAAAGTGGCTATTGCAAGTGGGAAAGGAGGGACCGGCAAGACAACGATTGCGGTCAATCTGGCATTATTCCTAGCGAATAGCGGCAGAAAAGTACAGTACATCGACTGTGATGTTGAAGAGCCCAACGGTCATTTTTTTATATCGCCCCATCTGTCGCAAAGAATTCCTGCTTGCGTCATGCTGCCGGTGGTCGATCAGCAAAAATGCACGTCATGCGGCGTGTGCTCCGAGAAATGTCAGTTTAATGCAATAGTCCGGTTGCCGGGCAATACATTGATATTTCCGGAGTTATGCCACGGTTGCGGCCTGTGCCTGCTTGTTTGTCCGACAAACGCCATCAGTGAGGATGAACGCGAGATAGGCATGGTTGCGACCGGCATGGGCTGGGGTGGGATTCAGTTCGTACATGGTGTCCTCAATGTAGGTGAACCGATGCCCAATCCATTGATCCGCAAGGTCAAGCAGCAGGGGCTTGCTGATCACATTCAGATTATTGATGCCCCTCCTGGGACATCCTGCCCCTTTGTCGAAACAATATCAGATGCCGATCTGGTGATTCTGGTTACCGAGCCAACACCCTTCGGCCTGCATGACCTGAAGATCTCAGTAGATGTAGCGCAGGCAAGGGGCAAGTCTGTCTGTATTGTAATTAACAGGGAAAACGGAATATTTCCCCCACTTGATGCATTCCTGGAAGAACGGCAACTGAAAGTCCTGGCACGTCTGCCGGAAGACCGTAAGGTAGCCGAGGCGTACTCCAACGGTGATTTTTTATTGGAAGCTCTGCCTGAGTACCATGTGCATTTTGCAGCAATCGCAGCAGAAGTGTTCAGCCAGTCCAATAAGTTCGGGACTACGCTTGAGGGGGTATTGCCATGAAGGAGATCGTTGTTATCAGCGGCAAAGGAGGGACCGGCAAGACCTCTTTTACCGCATGCATGGCTGCTCTTTTTAATAACCAGGTTGTGGCCGACTGTGATGTTGATGCGGCCAATCTCAATCTTGTCCTGAATGCTGCCGTGGTCGAGGAGTATGAATTTGTCTCCGGGCACAGCGCCACTATCAACAAGGATATTTGTACTTCCTGCGGCAGATGCAGGGAAGTGTGCCGCTACCAGGCCATCAGTGAAGATTATCAAGTGGACAGATTTTCCTGCGAAGGGTGCGGCGCCTGTTTTTACCTCTGTCCGGCTGGCGCTGTCTCTTTTGATGAAGCACTCTGCGGCCATTATTTTGTGGGTAAAACCAAAACAGAGGAATGGGCTGTCTTTGCTGAACTGCTCCCGGGAGCGGAAAATTCTGGTAAACTGGTAACGGCTGTCAGAAAAAAAGCTGGGGAAATTGCCAAAGAAAATAAAAACGACATCATCCTGACCGATGGTCCGCCAGGTATCGGCTGCACTGTAATTGCATCCCTGACCGGAGCATCCTTTATAGTTTTTGTGACCGAACCAACCGTCAGCGGTGTTCATGACCTCAAAAGGGTCATGGAACTCTCCATGCATTTCAAATTGCCGGGAGGTGTTGTTATTAACAAGGGCGATTTGAATCCGGCTTATTCAAAAGAGATTGAAACTCTCTGCCTGGAGCGCGGATTTGATCTGCTTGGCTCAATTCCCTATGAACCGCTGGTCAGTCAGGCCCAGCGCCAGGCAAAAACAATACTGGAATATGCTCCGGATTGCCAAGCGAGCAGCGCAATCCGGCAGATTTATAATAAGTTGTGCGTACAACTGTAGTTTCTTCATTTGAATAAGGATTCAGTTTCAGATTATTGTGCAAATATCTAGAAAACCACAAAAAGAGGAGAATGGAATGAGATTTGCCGTACCTACCAATGACAGGAAGTTGTGCGCCCATTTTGGGCATTGTGCCGAATTTGCGATTATCGATGTTGAGAACAATGCTATCGTTACTGAAAGCTATGTTGTTCCTCCTGCCCATGAACCGGGTCTGCTTCCAGCCTGGCTGTCTGAAAAGGGTGTAAATCAGATTATTGCCGGTGGCATGGGCCAAAGGGCGCAGCAGCTTTTTGCTGCAAACAACGTACAGGTAATAACCGGTGCAATGGGTGAATGTCCACGTGAGGTAGTAGAAAATTATCTGGCTGGGTCCTTGCAGACAGGAGCCAACACGTGTGACCACTAAAAGATGAGAAAATAATTTAATTGCAGAGCAAGAAGTGACCTTGCCAGTCATAAATAGGCATCTTGATCTTCCTCAGTTAACAGCATATCGGGTTATGAGGGTTATGTAATCAGCGGGGGCTTTTTTATGTCAATATTCGGGCCAGTTCCATCCAGGCGCTTGGGGAGGAGTCTTGGAATCAACACCATTCCGGTGAAAGTCTGCTCATATTCCTGCGTTTATTGTCAAGTGGGGCGTACCCGTACAGTCCAGATTACCCGCCGGCGTTTCTGTCATCCCGAAACAATCGCTGCTGAGGTCAAGCGGATTGTAGATGAACTTGGATACCGCAACGAGGCCGTTGACTATCTCACCTTTGTCGCTGATGGGGAACCGACCCTTGACATCAACCTGGGGCGGATGATTGAACTTCTGAAGCCCCTCGGTATCAAGATTGCTGTCATTACCAACTCATCACTCATCTGGCGCGCAGACGTGCGGGCCGAACTATCACTAGCCGACTGGGTCTCATTAAAAGTTGACACGGTTAATGAGGAGCTTTGGCGCACCATCAACCAACCGGATCGCACGCTCCGCTTTGATGCTCTTTTGAGCGGCATGATCAGCTTTTCCAAAGAGTTCAATGGCGTGCTGGCCACGGAGACGATGCTGCTGCGCGGCATCAACGACGCCGACGTCAATCTTGATCCACTCGCCACATTCCTTGCCGAACTAAAACCTGCCATAGCCTATGTTGCCGTTCCGATCCGACCACCGGCGGAACAGTGGGTGGCGATACCAAAAGCCGAAACGCTCAATCGCGCCGTACAGATCATCGGCAGGAAGATAGATCGCGTAGAATATCTGACCGGCTACGAAGGAAATTCCTTTGCCAGCAGCGGAGATGCGGCAGCAGATCTCCTGAGTATAACCGGCGTCCACCCTATGCGGGAGGATGCCGTGCAGGAACTTCTGGCAAAAGCTCACGCTGACTGGTCATGTATGGAGCAGCTGATCGGAAAGAACCTTATACAGGAAACTGAGTATGAAGGTCGAAAATTTTTCCTGCGCATGAAACCATGCACGCTCCGTTCTCCAGCCGACAAAACTGAGGTTATCAAGGAAGTTACAAGCAAGAGAAATTTGTCATGACCAGCATACAGATCAGATCTTTTGTGACGGTACTGCTGATAATTTGTTGTGCTACGACGGCCTTTGCAGCTCCCTTGGAAGTTTTCGTCAGCATCCCTCCCCAGAAATACTTTGTCGAGCAGATAGGCGGCAAACATGTCGCAGTTTCAGTGATTGTTGAACCGGGTCGCAGTCCCGCCACCTACGAGCCTACCCCACGGCAGATAACCAGATTGTCCCGAGCGACTCTTTATTTTACCATTGGGGTTGCCTTTGAGGACGTATGGATGACCCGCATCCACAGTGCCAATCCGGATATGAAAATTATAGCCTTGCAAAAGGTGGTTCACCTGCGCGAAGTAGACCGGCTCGGCAGCCTTTTGCAGGAGAAAGGCCGCAAAGATCCGCATATCTGGACCAGTCCACCGCTTGTGCAGCTCATGGCGGCCCGCATCCGGGATGCGCTTATTGCAGAAGATCCAGCCCGTCGGGCAGAATATGCAGCGAACTGCAAGCGCTTTGTCGCCGATCTTAAAGAGCTCGATCGCTACATCTACAACCGGCTGCGCAGTATGGAGGGTAGCAGCTTCATGGTGTTTCATCCGTCATGGGGATATTTTGCTGACACCTATGGCCTGCACCAGATCCCCATCGAAAGCGGAGGCAAGGAGCCTGGTGCGCGAGCACTGCAGCAGGTAATTGAAGTGGGGCGACGCAAGGGAGTGAAGGTAATATTCGTCCAAAAGCAGTTCAGCAACCGTACTGCAGAAACTGTGGCGCGAGCCTTGGGCGCAAAGGTTGCGCCAGTGGATCCACTGGCCGAAGACTACCTGAAAAATTTGCGGCGAGTGGCAGATATTTTTGCAGAGGCGATACGCAACCAATGAATCCAATCGTAATTTTGAAAAGTGTTTCATTTAGTTATGGTGGACCAACAGTCCTCGAAGACGTTGATCTTGCCGTCGAGGAGGGTGAATTTCTGGGTCTGGTCGGCCCCAATGGCAGTGGGAAAAGCACCCTGCTCAAGATTCTGCTCGGTCTGCTCGAACCCTCGTCCGGACAGGCACAGGTACTGGGGGGGACTCCGGCACAGGCACGAGGATCAATCGGATATGTGCCGCAATTCGCGGCCTTTCCGCATGACTTCCCTATCTCGGCCGGCGAAGTGGTTTTACAGGGACGACTCGGCAATGTTCGACTTTTTGGCGGTTACCGCTCTGAAGACCGCGAAATTGCCAGGCAGGCACTTATGGAGACCTACGTTTGGGATCTAAAAGAACAACCAATCGGCAGCCTTTCCGGTGGGCAGCTCCAGCGCGTCCTTCTCGCGCGAGCCCTGGCGACTCAGCCCAAGCTGCTGATTCTGGACGAACCAACCGCCAGTATCGACCCAAGAGCGGAAGAGGACATCTTTGATCTGCTCAAGAAGCTGAAATCGCGAATGACAATTTTAGTAGTCTCTCACGACATCGGCTTCATCTCGCAATATGTGACCCGCATTGCATGCCTCAACCGGACACTGGTTTGTCACACCACGTCCGCACTCACCGGTGAAATGATTCAGCAGCTTTACGGTTCCCCGGTGCGTATGATCCGCCATACCACGAGGTGAATGGATGAGCGAGTTTTTTCATGCTCTGGCCAGCCAGGATTTCCTGCAGACAGCATTTATCGGAGGCTTGCTGGCCAGCATAGCCTGCGGCGTGATGGGCAGTTATGTGGTGGTAAAACACATGAGCTTCCTGGCCGGGGGCATCGCCCACGCTGTTCTGGGCGGTATGGGGGTTGCCTACTTCTTTGGCAAGAGCCCGATCTCCGGTGCGATTGCGGCGGCTCTGGTGGCCGCATGGGTGATCGGCTGGGTGAGTCTGCGATGGCGGCAGACTGCAGACACTATCATTGCGGCACTCTGGTCGGTCGGCATGGCGGTCGGCGTGATTTTTATATCCATGACCCCGGGCTACAACGTGGACCTGATGAGCTACCTGTTCGGCAACATACTCATGATCCCGCGAACGGATCTGTACATCATGGCGTCACTGGACGGCCTCATCATGCTTACTGTACTGGTCTTTTACCAACAGTTCCTGGCGGTCTGCTTTGATGAAGAGTTCGCGCGACTGCGTGGCCTGCCGGTTGATTTTTTCTACCTGCTACTCCTGACCCTGGTCGCGCTGACGGTTGTTGTGCTTATCCAGGTTGTAGGGCTCATTCTTGTCATCGCCCTCCTCACTCTCCCAGCCGCCATTGCAGCGCAATACCTGCGGCGACTTGCCCCGATCATGGCTCTGGCAACAATACTCGGCATGTTTTTTACCAGCGGAGGTCTGGCTCTCTCTTACACCCCCGATCTTCCCGCCGGTGCAACCATAATCCTGGTGGCAGGAACCGTTTATCTACTTTCGCTTCTGGTAACCGGACTCGCACGACGAAGACGCTGCTGAATATTGAACACTACTGCTGCAAACTACAATATTAATTAAACATACCGGTTCCAATCATTGAGATGTAGACATGGAAAGTTTTAAAATAACAACTGACACATACGAAGAAAAAGGTTCACTACCCGCAGCATACAAGGGAAAGAAGCTTGCAGCATATTCCTTCATTCTCAATCTTTCCCTGACACTTGCCAAGTACCTCCTTTTCCTGCTCACCGGCAGCGCTTCTTTACTGGCCGAAACAGTACACTCACTGGCCGATGTTTTGGGGAGCCTTCTGGTGTTCGGGGGGATCTATCTTGCCGGTAAAAAATCCACTCAATTCCCATTGGGGCTCTACAAAGCCGAAAACCTGGCGGCACTTCTCTCGGCAGGGCTTATCCTCCTGTCCGGTTACGAGATCGGGCGTACGATATTGTATCCGGCTACCGTGGAGTTGCAAAACCTGGATGTCACCCTTGCCACCCTTTTATTCATGACGCTGCCGATATTCTTCTTCTCCCGTTACGAACGACAAAAGGCACTGGAATTGAATTCGCCCTCACTGCTGGCCGATGCCGAAAACTGGCGCACCGACCTCGCACCATTAGCTATAGTGATAGCCGGGATTGCCGGGACGCGGTTCTCCTACGCTTACTTTGACCGGATTGCCGCCTTCGCCGTTCTGCTCCTGGTAGTTAAAGCCGGCTACGGGATTGCGCGGGATGCAATCAAGAGCCTCCTCGACGCCTCTGTAGACAAAGCAACGCTTGAAAAAATGTCACAAATCGTAAAAGGATTCCCGGAAGTAACTGAATTGGTCTCACTGACGGCACGCAACTCCGGCAGATATATCTTTGCGAACATTATTGTACGACTGTCACTAAAGAAGCTCAAAGCGGCCCATGAAACTATTGACCGGATTGAGCAGGAAATCAGGCATCTCATCCCCTTTGTGGAAAAGGTTTCTGTTCACTATGAACCCGAAGTAAGGGACTACCTGAGATATGCCGCGATGTTAGCCAAAAGTGATGGGGCAATATCCGATCATTTTGGAGCGGCTCCATTTGTAGCGCTGTGGGAGAAAAAAACGGCCGATGGGGAGGTCTTATCCCGGGAAATCCTGGGAAATCCGTTCATCGCCACGGAGAAGGGAAAAGGTATCAAGCTCGCAGAATTCCTGGCTGAGAGAAAAATAGATATTCTCTACTCACGGGAAATTTTTTCCGGCAAGGGGCCTTCGTACGTTTTTTCTGACGCCGAAATCGAGGTAAGGCCTGCCGATGCGTCAACAGTCGACGAACTGGTCAATCGAAAGCAAACATTTCACCGTGACAATGACACCTGTGGTTGAAGAGTTAAGCTCATTCCTCTGCAAGCATCAGGGTCAAAAGTTACCAACTGAATATCCAGGACTTGAGTTCCAGTCAATGGAGTGATACATTTTACACTTAAGATGGAGGGTATATGAATTCAATTACTAAAATTGGAATAATCATCTGCGACCGCTACCACTGTTGTGCGGGTGGAAAATGTCTCAAAGCAATGAAAAACAGGGAAGGGGCGTTCAGTATATACGCAGACACAGAAGTTGAGTTGGTAGGGTTCACGACATGCGATGGATGTCCTGGCGGCAATATTGAATATGCCGGAGAAGAGATGGTAAAAAATGGCGCAACAGTGATCCATTTGGCTACCGGCATGGTCGTTGGTTATCCTCCATGCCCATCCATCAGCACATTTAAAACTTTTCTTGAAAAACGCTACGAGGTAAAAGTGGTTGTAGGCACACACCCCATACCAAAAAAATATTTTGATATGCATATGCATCTTGGGACCTGGAAACACCCTGAGTGGAAGCCGCTTATCGCTCCAACCAGCTGTAATGAAGAAACTCGAGCTATCTATGACTAAAAAAGTGCGGTTGACAAACAGATAAAGTAGAACTGCTCAGATAAAGGTTTAAAATATAAAAGGGGAGAAAATAAATGTATGTCCAATATACAGAACTAGCACTGGATCATGCCAGACATCCTCGTAATGTTGGCGGTCTTGATGACGCAAATGTTGTGGTACAGGTAGGAGATCCCGATTGTGGTGATACCTTGCTCCTTTTTATGAAAATTGAAGAAGGAATCATTGCTGATATCAGCTTTTTGATCAAAGGGTGCGGCGCCGCGATTGCCACAGCATCCATGGGGAGCGAACTGGTCAAGGGCAAGACCCTGAATGAGGCTTTGCTGGTGACGGACGAGACTGTTACCGCAGCCCTTGGAGGGCTGCCTGATGACAAGGAACATTGTTCGAACCTTATTGCCTCGGCAGTTCATGCCTCTATTGGCCAGTACTTAAGTACTATTACGGGGGAGGTCGCACCTGTTGATTTCAAAATTAATACGGCTAATGAATGCCCAGAGGAAAAGGACAAATAGGATGCACTGCCACATCAGAAACTTCACTCCCCAATCTATTTGGCAGACATTATAATTATCACCCCGCGATTCGGAGTGAATTACTCCTGACCCTGGTAACTTCTTTTTCTTGCAACAGGCCGGGGTTGCCCACGCTGCGCCGCACATAAAAAAGCCGCCTGACAGATGCCAGGCGGCTTTTTTACGTAAGATACGGCTTGCTTACTTCTTCTTACTAGAAGACTTCTTTGATTCTGCTGCTAGTTTACGGCCACCATATTGCATTGGATCACCTTTGTAGCCAAGAGCCTTCCAATTCATTCTGGAACCGCCCATATGGCACTCGCCACACTGCAGGGCGTCTTCCTTGGGAGAAACCTCATGCTGAGCGCTAATATAGGAAACCGTATTCACGAACTGATACTTGCCACTGTAAGGCAGGCCTTCCGTACTCTTGGCTCCATTTACCAAGGCCTTTTCCCAGTCAAAATTCACCCACAACTCTTTATATTGCTGGAATGAGTTCAGGTATTTAAACTTGGAATCCATCGGCTGGGTCCCTGTGTAGTACTTGTAAGGATAGATCTTGGCCGTCTTGTCCTTGATGTCGCCAATCGGTTTGGTCATAAACACCGGCTTGGAAGGATCCTTGATTTTGTCGCCCATCATGTAACGTTCAATCTTACCGTTGTACCATTCATATACCGGCACAACATTTTGTCCCCACTTGAAAGATCCCTTATGCTTGGCAAAGGTTTCTTTGTCAAACTCTTCTTCTGCCTTTATATTTTTGCCGACATCAGACCAGTTCCACATCATCTTTGTGGCCTGGGCTTTGTTGAATACAGGAATATGACATGTCTGGCACGCTACGGAAGCGGTATGCTTGTCAAGAATAGCCTTGTTTTTTGATTTCTGGTGAGGGGCCTTGGCACCGCTATGGCAATCTTCACAGGTAGTACGGACGTCATAATGCGCCATCTGGCTGGAAGCTCCGGCAATCTTGTGATCCTTGGTCTTGTGACAATCCTGGCACAACATTTCCTGGCCACCCTTTGCCTTCTTGGCCATATGGACATCCTGTTTCTTGTCAGCTACTTCCAGGGACGAGTCAAGACCTGCATGCTTGACCGCGTCGGCGCCACCACCTGCAAAATGGCAGACACCACAGTTTTTCAGGCTTGGCTTGTCAACACTCTGAGCGGCCAGCTCAAGATTCATGGTGCCTTTTTCCATAGCCTTGGTATCGACATCAGCACCAACTGCAGCGCGGGTATAATTCCCTTTCTGGGCATGGCAGATCAGGCAGTCAACACGACTTTTATCGGTGAAATCAAATTCTGTGCGGGTCCAACCGTAGCCGGCATGGCACTTACTGCAGGACTCATGCACCATTCCGTCAGGACCACCATAAACCGTGGTACAGAAGTTGTTGGTCATGTTCTTCTTGCCATAGGTTTTGGTGCTCTTCTCCATACCCTTGACGTGGTTTGGCGTACCGGCCCATGTCCAGTGGGTGGTTTTCATCACATCTGCTGCCTGTTTTTCATGGCACTCGAGACAAACCTTGGTTACGTCCTGGCCCTTTTTGAATGGCCCCTTGACGAATTCGGCGTGATCCGGACCTGCAAAGGCCTGGAACGACACCAGAACCAGAGAAGCGGTTAACATCGCCGTCAACCCCTTAACACTCTTCATACCCTTCATACTTCACCCCTTTCGTTGTTCTGCTTATAGTGAGCCCGGCAACTGCTACCGTGCATGACAGATAAAACGTAACGAACATAGAAACATATTTATATTTCGATGTCAAGAGTCTGATTAAATCAAAAAAAGACCATTTTAGGCTGTTTTGACTAGCTTTTTCTGAACGCAGGCAGCTTGGAGAGCATCCAGACAATCACCACCAGACCCAGTACCAATGTCACCAGAAAGAAGATCAGCGGCGACCACTGCATGTTGGCCGGCACTTTGGTTACGTCAAAATATGGCGCCAGGTAGCCGCCCCTCACGCTGTCCCGCATGAACGCCATTACGTAGACCAACGGAATTGTCAGCAAGAGTGTAGCCACCACTTTGTGCCTGTAGCCGCTAATAATAGTTGCGACAGCCAGCAGAATCCCCGTCACCAGCAATCCTGTGGAAAACATGTTGTTCCCCATGAACCGCTTCATTACCTCACCAGGCAAAGTCAGCAGGAACCAACTGCCCACCAGGACCTGCAGCACCGTCAACCAGGTAAAGAGTTGCATCCCCAGCTTTGTTCCTGCCTTCGCCACGGCTGAATTATGCTTTAGTACAGTAGAGGAGTATAGTGCTACGCAAAGCCCACCAACAGCAAGTGATCCGGTCATCATATGCAGATAGCGGGGCAGCAGGGCTGGGTCAGCCAGATTTAACAGAGTTCCACCCGGAGTGGCAAACCAGCGGAGCCAACTTGCCGGGGAGATCATCATGGTCATATTGTTGGAGAAGATGAAGCCGACTGACATCAGGAGCAACAGCACAGCCAGCACGGCATACGCAGCCTTGTTGCCGAGTTTTTCAAAACTGAAGTCATAGACATAGGCAAGGTAGTACGCGATGATTAGGAGCGGAACAACCGCCAGCCAGAAGAGGCCCATCAACACGGTGCTGGTGTATAGCAGGTGGCCGTATAATACGTTGACAAAAAGCAGCGGCGCCACTCCCAGGTTAATGGTAAAGGCAACCATGAACGGCAGCGCTTTGGCCAGTTCGTGGGAAAGATCACGGTAGGGATGTGCCGGGCGCAGGTGGCAGATAAAGGCAGATAAAGCGGTGCCCAACATAGCGTTCATGGCAAACAGGTGCAACGGGAAGGTCAGCATGAGCAGGAAATGAAACCAGCCCCAGTGGGCGGTCAGAGTATCAGCTGTCGGAATTAAACTTGCCGGATTCATTTTGCACCTCCAGTTTGATTCACCATATAGTCGGCCAGAGAATCTTTTTCTGCAGATGATCCGGTAAAGTCAGGCATACCTGGATTCAGGGCCGAAAGCTTGTCCAGAGAGGTGCGTATTTTAGCCTTGGACCAACCAGACACTTTAGGTTTTAAAACATCAAAGCTGTGACAAGGAGCGCAGTTATCATCAAAAAGCGTTGCACCCTGTTCTTTGGGGGGGGCAGCAGCAGAACCCATATTGTTAAGGCTGTGCAGATATCCGGTCATGGCATCCTTGTCGGCAACCGGTGCACTGTAGTCAGGCATTGCCGGGTTCAGGGCGGGTAGCTTGTCCAGAGAGGCGCGAATCTTTTCCTTTGACCACCCTGCCATCTTCGGCTTCAGGACCTCAGCAGCGTGGCAGGGAGCGCAGTTATCCTCAAAGAGGCTTTTGCCACGACCACCAACAGTAATAACCTCTTCGGTCAGCGGTTTCTTGTGCAGTCCGGCTGCCAGATAGGCGGCCAGCGATTTCAGCTCATTCTCATTCCCCACAAAGGGTGGCATGAAGTAACGTTTTTCATGAATTGTTGCCAGATATTTCTGCATGGCTCCATAGCTCATGTTCTTGGTTCGGCCGATAATATCGTTATTGAAGCCCCCTACAGTATGGCAGGCAAAACATTGGTGCAGGAACAGCTCTCGCCCGGCCTCCAGCTGATTGGCCTGGGTCACCTCTTTGTTCTGGACCCATTTGGCGTTTTTCAAAAATCCTTCCTGATTTATTCGCTCCACATCCTGCCGGAGAACACCGTTGGAGTACATAACCTCATTGATAACATAAGGTCGCCGGGCAGCTTCACGAGTCCATTCAAAGGCGCCCATGTACCCCATGGCAGCAATCATCGCGACCACGGTCAGCATCCTGATACGGGCTTTCTTGGGGTCAAGCAGGATCATAATGATCACCACAGCTGTAAGAGCGGCCAACGAGAAGGCAGCCACGGTGGCGGCACGGGAAATGGTTGGTGAAGCACCGGCCACCAGGCCACGGGCCTTCTCCGGCAGCACTGAGATGTACCACCAACCGGACGGTACAGACAGAGCAAGAGAAATCAGCGCCCAGGTGCCGGAATAGCGGATCATCTTGTGCCGGGTCTGCTCATCTTTCAGAAAGGTAGCGGTTATAAAACCATAGCAACCAGCCAACATGAAGCTCATGAAACTGCGGAAAAAAAGCGACGGCCAGAAGGTGGGGTTGAAGAATCCGGACCAGAAGTCGTGGCTGACAAGCCAAGCCCCCGGGGTCAGCATAAAATCAATGATCCCGTTGATCAGGAACAGGCTCATCCATGCTGCCCCGAAATAGATCCAGCCGATGGTCTGGTGGGTACGATCATCCATCCGGCCAAAAGTGTAGAAGTAGATGAACAGCGCCACTATCTCCACCAGAAAGAAAACCCACTCGGCTGCCCAACCGAACACAAAGGTATGGATCAGAAGCGAAGTGGCCGCAGGGTGGATAAGGGAGATAACAAACCAGATGGCAACACCCGTAAGGCCGCCAAAGACCATGGTCAAGAGCAGGAAAAACCTGGTATGCTTCTTAACAAAGGCCATAATTGACTGATCCTGTTCACGAATCCCCTTCCATTCTGTCATCACCAGATAGAGGCCGCCACCAACAGCAAAATGAGAGACAAATACATGTACAATTGCAATCAGTGCAATCAGCAATCCTCCGCCAAACGTTGGAACGTACCAGACCGGATAGTTCATACTTAAGCTCCTCCTGTCATGCCTGCAGTAAACTGGAAATATCAGTGAAAGTCCTTATGAAATAAAAAACTTACCCCCTGAATGAGCCACCGTCAAGGGTTTTAAAGTTTTCAGGGTGGTATTTGAGTCATCCGTAGCAAATATTTAAAAACAGAAAAAGGCCTGCGTGACAGGCCTTTTTATTATGACTCTCACATTATAGCGGCGTTAGCAGCCCGCTGACTTTTGGACCTTCTTGATCACCTTGTTCCCGTCATCAAAGCGGATACGCAGTTCATCGCCAACTCGGATCTTCCTGTCTTTCAGCTTCTCAATTGTGGAAGCATCACGCACCTGCAATACAACAGTTGCATCGGTCCTGCGATCCTTAAGAGTCATTTCGGCTCCGTTGCCAACCATTTTGATTACTGTAATTGTACCAATCATCTTGCCTTCTCCGGCAAAAGCCAAGGAACTCCAAGAAGATACAATGACCATAACAACAAGTAGAACCAATCTTTTCATTTCTGCCTCCATTGGCATAAACTTATGACTACAGAATGGGAATGCTGTAATCCAGCTAAAATGCATACACCCTCAAGCGAGTTTCAGTCAAGGCGTTTTTAATTATTGTGCTGAAGAACTTAAAACCTCACTGTGATCTGCGTAAATAAAAAAACTTAAAGTTTCCATGGATGCATGACTATCTCAATAATTTGAATAGATAGATGAATGTACCGCCCACAGATAGTCCGGACAGGAGGACACCGGCGCGGCTCATAAACTGTGCGACCTCTACCTGTACAGCATACTGGGCAATATCAGTTGACTCCCCGGTGAATTCGATAATATCAAGCCAGTCTTTATCCCACTGGTATAGTGCCAGGTACAATCCTGAACCTTTCCAGATCAGTGCAAAAAGAAATACCAGAGCAAACGAGAGAATACCGTTGGCAATCGGAGACCCCTTCAACTCGCGATGAATTTTTATGATCGTATATATATTAATACAGGAAAGGAAAAACCATACTGTATTATTCATCATTTTGAAGTTTCTTAAAACGTAGATACTGGGCTTCGGGTTCAGGACTATGATTGTAATTGCCGCAACTATAAGACCTAGTGTCGCAAGGTATATGGTCATTTTTGAACCCGTTATTTCAAGTGTTCGGGTAAAAACATAGTATTCCTGAAAACCATGGCTGATCAGCAGAATAGCAATCGTACCAATTGTATAGTGGATAGCGGTGAGTTTGTAATAACTCTGGGCGTAGGGATTTAACTGATACGCAATACTCCAGAAGACCATAAAGAACCCGATTGCGATACTCGTCCAGATCCGGGCATTATCTATACTGAAGTAAAAACTGACTGCGGCAGCGATAAACCAGCAAACTGTTTGAATTACAGTAAATGCATCGACTTCCAGCGTATTGTATGTCTTTGGCAGAAACGAGAGCAATGAGTCCATACTACCTCCAAAATATTGGCAAGCGAATTAGATTGATATTGTACTGGTCAGAAGCAGCGTACAACCTCAGACCGCATAGCGTCATGCATTTGTAGGGATCGCATGTTTTCATCAGTTCCTTTTCCGTCTGGATTTACCCGAGTTTCCCTAGATGAGACACCGAAACCAAGATCAAAGTTGTCTGAAAGTCCCTCAAGTATTTTAATGGACTGCACTATACAGAAGCGTGGCCGCCGCAGAAGGAATGTATACCTGTACGTAGCCATTAAAATCACTGTTTCTGAGTTTACTGAGGACAGCAGGAAGGTCTATTTTTGAATTTGATATATTTTTTACTAATGAAATCTCCTTCGGAAGAAGGAACATGAATAAACACTCGCCGCTCTGCAAGTATATCCACTGAGTATAGTTTTAAATACAAGGCAGTAAATACTCATACTAACTATATGAAACTAAGTCTATCGTCAATTCAAATAGTAAGGGAATACATTACTTTGCACAATAAACAAACGTCCTACTGTTGCGTAATATCAACTTTAATATCCTTAAACCATCGTGCAAAACATAAGAAACGCTGAATATCTCTGAAATTACTTGCCAGACCAAGCGATACTCGTACCGCTCCGGTACTTTTTGCATCTATGCATCGCCTGAAATCTTCAAAAGTTAGCCGATTCTTTGTAGCTATCATACATGATGAAAGTTCCTCCGCTGATATTCCCAGTGCGAGTTCGCCACCACCAGGGTTACAGAAACATCCAGTTCTCAAGGAAATACCAACTTCATTTGCCTTGCGTTCTACTAGTCGGTGGTCAATAAAATTCCCTTCCGGATCGAAAAAATTAAAGGTTACTGTCCCCCCCCGACCTTTTAATTCTAATGGTCCATACACCTGTACCAATGGTTTCCCATTTGAATGGGTAAAGTTGGTTAGCTCATATAGCAACCACCCGGTCAGACAGCTTACACGAGTATGAATCTTTTCAAGTCCAATGGCAGCAATATGCTGCAAGCCAATTTTAACTGCGGGAAGAGACAGGTAATTCAGTGTGCCGTCTTCAAAGCCTTCTGATCCGGCATGAAGGTAGTGTCGGTCAGCTTGAACGGACGCAACAGAGATCGTCCCGCCCGCAAACCATGGTCGATGTAGCTTAGCTAGCGATTTCTTTCGGGCAATAAGGCAACCAACACCTGTAGGATAACCAAACATTTTATAAAATGAGAGTGTAACAAAATCCGGATGCCAACGACTAAGATCCAAGGTATTTGTCGGAGCATAGGCAGCAGCATCCAGCAACACGTCCCAGCCTTTATCCTGTGCTGTTTTTATCCATTCAAGGTCATGCCTCACCCCCGAGAAGTTTGACTGGGCAGGAAAAGCAAAAAGATTATTCCCATTGTTGCACGCTTTATCAAGAGCAGTATAAAGTTTATTTTCATCAATACGCAGGTCAGGAGGTACTACCGGCGCGTAGGTTACCTTAGCGCCCTTGGCACGGGCAAACTCTCTTATGCCGTTTACTGAGTTGTGATTATCAAATGTAAGTAAATATTGGCTGTTTGGACAAAAAGGATATGACTCACCAACAAGTTTTAACGCTGCACTGGCGTTTAGAGTAAAAATAACTTCGTATTCGTCTGTAGAGGCATTAAAGAACTCAAAGACATAAGCTCTCGTCTGTTCCACCAACCTGGTCATTGCCAATGAGGTAGGATTAGTTGAGTGCGGATTTCCGAATGTATTACTTAAAAGCAAGGCCGCATGGTCACGTAACTGTGATTCTGAATAGAGACCAGCGCCAGTATAATCGAGGTAAACATGGCCATTGTAATCAAGGCCTGTGTATTCTTTATTTCGCATTTCATCAAGTCGCAAAGTTGATGAGTAGTCCGGATATGCCTTTACAAAAGCGTTTTCAGCAGTCGTTGATTTTTCATCCATAAATAACTCCTTCAGTAGCATATACTTTGCACAACAATCTAGCATGGTATACGTATTAAGTCTGGTATTTTATATCCCAAACGCAAAACGCCCCGCATCATTTAAGATGTGAGGCGTTTTGATTATAATTCCCGGCGGCGACCTACTTTCCCACACAGCTACCCGTGCAGT